>CALFRR010000097.1 GCA_937919435.1 uncultured Alphaproteobacteria bacterium | reverse complement strand
GCAGGCCGTCGCCGGGGGTGTCCGGGCCGGAGCCGGCGTATCGCAGCCCGGGCCGGAGGCGCTCGGGACGGCCTCGGTGGCGACGGTCGGTGCGACCGTGGCCGCGCCGGTGGGGCGACCGGGGATCGACGGGGCGGGAATCGCCGCCGGAGCTTCCGCCGCGGCTCCGCTCGCCGCCGAGGCGATCGCCGATCGGGTGATGCGGCCGCCACCGCCGCGACGCGGGCAACCGACCCGCGGACAGGCGGCCTTGGCGCCGGAGATCGCCGACGATCCGGAGGCGGCGACGGCGCTTGGCCGGCGGACGCTGGAGCGAGCCGACGGCGCCTTGAAGCGGATCCTGCTCGAACAGTTCGCGGTGCTCGACCGGAGCGTCGACGAGGCCGCCGCGGTCGGCACACGGCCGGCGGGATGGACGGCGGAACTGCCGCTCGCCACCGCGTCCGGCACCGGCGTCGTCCAGATGACCGTCGAACGCGACGCGACCGGCGGCGGCAAGGGGGAAACCGAGAAGTCGGCCGCCTGGCGGGTGCGGTTCTCGCTCGACGTCGAGCCGATCGGGCCGGTCCACGTGCGGATCGGGCTCTCGGGCGAACGGATGTCGATCGGACTGTGGGTCGAACGGCCGGAGATGGCGGCGCGGCTCGCCGGGGAGATCGGGACGCTCGGCGGGGCGCTGGAGGCGGCGGCGATTCCGGTGGAGGGGCTGCACGTCCAGGTCGGTGAGCCGGCGGCGGCGAAGCCGAGCGGCTCTGCTCATTTCATCGACGTCAGTCTGTGAACGTCGCGGAGGGCGACGGGGAAGAGACGGGAGGGCGGATGACGAAGGAGGACGAGCGATCCGGCGATCCCGCCCGGCTGGCGGTGGCGCTGAAGTGGGAGGCGCCGGGGGCTCCGGTGGTGGTCGCCAAGGGGCGCGGCGCGGTCGCCGACGCGATCGTCGCGAGCGCCGCGGCGGCCGACGTGGCGGTCGAGGAGAACCCGTTGCTGGCGACCGCGCTGGCGGCGGTCGAGCTCGATCGGGAGATCCCGGAAGCCCTCTACAAGGCGGTCGCCGAAGTGATCGCCTTCGTGCTCAGGGCTTCGGGACACAAGTTCTGAGCGGGTCGGCGGAGGTCCGACCTCTTCGTTCGGCGGGCATCGTTTCGGCCGACTTCGCCGCCGCGCCTTCTCTCGTCGTCTCCGGCGAGCGGAGCGAGGGACGGGGAACAGCCTCCCGTAACCCATCGAAAGATCGATGGATCCCCTTTCCCTCCGCTTCGCTCCGGCCGGGGGTGACGGTCTGTGGGTGGGGCTGGCGCCGAGGTGCGGTCGGAATGGGCGGCTCGTCCGTCGAAGGGAGCGAGGCCCCTCGCGGGGGAGAGGACCGAAGGAGAGCGTCTCGGTCTCGTGCCATCGGATCTGCCGAGGAACGGGTCTCGCGTCCGCCCGCCCGACGGCCGTTCGTGCGCCGGCTCATCCTCCCGCGGGCGAGCCGCAGATCGGGAGCGCGAGCCGACACCGGTTCGGGCGCCGGATCACGCGCGGCAGTGGGCGACGAGGGCGTCGAGGAAGCGGCCGCACTTCTCCAGTTCGGCGATCTCGACGTATTCGTCGGCCCGGTGGGCCTGGGCGATCGAGCCGGGGCCGACGACCACGGTCGGAATCCCGCCGATCGAGGCGATCAGCCCGGCCTCGGTGCCGTAGGCGACCTTGGCGTGGTCGTTGCGGCCGGCGAAGCGCTTGGCCAGCCGCACCGCCTCCGAATCGAGTGGCGTGTCGAAGCCGGGGATGCCGTTCTGCAGGGCGATCTCGATGCCGGTGGTCGGGTCCTTGGCCTTCATCTCCGGCTCCAGCACGTCGCGGGCGAAGGCGCGGACCTCGGCGTCGTAGGGCCACGGGTCGACGTCGGCCAGCGTCCGGAACTCGAAGGTGAAGCGGCAGAACTCCGGAACGATGTTGATCGCGGTACCGCCCTCGATGGTGCCGGTCTGGGCGGTGGAGACGTCGACGTCGTAGAGCCCGTCGCGGGGGCCGGCGGCGAAGCGGCGATCGATCTCGTCGATCTTGCCGATCAGCCGGGCGGCGACCTCGATCGCATTGACGCCGCGCGGCTTCTGCGAGGAGTGGCAGGCGCGGCCGGTGACGGTGACGACGTAGTCGAAGCGGCTCTTGTGGGCGACCACCGGGGCCATCTCGGTCGGCTCGCCGACGAAGGCGGCGAGGGGCGCGACCGGCGCCAGTTCGTCGACCCGGGCGAGGGCGTTGCGGACGCCGGTGCAGCCGGTCTCCTCGTCGTGGCTGAAGCAGAAGTGGATCGGGCGGGCGAGCGGCGCGGCGACCATCTGCGGCAGATGGGCGAGGGTGGCGGCGAGAAAACCCTTCATGTCGACGGCGCCGCGGCCGTAGAGCCGGCCGTCGGCCTCGCGCAGAGTGAAGGGATCGGAGCTCCAGGCCTGGCCGTCGACCGGCACGGTGTCGGTATGGCCGGACAGCACGAAGCCGGCGGCGTCGCGCGGGCCGACCGTCGCCCACAGACAGGCCTTGGTGCCGGTCGGATCGAGCACCCGCTCGTACCAGACGCCGTGGCGGGCGAAATAGTCTTCGACCCAGGCGATCAGATCGAGATTGGATCGGTGGCTGGTGGTGTCGAAGGCGACGAGGGCGGCGAGGATCTCTCGGACGTCGGACATGGAAGCTCCCGGCGGAACGAAACGACCGAGACGTCGCCGAACGTCGGATCTCGACTTCGGCGACGTCGGTCGCATCAGGCATCTGGTCTGGAATGTCGGACGGCGGGCGGCGCGAGGCAAGCCCCGCGCTCGCGGTTCACCATTTCGCCAGACGTGCCCGCACCTCGGCGAAAGCGCCGGCGAACGGGTGGAAGGTGAACTTCACCCGATGCCGTCCGGCGTCGAGCCTGACCGCCCGGAACAGCACGTCGGCGCGGCTCATCTCGGCCGGATGCCCGTCGACCTCGACCCGCCACCAGCGATGCCAGACGTCGTTCAGCACCAGCCAGCCCGGGCGGCTCGCCTCGACCTCGACCTCGACCAGCGCGTTGTGGTGGGAGAGGAGCCGGGCCTTGCCGGCCGGGCCGTCACCGGCGGGAACCGGGTCGGGCTGCGCGGCGGCGGGAAGCAGAACCTCGCGGGTCGGGTCGAAGCCCTCCGGCCATCTGCCGGTCGCGATGATCTCGGCGAAGTCGACACCGCGGGCGCCGTCGACGAACAGCACCCGAGGCAGGGTGCGCGGGTTCTCGTAGACGAAGGTCTCGGGACGGCCGGGCGCCGGATAGACGCCGGGGATCGCCGGGAAGCGGGCGATCTCGATCAGGCGGCCGGGTGCCAGGGTCTTGTCGATCGTCTCGATCGGCACGCCGGTGGCGATGAAGCGCAAGCCGAGCATGTCGTCGAGCAGGCTGTCCCAGGACGGCGCGAGCGGCGAGAAGTTCTTCTGCTCGGGGATCGCTGCGTGGTCGATCGCGCCGGTCGCGGCGGCGTAGAAGGCGAAGCGCAGCGGGTTGTAGCCGAGGGTCGATTCGAGCCCGTGCAGCATCGGCAGGTTCGGCCAGTGGAAGCCGAGGCCGACCAGCTCGACCCGCGGCCGGCGGTCCTCGGTGGTGGCGCGGGCGACCCGCTCCTTCAGGAAATGGACCACCGGATCGGTGGTGTTCGTGTTCAGCGCGTCGTAGGTCGCCGAGGGATAGGCGGTCGATTCGTTCGGTGCGTTGTTCCAGGCGAGGTCGACGGTCGAGAACAGGGCGGTGAGGGCGATCGCACCGGCGACGCCGGCGGGTGTGCGTCCGGGGCCGCCGAGGCGGCGGGCGAGGACCAGCACCAGCGCCGCCGCGGCGGTGAAGACGATCGCCGTCGACAGGGGCTTCCAGACCAGCGCCAGCCGGTCGGCGTGGAGGCCGAAGCCGATCGGCAGGACGACGAAGACCGCGGCGAACAGGACGATGCCGACAGCCCAGGAGACGCGCGAGGCGCGGGCGCCGTCGTCGCTCAGCGCCCGGTCGACCAGTAGGCCGCCGAGGATCGCCACCGAGAGGCCGATCAGGAAGGTCGCGTCGGCGGGACGGCGGTAGAGGTCGACGCCGGGCAGCACGTCGAAGAACAGGCGGAAGGCGGGGGTGTACCAGCCGATCGCGTAGAGAACGAAGAAGATCAGCGCCGCCGTCTGGTAGCGCAGGCCCTTTTCGAACAGACGGCCGCGGGCGACGCCGTGGGCGAGGAGGACGAAGATCGGCAGTGCGCCGGCGTAGATCGCCCCCATGTTCTGGGCGAGGTAGATGTCGGTCACCCCGAAGGCGGCGCTCGGCGGGCCCCAGAAGTCGACCGTCTGGCTGCCCTGACCGAACAGGTCGGCGATCGCCGCGGTGATCAGCGAAGCCGGATGGAGCGAGCCCTTGCCGGCACCGATGAAGTCGATCTCCGGGCGGTTGGAGTTCTCGGCGAGGATCAGGGTCATCACCACCGGCACGACGACCACCGCGAGGCCGCCGATCACCGCGGTCAGCCCGGGGGCGATCGAACCGGCGAGCCGGGCGAGCGGACGCGGTCCGGAGAGGATCTGCACGATGCCGAGGCCGACCAGCCAGTAGAGGCCGAGCAGGGCGATCTGGTCACGGCCGAGGGCGAGGAGGCCGGCGGCGATGCCGGCGGCGAGCCCCCAGACGATCGAGCGGCGCTCGATCATCCGTTCCATGGTCAGCATCACCACCGGCAACAGGGCGAAGCTCATCACCTGTCCGGTGTGCTGCAGGCGCCAGGCGGCGGAGCCGCCGAAGGCGAAGGCGAGGGCGGCGACCATGCCGCCGGCCGGGTGGCGTCCGCGGTCGCGGAACCACAGGGCGAGGCAGAGCGCGCCGAAGCCGAGCTGGGCGAAGACGACGGCGTCCATCGCCTGGGCCGACGGATCGGGATCGAACAGGGCGAGCAGGAAGAAGGCGGGGACGAAGATCAACGACTGCGGGTCGGAGATCTGGGTCCAACCGGACCAGATCCAGGGATTCCAGGTGATCGACTCGCCCGCATGGAGAGAATGGGCGAGGAAGCCGAGCTGGGCGCGGAAATGCGCCTCGGCGTCCCAGGGGACGGTGAGGGCGCCCGACAGCCACGGCCGGGTGAGCAGCACCCAGGCGACGGCGAAGACGATCACCGTCGTCACCATGTGACCGGTGCGGAGGCCGTTCGCCCGGGGATCGAGCCGCTCAGGGGACATGGGATCCGGTCTCCGCGGAGGAGGGACGGCCGGCGGCGGGGCCGCGCAACGGCCGGTCGAAGCCGATCGCCTCGCCTTCGAAGTAGAGTGGCCGGCGCTTCACTTCGGAGAAGACGTGGCCGAGATACTCGCCGATGATGCCGAGGCCGATCAGCTGCACCCCGGCGAAGAACAGGATGGCGACCAGCAGCGACGGATAGCCGGGCACGTCGGCGCCGAAGATCAGGGTCTTGGCGACCACCCAGAGCCCGTAGAGCAGCGCCGACAGCGACACCAGCGAGCCGATGAACGCCCAGACCTTGAGCGGCAGGGTGCCGAACGAGGTGATCGCGTTGACCGCGAGCCGCAGCAGCTTGATGAAGCCCCACTGCGAGGTGCCGACCGCCCGCTCCTCCATGGTCACGTCGATCGTGGTGGTGCGGAAGCCGGCCCAGGAGAACAGGCCGCGGTTGAAGCGGTTGCGCTCGGGCATCGCCAGGAAGGCGTCGACCACCCGACGGTCGGCGGCGATGAAGTCGCCGGTCTCGCGGTCGATCCGGACTTCGCTCATGAAGTCGAAGACCTTGTAGAACCCCTTGGAGAAGGCGTTGCGCAGCAGACCGCCGCGGTCGAGGTTGACGCGGCGGGCGTAGACGAGGTCGTGGGTGCCGGCCCGCCAGGGGGCGAGCAGCGCGGGAATCGATTCCGGAGGATGCTGGAGGTCGCTGTCCATCACCACGATCACGTCGCCGGAGGTGCGGGCGAGGCCGGCGGTGACCGCGATCTCCTTGCCGAAGTTGCGCGACAGCGAGACGATCCGGAGTGCGGGTATGCTCCCGCGAAACGCCTTGAGACACGCCAGGGTGTCGTCGGTGGAACCGTCGTCGACGGCGACGATCTCGTGCTCGATGTTCAGCGCGGCGAGGGCGGGCACCAGACGTTCGAACAAGCGATCCAACCCGCGCGCTTCGTTGTGCATCGGCAGAACCACGCTGAGCCGGGTCGCGGCGCCAGGGGCGATCGGCGTCTCGACGGGGGGCTGCGTCATCGCATTTTCCTTTCGTCGCGGGTTTTCGGTAGTATATCCGAGCCGTCGGTGCCGAGCGATCGGACGAAACGGGCATCGGCCGGTCGATTCCGCTCCGCTGCGGTTCCGGCCTCTCCATAGGGCACCGGGAGCCGAGATGGAATGACGGTGGTATCCGAACTGGTTCTCGTCGCCGACGATTTCGGGCTCTCGTCGGCGGTCGACGAAGCGGTGTTGGCTCTGGCCGCCGACCGGCGCCTGTCGGGAACCGGCTGTATCGCCGCCGGACCGACGCTCGAACGCGACGCCCCGCGCCTCCTCGACCTCGCACCGACCATCGACATCGGCCTCCACTTCGCGCTGACCGAATTTCCGCTCGGACCGCTCCCCGGGCTGCGCGGGCCCGACGGGCGCGCGCCGAGCCTCGGTACGGTGCTCGCGCGCGGCCTCACCGGGCGCCTCGACCATGGCGAGATCTCGGCCGAGTTCGGGCGGCAGCTCGACCGATTCCGGGAGGTTTTCGGGCGCGACCCGGACTATGTCGACGGCCATCAGCACGTCCATCTGCTGCCGGCGGTGCGCCGCGCGATGTTCGCGGCGTTCGACGCGGGGCGGCTCGACGCGCGGCGCACCTGGGTGCGCGACTGCCACGAACCGTTCGGCCGGGTGATCGTGCGCGGCGTGGCGGTGCCGAAGGCGCTGTTCATCTCCGGGCTGGCGCTCGGCATCGCCGGGGCGGCGGGCGAACGCGGGGTCGCGGTCAATGCCGGCTTCTCCGGGATCACCGACTTCGGCGAGCCGGTCCCGTACCGCGAGCGCTTCCGCGCCTTCCTGAAGGGCGGTGCGGCGCGGCCGCTGATCATGTGCCATCCGGCGCGGCCCGACGTCGACCACGATCCGGCCGATCCGATCGCCGGCTCGCGCTACGGCGAATGGGCCTATTTCTCCTCGCCGGACTTCCCCCGCGACCTCGAACGGGCCGGTGTGGGGCTCGTCCGGTCGCCGCTCTCGGCCGGTTGAGGTCTCAGACCTCGGCGAAGGCGCGGGCCAGCAGGGTCTCGGCGGTGTCCTCGGGCTCGATCTCGGCGACGCCGATGCCGAGGGTCGCATAGACCGGTCCGGTCGATCCGCCGACCTGGAAGGCGGTGGTCTCGATCACCCCGGCGATCCGGCGGGCGGCGATCTCGGCGTCGCCGACGTCGGTCGCCGGCAGCACCACCGCGAAACGGTCGCCGCCGATGCGGGCCGGCAGATCCTCGCCGCGCACCAGCCGGCCGATCATCCGGCCGACCTGGCGGATCATCTGGTCGCCGCCGGCCCAACCCCATTCGGCGTTGACGTCGGCGAGGTCGAGGATCCGGAAGGCGACCACCGACAGACGGCCGCCGTCGTCGCGGGCGTCGCCGATCAACGATTCCAGATGGTCCATCAGGAAGCCGCGGACATAGAGGCCGGTCAGCGTGTCGTTGATCGCGGCGTGGCGGGTCTCGGCGTGGGCGGCCTTCAGGCGGATCTGGAGGGCGTGTTCGGCCATCGCCGCCTCGACCCGCTCGGCGAACACCGCTTCGCCCTCGGCGGCGAGGATGACGTCGGTGGCGCCGGCGTCGTAGACCGCCTCGACCAGACGCGGATCGGCCTCGCCGGTCAGTGCAAGCACCGGCACGCAGTAGTGGTCGGGGTTGCGGCGCAGCAGTTCGGTGAACTCCGTCGCCTCGTCGAGCGGCAGATTGAGGACCACCGCGTCGAAGTTCTGCCGCTCGAGATAGTCTAGTGCGGTCTCGATGGTGAAGGCGCCGACCAGCGTCGCTTTCTTGGCGAGCGCCCGTTCGATGGTGAAGTAGCGGATGCCGGCGCCGACCACCAGGACGTGGGAATCGATCGTCGCGGGAGTCTCGGGTTCCGGCGTCGAGACGCCGAACCGGCCGGCGGTGTCGGCGCGGCGCCAGATCTCGCCGCGCAGCGTCGCCAGACGGGCGAGCGAGGCGATGCGGGCGGTGACGTGGCCGACCGACCAGGGCGAACGGATCACCTCTGCGACGCCGATCGGGCGCGGCGCGGAGCGGGTGTCGGTCTCGACCGCCACCACCGGAATCCTGTGGGCGCCGCGCATCAGCGACATCCGGGCGGCCGCATCGAGATAACGGGTGCGCTCGGTGTCGCCGCGGGTGCCGGCGAGGTCGAGCACGACGACGTCGGGCTTGGCCGAACGGGTCTCGGCGGCGGTGCGGGCGAGCGGGACGGCGGCGACCTCCCAACCCTCTTCGCGGATCGCCTCCCAGAGGCGGCCGGTCTCGGCGCGTGGCGTCTCTTCGATGACGAGAATGCGGCCGCGGTGGCTCATGGTCGATGCGACTCCCGATTCGGGGCAGCCTGCATCGGCGACGGTTAAAGTCCCTTTACCATGTCCGACGAAACCGCCGGGGTTCAGCCGCGGGCGGCCAGATGTTGGGCCATGCCGGCCCGCAGCACCCGTCCGGAGGGGCCACGGGCGATCGCCGGGACGGAATAGACGCGGGTCGGCAGCTTGGCGAGGCCGATCCGGCTCGCTTCGACCGCTCCGAGCCAACTGCGCTCGTCGAAGCGCATGCCGGGCGGCACCACCACCGCCGCGGCGACCGCCGGGCCGGAATGCTCGTCCTCGAAGATCAGCGCGGCCGCGTCGGAGACGCCGCCGATGCCGCGATAGACGGCGTCGAGGGCATCGAGGTCGATCAGTGTCTGGCCGATCCGGACGAGCCCGTCGATCCGGCCGGCGGCCTCGAAGGCGGGGGGCTGGGCGGTGACGATGCGGGCGCCGACGCCGGTCGCCATCCAGCCCTCGGCGTCGCGCTGACGCAGCCGGCGGTCCTGCGTCCCGGCCGGCCAGTTGAAATGCGGCACCATCGCGCCGCGTACCTGGACCTCTCCGCCGAGGGTCTTGGCCGCGTGCATCTGTCCGGCCCGTTGGGGCAGGGCACGGATGCGGGTCTCGAGCAGCGGCGGGGCGAGCGTGGTCTCGGCGGGCGCACCGGTGATGCCGATCGGCAGGGCGCGGGCCAGCGCCGGATCGGTCCGCCGCCGGGCGATCACCGCGAGACCGCCGAGCACCGTGACGTCGACGACGTCGGCGCCGAGCGGCATCGGCCATTCGCCGACGTCGTCTTCGGCGATCGCCAGGACGGTGGCGGTGCGGCGGCGGGCGGCGAGCCGTTCGACGGTCCGGCGGGCCTGACGGATCGGGACCACGACGTGGGTCGCCTCGGCCGCCGAAGCCTCCTCGACCAACCGGTCGGTGGAGGAGGGCAGGCCGACGACCAGCGTCGCTCCGGCGAGCAGCCAGGGAATCAGCGCCACGCCGATGCCGACCGCGCCGGACACCGCGAAGGGCGAGACGATCACCGAGGAGGCGTCGATCCGGCCCTCGAGCAGGGTCATCAGGCCGGTGGCGATCCAGTGGTTGTGCGAGCGCGGCAGCGGCAGGACCCGGGACACGGCGTCGCCGGTGGTTCCCTCGGCGCCCTCTTCGGCGGGCTGGGCGGCGAGTTCGACGGTCAGCGCGTGATCGGCCGGATTGCCGCGGCGGTTGAGGTCGGGACCCTTGCCGAGGCTCGCGGCCTCCTCGAAGACCATCCGGAGGTCGACCAGCCCGTCGGGCAGATCGCCGCCGGCGCCGAAGACGAAGCGGATCTGGAAGGTCTCGGCGGCGACGTCGCGCAGCCGTTCGCCGTGCTTCTCGCCGACGGTGGCGGCGACGGTGATGATCGCCTTGATCGACAGGATGCGGGCGGCCTCGATGGCCTCGGCCTCGCGGGCGCCGAGCGGCAGCGGGGCGATCACCAGTCCGGCGCGCGAGGCGGCGAGGAAGGCGACCACCGCGTCGACGGTCGGCGGCATCTGCAGCGCCACCACCGTGTCGGGTTGCAGGCCGACCGCGGAAAAGAAGGCGGCGAGCGCCTCGACCCGCACCTGGAGTTCCCTCCAGGAGACGAACTCGCCGACCCCGCTGGTCCAGTCGGCCCGGTCGGCGAAATCGACGACGGCGGGATGATCCGGTCGGTTGTCGGCGTTCTTGGCGACGATCTGGTCGAGCGTCACGCGACCCCACACACCGGTGGCGGTGTGGGTCTTCGACTCGTCCTCGCGCGCGACGATCATGGTCTTCTCTCCTCGCGGACCCACCAGGCCGGCAGCGTCCACCCCGATCCGGGAATCTTCGCCGGATGTTCGATTCGCGTCCAGTGGGCGACCCACTGTCCGGGCAGATGAAACAGTGGAACGACCCAGTTTCCCGACACCAGCAGACGGTCGAGCGCGCGGGCGGCGTCGACCAGCGCCTCGCGGTCGCCCGCCGCGATCAGTGCGGCGATCGCCGCGTCGACCGCCGGGCTCGCCACGCCGGGCAGGTTGAACGACCCCTCCGCCTTCGCCGCCTGCGACGACCAGCGGTGGATCTGCTCGTTGCCGGGCGACGCCGAGGCGGCCCACGACCACATCGTCGCGTCGAAGTCGAAGGTGCGGCGGCGCAGTTCGAACTGGGCGGCGTCGACGTTGCGGATCCGCGCCTCGATGCCGATCGCCGCCAGCGTGCGCTGCCAGCCGAGCGCCAGCCGCTCCTGGTCGCGGGTCTGGATCATGATCTCGAAGCCGAACGGCCGTCCGTCCTTCGTCATCCGGCCGTTCACCAGCCGCCAGCCGGCGGCGGAGAGCAGATCGAAGCCTTCCCGCAGTTGGCGGCGGTCGTGGCCGGATCCGTCGGTGGCCGGGACGCGGCGGGTGCCGTCGAGGAGATCGGGAGCGACCGCGCCGGGGAAGGGGGCGAGGAGGGCGCGCTCCGCCGGGCTCGCCGGACGGCCGAAGGCGGAGAGCTCGGAGCCGTCGAAGAAGCCCCACTGGCGCTCGTAGAGGCCGAAGTAGAGGTTGCGGTTGGCCCATTCGAAGTCGAACAGCCGGACCACCGCGGCGCGGACCCGGGGATCGGCGAAGATCGCCCTTCGCGCGTTGAGGGCGAAGCCGGTCATTCCCTTGGGTAGGGTGGTGGCGAAGGTCTCCTTGACCACCCGGCCGTCGGCGACCGCGGGAAAATCGTAGAGCTGCGACCAGCGGGCCGGATCGCCTTCCTGGAGAAGGTCGACGAGGCCCTTCTTGAAGGCTTCCATCAGGGCGTTCTGGTCGCGGAAATACTCCCAGCGGATCTCGTCGGCGTTGTAGAGGCCGCGCCGGACCGGGAGATCCTTCGCCCAGTAGTCGGGATCGCGGGTCAGCACCAGCCGGCTGCCGGGCTCGACCCCGGTCACCCGATAGGGGCCGGATCCGATCGGTGGGACGAGGGTGGTCGCCTCGAAGTCGCGGTTCTCCCAGTCGTGGGCCGGCAGCACCGGCATCAGCGCGAGCAGGAGCGGCAGTTCGCGGTTCCCGTCGGTCGAGAAGCGGAAGACGATGCGGCGCGGATCCGGGGTCTCGACGCTCTCGACGTCGCGGTAGTTCGCCCGCATGTAGGGCAGGCCCTTGTCGCGCAGCGTGGCGAAGGAGAAGGCGACGTCGGCGGACGTGATCGGAGTGCGATCGGAGAAGCGCGCCTCGGGCCGGATGACGAAGGTGACGGACCGACGGTCGTCGGCGACGTCGATGGTCTCGGCGATCAGCCCGTAGAGGCCGAAGGGCTCGTCGAGACCGCGCTCCATCAGGCTCTCGTAGACGTTCGAGCCCTCCGCTCCGAAGCGCAGCCCGGAGGCGGGATTGCCGCGCACCACGAAGGGATTCAGCGTGTCGAAGGAGCCGACCACGCCGAGCGAGATGCGACCGCCCTTCTCGGCCTTCGGATCGGTCCAGGGAAGACGCTCGAAGCCCTCGGCCAGCGCCGGGCTGCCGTGCAGAGCGATCGCACCGACCGGCCGCGCGACCGCCGGAGCGGTGGCGAACACCAGCGCCGCCGCCACGGCGAGCCGCGACGAACGGATGTTCCACGCCGTCTTCCGACGGTGGGCTGGGGCGACGATCGGCACTTCCGGCGGCCTTCCTCGAATCTCGGGCGGCGATCCTATCACGCCGGAGCCGGTGGGCCGTGGCCCTGCTGCCGCGCTCGCCGGCGCACTGTGCCGATGGTTGGAAAACTCCTGCCGGAAGCGCTGGAAATCCGGAGGGCGAGAGGCTATGGATCGTCCGGCCGGCGGGCGGGACATGGTTTCGCCCGGATCGGCGAGCAATTCGGGCTGCCCGAACCGGCCGATTCCCAGAACGGTCGTCACGGGTGGTCGAGAGGCGGCCGGCGACGGCCGCATGACTTCGCCGGTCGTGGGCAACGCCCGCGGCGACCGGGTTCGACCGGGGATTGGGACAGATGACCGAGAGGTTCAAGCGCGTGACCGTTTCGACGTTTTCGGCCGGGCTCGGCCGTTCCGGGCTCTCCGCCCTGGCTTTCGCCGGCGTCCTGGCGCTCGCTCCGCTTTCCGCATTCGCTCAGGCCGAAGCGCCGAAGCCGGCTCCGAAGCCGGCGGTGACCGCGCCGAAGCCGGCCGCGCCGGCCCAGGCC
>CALFRR010000096.1 GCA_937919435.1 uncultured Alphaproteobacteria bacterium | reverse complement strand
GACGATGATGATCGAGGGACGGCCGATGCCTTCGGCCCGGGCGCGGACGATCGCCGAGGAGATGCGGTCGAAGAAGAACTCGCGGTTGGGCAGGCCGGTCAGATTGTCGTGGACGGCGTCGTGGAGCAGCCGTTCCTCGGCATTGTGGATGTCGGTCTCGTCGAGCAGCGTGCCGACGCAGCGCACCACCTCGCCGTCGGAGCCGAGCACCGGCCGGGCGCGCAGCTTGAACCAGCGGAAATGGCCGTCGCGGGCGCGCAGGCGGAAGGTCACCGAGACCCGGCCGCGGCGTTGTTCGATCACCGCGTCGAGGGTCGAGCGGAACGGATCGCGATCCTTCGGGTGGATGATCTCCAGCCAGTCGCGCGCCGCGCTCTCGAGCGTTCCCGGTTCGACGCCGATCAGGTCCTCGACCTCGGGCGACGCCCAGATGTGGTCGCGGGCGACGTCCCAGTCCCAGATCATGTCGCCGGAGCCCATCAGCGCCAGCGACCGCCGTTCGGTCTCGCCGCTCGCTCCCTGGACCACGCCGCCGCCGGCGAAGGCATGCTGCATCACGGTGAAGCCGATCAGCATGACGATCAGCACCAGACCGGCGGCCAGCGCCGGCTGCACAGCATCGTTGTCGAGCCCGCCGGAGACCGCCAGCCCCGCCGCCATCAGCCAGGCGGTGAGCAGCACCCAGGTCGGGATCAGCATGATCGCCCGGTCGTAGCCGTGGGCGGCGAGATAGGCGATCAGCCCGGCACCGACCACCGCCAGCACCCCGAGTACGATCCGCGCGATCCCCGAGGCGATCTGCGGATCGATCACCGCGACACCGACCAGACCGAGCAGCACCACCACCGCCGCCGCCACCATGTGGCTGTAGCCGACGTGCCATCGGTTGAGGTTGAGATAGGCGTAGAGGAACAGCACCAGCGTCGTCGCCAGCATCACCTCGGCACCCGCGCGGTAGACCTGATCGGCCCCCGCCTGCAGGCGGAACAGCTTGTCCCAGAAGCCGAAGTCGATGCACAGATATCCCAGGACCGCCCAGGCCATCGCCGCGGTCGCCGGGAACATCGCCGAGCCCTTGACCACGAACAGGATGGTCAGGAACAGCGCCAGCAGGCCGGAGATGCCGAGGATGATCCCGCGGAACAGGGTGTAGGCGTTGATGCTGTCCTTGTAGGCGTCGGGCTCCCAGAGCAGCAGTTTCGGCAGCTTCGACGACTTCAATTCGACCACCACCGTCACCACGGTGCGCGGATCGAGAGTGACGAGGAAGACGTCCGCCTCCTGGTTCGGCTGGCGTTCCGGGGCGAGCCCCTGGCTGGTGGAGATCGACTGGATCCGCGACGAGCCGAGATCGGGCGAGAACACGCCGGAATCGGCGAGCCGGAAGAACGGCGCGACGATCAGCCGGTCGATCTGTTCGTCGGTGTTGTTGCGGAGCGCGAACACCACCCAGTCGCCGTCGCCGGACTGCGTGGCGCGCACCTCGATGCGGCGGACGATGCCGTCCGGTCCGGGCGCCGTCGACACCTGCAGGCGTTCGCCGACACCGGCCCGCATCTCGACGGCATGGGTGAGATCGAGCGCCGGCACGTCGAGCGGCACGTTGATCGGTTCGATCGCCCGGGCGCCGCTCGCGGCGACGAGCACCGCCACGAACGCCATCAGGCCGACCAGGGCCGCGGTGAGGCTCCTCAATGGATGTTCCTCATCTCTCTCCTTCGGGGGGATGCCCCGGTCCTGTCTCTCTTCGACCGGGGTGCCCTCCGGCACCGACCGAATCCCACGATGCGCGCCCGATCACGCATCGCCCCGGCGAGTGTTAGCGGCTGCCCTCCGGCCCGACAAGTCGATCGGCGTCGCTCCCCCGGCCGCGGCTCGCGGTTCCACCGGGAAACAGCCGATCACCGGACACCAGCCCCCACAGCACGTGGTCGCGCCAGGTCCCGGCGATGCACAGATACGAGCGCGCCAGACCCTCGCGGGTGAACCCGACCTTTTCGAGGAGCCGCATCGAAGCACCGTTGGTCGGCAGGCAGGCCGCCTCCAGACGGTGCAGCCGCAGCGTCTCGAAGGCGAAGCCGGCGACGAGGCGCACCGCTTCGGTCATGTGGCCGCGGCCGGCGTGGGGCATGCCCATCCAGTAGCCGATGGTGCCCGCCTGGGTGACGCCGCGGCGGACCTGCGCCAGGGTGATCCCGCCGAGCATCTGCCGGGTCTTCACCTCGAACAGCAGGAACGGATAGGTCGAGCCTTCCGACACTTCCGACTGGTAGCGCTTGACCCGCCGCCGGAAGGCCGGTCTGGTCAGATCGTCGTCCGGCCACAGCGGCTCCCAGGGTTCGAGGAAGCTGCGGCTCTTCTCCCTGAGCGCCGCCCATTCCGCGTGATCCGAGATCGTCGGCACCCGCAGCACCAGCCGGTCGCTGCGCAGCACCGGCATCGGCTCGAGCGACACGACCCTGAGGAAGCTCATCGCCGTCCCCTCCGCTCACACGGCCGCGCGGATCCTGCGGGCCATTTCCGCTCCGTCCGGCGCCCCTTCGACCGGCCCGATCAGGGCCAGCGTCGGCTCGCAGCCGGCGAAGACCTCGCCGGCCAGCCGCCGGACGTCGGCGAGGCCGACCTTCTCGATGTCGGCGAGCACTTCGCGGGTGGTCAGCGGGCGCCCCCAGACCAGACACTGCCGGGCGATCTGCCCGGCCCGCGACGACGGGCTCTCCAGGCTCATCAGCAGACCCGCGCGGATCTGCGCCTTGGCCCGGGCGAGCTCGGTCTCGTCGAGGTCGTGGGCGATCCGCGCCACCTCGTCGGCGATGCCGTACATCAGTTTCGCCAGATCCGCTTCGCCGGTCGCCGCGTGGATGCCGAACAGACCGGTCTCCGCATAGCCCCAGTGGAACGACGAGATCGAGTAGCAGAGCCCCTGCTTCTCGCGGATCTCCTGGAACAGCCGGCTCGACATGCCGCCGCCGAGCACCGTGGCGAGGATCTGCGCGGCATGGGCCTCGTCGCCGGTCTGCGGGCGGCCCTCGAAGCCGAGCGTCACCTGCGCCTCGGAGAGGTCGCGCAGTTCCCGGACCTCGCCGCCGCGATAGGCGGCCGGGAGGGGTGTCGGCGCGGCGCCGTCGCCGTAGGCGGCGAAATGGCGCTCGACCAGATCGACCACCGCGCGGTGATCGACCTTGCCGGCCGCCGCGACCACCGTCTGCGGGCTGCGGTAGTGGCGGGCGAGATAGTCGGCGAGCGCCTCGCGACGGAACGAGGCGACGGTCTCCGGCGTACCGAGGATCGGCCGGCCGATCGGCTGATCGGGGAAGGCGCGTTCCTGGAGCAGGTCGAACACCAGATCTTCCGGCGTGTCGTCGGCCGCCCCGATCTCCTGCAGCACGACGTGGCTCTCGCGGTCGAGCTCTTCGGCGTCGAACACCGAGTCGGTCAGGATGTCGGCGAGGATGTCGATCCCGAGCGGCACGTCGTCGGCCAGCACCCGAGCCCAGTAGCAGGTGTTCTCGACCGAGGTGGCGGCGTTGATCTCGCCGCCGACCGCCTCGATCTCCTCGGCGATCCGCCGGGCCGAGCGCCGGGTCGTGCCCTTGAACGCCATGTGCTCGAGCAGATGGGAGATGCCGTGTTCGCCGGCCTCCTCCGACCGCGATCCGGCGGCGACCCAGACGCCGACCGACGCCGTCTCGAGGTGGGGCATCGTCTCGGTGGCGACCGTGAGACCGTTCGCCAGGATGGTGACGTCGACGCTCATTCCATCTCCGTCCTTCGGGAAGGCGTCCCGTGCCGCCGCGGCCACCGCCGCTCAGATCCTGACCGCGCGCGACCGGCGCTCGACGAAGCCTTCGATCACGCCGAGATCGGCCGGAAGCACGCTGAAGTGTTCTTCGCGTTCCATCAGATCGGAGAGCCGGGCCGGCAGTCCCGGCCGGACTCCGGTCGCGGCTTCGACCGCGTCGGGGAACTTCGCCGGATCGGCGGTCGACAGGGTCACCATCGGCGCGCCGCCGAGGAACCGGTTCGCCACCGCGATGCCGACCGCGGTGTGCGGGTCGACCAGCCGGCCGGTCGAGCGGAACACCTCGGCGATCGTCGCCGCGGTCTCCGCCTCGTCGGCCCGGCCGGAGGCGAAACGCGCGCGGATCGCCGCGAGCGCTGCGTCCGGCACCTCGAAGGCGCCGCTCTGGGTGAGCGAGGCCATCAGCCGGGCGACTTCCGCGCCGTCGCGTCCCGTCGCTTCGTAGAGCAGCCGTTCGAAGTTCGACGACACCTGGATGTCCATCGACGGCGAGGTGGTCGGCAGCACCGTCCGCGTCTCGTAGCGCCCGGTCTCCAGGGTGCGGTGGAGGATGTCGTTGACGTTGGTGGCGATCACCAGTTTCTCGATCGGCAGCCCCATCCGTCCGGCCACCCAGCCGGCGAAGATGTCGCCGAAGTTGCCGGTCGGCACGGTGAACGACACCGGCCGGAACGGCGCCCCGAGCGCACAGCCGGCGACGAAGTAGTAGACCACCTGGGCGACCACCCGGGCCCAGTTGATCGAGTTGACCCCGGTCAGCGAGATCCGGTCGCGGAACGAGAAGTGGTTGAACATGCCCTTGAGCAGGGCCTGGGTGTCGTCGAAGGTGCCTTCGACGGCGATCGCATGGACGTTGGCGTCGCCGACCGTGGTCATCTGCCGGCGCTGCACGTCGGAGACCCGGCCGTGCGGATACATGATGAACACGTCGACCCGCTCGCGGCCGCGGAACGCCTCGATCGCCGCGCCGCCGGTGTCGCCGGAGGTGGCGCCGACGATCGTCGCCCGCCGCCCGGCCGCCGCCAGCGCGTGGTCGACCACCCGCCCGAGGAACTGCATCGCGACGTCCTTGAAGGCGAGCGTCGGGCCGTGCGCGAGTTCGAGCAGGAAGTGGTTCGGGGCGAGCTGCGACAGCGGCGTCACCGCCGGGTGGCCGAAGCCCGCCCAGCTGGCGTCGCACATCGCCTTCAGCTCCACCGGATCGATGGCGTCGCCGACGAAGCGCGAGACGATCTCGAAGGCGACGTCCGCGAACGGCCGCCCGGCCAGCCCGGCGATTTCCGCCGCCGTCAGTTCCGGCCAGGTCTCCGGCAGATAGAGGCCGCCGTCGCGGGCGAGCCCGGCGAGCAGCACGTCGCAGAAACCGAGAGTCGGCGCTTCGCCGCGGGTGGAGACGTATCGCAAGGCACTACCTCGAAGACGACGGAATCGAACCACGCCCGGCGCACGTTCGGATGCGACGGGGGTCGGCGGACACTAGGCCGCGTGTTCCTGCATCGCAAGCAGGGCGAAGGTTCGACCTGCGCGTCCGGCGGATCAGCCGTGCCCGGCCTCGCGCGACAACAGGCCGATGTCGATGCCCAGCTTCTTCAGCGCCCGGTCGTACTTGCCGTCGAGATCGGAATCGAACACCAGATCGGGATCGGCCGCGCAGTGCAGCCAGCCGTTCCACTGGATCTCGCTCTCCAGCTGGCCGGCCGACCAGCCGGCGTAACCGAGCGCCAGCATCGCCCGTTCCGGTCCGCGGCCCTCGGCGATCGCCTTCAGGATCTCCAGCGTGGTGGTCAGCGAGATGTGATCGTCGATCGGCAGGGTGGCGTTTTCGGCGAACCAGTCGGAGGAGTGCAGGACGAAGCCGCGGGTGGTCTCCACCGGCCCGCCGGTCTGCACCTGCATCTTCTGGACGAGCGGCGGCAGGGTGATGCGCTCCGGCTCGGGGATCACCTCGAGCTGCACCAGGAGATCGACGAAGGACGGCTGCGGCGAGGTCTGGTTGAGGATGACGCCCATCGCGCCGTCCGACGAATGGGCGCAGAGATAGACCAGCGACCGGGCGAACCGCCTGTCTTCCATGCCCGGCATGGCGATCAGGATCTGCCCGTCCAGGAAGCGGCCTTCCTCCTTCGGGGGTGCCTTGCCCATTCTCGTCGTCCTCGTCTCCCGTCGCCGTCCCGCGGCGAGACCGTTCGTTCGTCGACAACCTAGCGCTCGGTGCGGTGTTTGAACATAGTGCGCCGGGCTCCGACCGGGTGTTCGCGGCCGCTCACGGCGAGATGACCGGGGGTCGACGAGGCGTGAACGGACTTCCGTCCCGTCCCGGCCTAGGGTCGTCCCGATCCTCCCCGCCTCCGTCCGCCTCGAAGAGAGAAACGCCTTGCGGTCCCGCCTCGCTGCCGTCCTCCTCGGTCTCGCCGTCGCCACGCCGGCCGTCCCGGCCGCCGCCACCGATCCCGGCGCGAGCCTGCGCCTCGTGGTCGCCGGATCGCGCGACGGGCGGCCCGACCTCGGGCTCGAGATCGCCCTGGCCCCCGGTTGGAAGACCTATTGGCGTCAGCCGGGCGACGCCGGTCTGCCGCCGGTCTTCGACGTCTCGGCGTCGCGCGGCCTCGCCGGCTTCACGGTGCGGTTTCCGGTGCCCGAACGCTTCGAGGAGGCGGGGCTGGTCTCGATCGGCTACACGAAGCCGGTGGTCCTGCCGATCGACATCGCCCCCGCCGATCCGGCGAAACCGGTCGACTTCGATCTCGTCGTCCACCTCGGCCTCTGCCGCGAGGTCTGCGTGCCGCTCGAAGCCCACCTCACCGCCACCCTCGACCCCGCGGCTTCGCCCGACCCGACCGCCGCCGCCCGTCTCGCCGCGGCCCGCGCCGCCCTGCCGGTCGCCGCGACCGCGACCGCGGCGCCGCGGATCGTCTCGATCCGTCGCCACGACGACACCACGCCGCCGTCGGTTTCGGTCGAAGTCCGCGAACCGCCGTCGCTGCCCGATGCGGCCGTCGATCTGCTGGTCGAAGGCCCGACCCCGGACTGGGCGCTGCCGCAGCCGACGATGGCGATGCGCTTCGCTCCGCCGCCGTCGGAGGGAGCGGCCGGCACCTGGATCCGGGTCTGGGAGTTCGCCCTCGACGGCGCCCCGGCGAAGGCGGACCTCCGGACGGCGCCGCTGCGCTTCACCCTGCGGGCCGGTTCGGCGGCGGTCGAGCAGACCGTCGGGCTCGACGGCTCCGGCATCCTGCCCTAGCTTCGCCCCGTATCCTTCCCCGCGCGTCCCCCGCGCAATCCTTTTTCGGAGAACCTTCATGACCATCGCCATCGGTGATCGCCTGCCCGCCGCCACCTTCAAGACGATGACCGCCGAGGGGCCGAAGGAGATCGGCACCGACGAGATCTTCGCCGGCAAGAAGGTCGTCTTCTTCGCCGTGCCCGGTGCCTTCACCCCGACCTGCTCGAAGACCCATCTGCCGGGCTATCTCGCCCATTACGACGAGATCCGCGCCAAGGGCGTCGACACCATCGCGGTGGTCGCCGTCAACGACGTCTTCGTCATGGACGCCTGGGCCAAGGCGACCGGCGGCGAAGGCAAGATCCTCTATCTCGCCGACGGCTCGGCGAAGTTCGCGACCGCCATCGGCCTGACCCTCGACGCCACCGCCGGCGGCCTCGGCATCCGCTCGCTGCGCTGGTCGATGCTGGTCGAGGACGGGGTGGTCAAGACCCTCGACGTCGAGCCGAAGCCGAGCGACGCCGAACTCTCCGGCGCCGCCTGCATGATCGGCAAGCTCTGAGGTCACGCCTCGTCGGCGACGACGAGGTCGAGCGCGATCCCGGCGGGCCGGACGTCGAGCGGCGTCGCGCCCGCCGGTTCGCCGTCGATCTGAACGGCGGACCGCGCGCCTCCCGCCGCCGACAGCCGGACCCGGTCGGCCGGCAGCGAAACGGCGTTGCCCGAGATCTCCAGCCGGCCGCGGGCGAGTGCCGTCACCGCCGCCGCCAACGCTCGCGGCCGGCCGTCGACCAGACCGACGAAGCGCAGTCCCGGCCGATCGCTCGCCATCGCCCGGGTCAGCACGAAGGGGCCGCCGTAGTGTGCGGCCTTGGCGACGATCGCCAGCGCGCAGTCGAAACGGCGCGGCTCCGGCTCGCCGGGAACCGACACCTCGACCGTGAAGGCCGGACGCCGCGCGAAGCCGAGGCGCAGCGCCGCGACGACGAAGGCGAGCTTCTTCCAGGGGCGGAACCGACGCCGCTCCACCGCCGCGACCACCTCCGCATCGATTCCCGCCGACGCCATCAGGAAGAACGGCCGCTCGCCGCCGTCCGCATCCCCGGCGATGCCGAGATGGAGCGGCCGGGTCCGCCCGGCGCGGACCGCCGCGGCGATCGCCCGGGCCGAGTGCGGCAGGCGATGCTCGTGGGCGAGCACGTTGGCGGTGCCCTGCGGCACCACGACGAGCCGCGGCCGTGGTTCGGGGCGTCGGGCGAGGGCACCGACCACCTCGTTGACCGTCCCGTCGCCGCCGGCGACCGCGACGAGATCGACGTCGAGACCGGCGACGCGGGCCGCGAGGTCGCCCGGACCGGTGCTGGTCAGAGTCTCGACCTCGGCGCCGTCGCGGGCGAGGAAGCCGGCGAGCCGGGCGAGCGCCCAGGGATCGTGGCGGCCGGCGGCCGGATTGACCAGGAGGGCGATGCGCCGCGCCGGGATCGGGGCGGTCGGGCCGTCGCTCTCCGGCGGGGTCATGGGGTGCCCCCGGCGGCCGCTCGGGCGGAACGTTTGAACGGCGCCATCCCCTCGCGGGCGAGTTCGTCGGCCCGCTCGTTCAGTGGATGGCCGGCATGGCCCTTGACCCAGTGCCAGGAGACGTCGTGGCGGGCGGTGGCGGCGTCGAGCCGCTGCCAGAGATCGACGTTCTTCACCGGTTTCTTGTCGGCGGTCCGCCAGCCGTTGCGCTTCCAGCCGTGGATCCAGCCGGTCACGCCGCCCTTCAGGTAGCTCGAATCGGTGTGGATCTCGACCACGCAGGGCCGGGTCAGGGCCTCCAGCGCCATGATCGCGGCGAGCATCTCCATCCGGTTGTTGGTGGTCTCCGCCTCGCCGCCGTTGAGTTCGCGCACGTGGCCGCCCCATTCCAGGATCGCCCCCCAGCCGCCGGGGCCGGGATTGCCCGAACAGGCGCCGTCGGTGTGGACGACGACCGCGGTGGTCCGCGCTTCCGTCTCGCTCATCGCACGAGCCCGTAGCCGGTCGGCTTGGCGATCGAGCGGTGGAACCGCATCTTGCGATGGTACTCGAGCGGATCCTTCGGGGTGACCCGGGCGCCGGGCGGCACGTTCAGCCAGTCGTAGAGCCTCGTCAGCAGGAAGCGCACCGCCGAACCGCGACACAGCATCGGCAGCGCCTCGATTTCCGCCGCGCCGAGCGGCCGGACGGTCTCGTAGGCGGTGAGCAGCTCGCGTCCCTTGGTGATGTTGTAGGAGCCGTCCGGCTCGAAGCACCACGAATTGAGGCAGACCGCGACGTCGTAGGCGAGCAGGTCGTCGCAGGCGAAGTAGAAGTCGATCAGCCCGGTGAGCTTCTCGCCGAGGAAGAACACGTTGTCGGGGAACAGATCGGCATGGATCACTCCGGCCGGCAGATCGCTCGGCCAATTGCGCTCCAGCACGTCGAGTTCTGCCTCGACGTCCTCGGCGAGCCCCGCCGCCACCTCGTCGGCCCGCGCCTTCGACCGCTCGAACAGCGGCCGCCACGACGGCAGGGTCAGCGCGTTCGGCCGGCGGATCGAGAAGTCGAGCCCGGCGAGGTGCATCCGCGCCAGCGCCGCGCCGAGTTCGCCGCAGTGGACGGCGGTCGGCCGGCGGACCCAGACACCGTCGAGGAAGGTGACGATCGCCGCCGGACGTCCGGCGAGACGGCCGAGCGCCGTGCCGGAGCGGTCGGCGACCGGCAGCGGACAGCCGAGCCCGGCCCGCGCCAGATGCTCCATCAGCCCGAGGAAGAACGGCAGATCCTTCGGATCGACCCGCTTCTCGTAGAGGGTCAGGATGAAACGGCCGGCGTCGGTGGCGAGCAGGAAGTTCGAGTTCTCGACGCCCTCGGCGATGCCCTTGCAGGACAGCACCCGGCCGATGTCGTAACCGGCGACGAACGCGGCCAGCTCCTCGTCGGAGACTTCGGTGTAGACGGCCATCGGGATCAGGCTCCGGCGGGATCGCGCAGGGCGCGCGGCAGGACGAAGACGACGGTTTCCTCCGCCGTGCGCACCGTCTCCACGGTCACGGTGTGGCGTTCGGCGAAGGCGGCGATCACCTCTTCGACCAGCACCTCCGGCGCCGAGGCGCCCGCGGTGATGCCGAGCCGGCGGATCCCGGCGAAGTCGGCCCAGTCGATGTCGGTCGCCCGTTGCAGCAGTACCGCCCGGCAGCCCTCGCGCTCGGCCACTTCGCGCAGCCGCTGCGAGTTCGACGAGTTCGGTGCCCCGACCACGATCATCGCCTCGACCCGCGGCGCCACCGCCTTGACCGCCTCCTGACGGTTGGTGGTGGCATAGCAGATGTCCTGACGATGCGGGCCGACGATCTCGGGGAAGCGCTCGCCGAGCACCCGGACGATCGCCGCGGTGTCGTCGAGCGACAGCGTCGTCTGGGTGGTGTAGGCGAGCCCGCCGTCGAGCGGCGGTTCGACCCGGCGGGCGTCCTCGACCGAGGTGACCAGGGTCACCGCCCCGTCGGGGAGCTGGCCCATCGTGCCGATCACCTCCGGATGGCCGGCGTGGCCGACCAGCAGCACGTGGCGGCCGCGCTCGTGGTGGCTCTCGGCGCCGCGGTGCACCTTGGTGACCAGTGGGCAGGTGGCGTCGAGCGACACCAGACCGAGGTTCTCGGCCGCTTCCGGCACCGACTTCGGCACGCCGTGGGCGGAGAACACCACCGGGCGCGAGCGATCCGGGATCTCGTCGAGTTCCTCGACGAACACCGCGCCCTTGGCCTTCAGGCTCTCCACCACGAAACGGTTGTGGACGATCTCGTGGCGCACATAGACCGGCGCACCGAACCGGGCGAGCGCCCGTTCGACGATCTGGATCGCCCGGTCGACGCCGGCGCAGAAACCGCGCGGGGCGCAGAGCAGGATCTCGAGTTCGGGTCTGTCTGGGCTCGACAAGGGGAAGAGTCGCTCCTGTTTCGGCCGGGTCGGGAAGGGAATAGAGGGAGGCCGGCGGCGCGAGTCAAGAATGCTCGCCGCCCATCTTCTCGTCGTCGCGACCGCGACCGGCCTTGGCGGGCTCGCCGAGGCGATGCTATGGAAGGGCCGCGCCTTTCGGCGGTCGGAACGGAGTGACGGGTCCCATGGCTGCGCTGAATTCGGTCTTCGGTCTTGCGACGCGACGTCTGGCGAAGCCGCGCCCGGTCGCGCTCGCCGCGGCACTGCTGCTGCCGCTGGTGCTGTCCGGCTGCGGCGCCACCGAAGGCATCGGCGGCAAACTGCTCTCCGGCGTGATGGGCGACGACCCCAAGCCGATCGATCCGGCGGTCTATGCCGCGACGCCGGCCTGTCCCGAGATCGGCATCCGCGAGGGCACCGAGTTCCTGCCGATCTTCGAGAAGGGCAAGAACCTCGACTTCGAACACGTCGCCTTCCAGGCCAACATCCAGCGCGTCGCGCGTGACTGCGACTACGAGGGCGATCGCCTCCGGGTCCGCGTCGGCGCCGCCGGCCGGGTCCTCTCCGGCCCGAAGGGAGCGACCGGTCAGGTGAGCGTGCCCATCCGCGTCGCCGTGACGATCGGCGACAGGGTGATCTATTCGGCGCTGTCCACCGCCAATGCCGAGGTTCAGGCGCCCGACTATTCCGGCCTGTGGTCGATCGTCGACGCCAACGTGACGATGACCGTCGCCGAGAGCCACGACGCCACCATCTGGGTCGGCTTCGACGGCCACGACGGCAAGACCAAGGGCAAGGCCCCGGCGAAGAAGAAGCCCTCGAAGTCCTGATCGGTTCCGCGATCCGCCCTTCGCGGCCGCCCACGTCCCGCTTCGCGAGCGGGGCGGTGCGGCCCGTTGCCTGTCGTTGCGGCATGCCCATCTCCGCGCCGCTTCGTCGGGGAGGACGCCGACGGCGAGGTTGACGGGGGCCGGCCGCGTCGCTATCGATCTCGGCGACGGGGTCGGAGTCGTGCCCCGTTCGCGAGAGGGTTCCGGCCCTCCTCGTGACCAGCCCCGGCGGGAGAGCCCGGACCGGCGAGAAATCGCGGGATCCGGCGCCGAAGGAGAAACCGCCCCGGAAACTCTCAGGCCCATGGGACCGCGGGGGCGAGCGACACTCTGGAAAGCAGCCGCGGGCGCAGGCTCACGGCTCACCGAAGGAGTAACCGGTCCGCACGATCGCGCTCGGCGTGGTGGTGTCCCGGGAAACTCTCAGGTCTTCCCGACAGAGGGGGCGCGTCCGGACCCGCGAGGGGCCGCCCGCAGCCCCGACTCGACGAGGAACCGGAGTCCCATGAGCGCGTCCCACGACACCACCGTTCTCGAAACGCCCCTCCACGCCGCCCACGTCGCCCTCGGCGGCCGGATGGTGCCCTTCGCCGGCTACGCCATGCCGGTGCAGTATCCGACCGGGATCATCGCCGAGCACCAGTGGACGCGGGCCCATGCCGGCCTGTTCGACGTCTCCCACATGGGCCAGGGCTTCCTCGTCGGTCCCGACCACGCCACCGTCGCCGCGGCGCTGGAGACCCTGGTGCCCGCCGACGTCCTCGGCCTCGCCCCCGGCCGCCAGCGCTATTCGCAGTTCCTGTCGGAGACCGGCGGCATCCTCGACGACCTGATGGTGTCGCGCCCGGTCGGTGCCGACGGCACCCTGTTCCTGGTGGTCAACGCCTCCAACAAGGCCGCCGACTGGGCCCATCTGCGGGCGCATCTGCCGGCCTCGATCGCGCTCTCGACTCTCGACGACCGCGCTCTCCTCGCCCTGCAGGGGCCCGAGGCGGAAGCGGTGATGGTCGGTCTGGGCGGGAACGTCGCCGACATGGTGTTCATGGAGACCCGGTCGATCACCCTCGCCGGGCTCGCCGTCGACGTCTCCCGTTCCGGCTACACCGGCGAGGACGGCTTCGAGATCTCGGTCGCGGCGAACGATGCCGCCCGCCTGTGGGGCGCGATCCTCGCCGACGAGCGGGCGAAGCCGATCGGCCTCGGCGCCCGCGACAGCCTGCGCCTCGAAGGCGGCCTCTGCCTGCACGGCCACGACATCGATCCCTCCTCGAGCCCGGTCGAGGCCGGTCTGCTCTGGTCGATCCAGAAGCGCCGCCGGCTCGACGGCGGTTTCCCCGGCGCCGACCGGATCCGCCGCGAGATCGCCGAAGGCCCCTCGCGGCTGCGCGTCGGCCTGCGGCTCGACGGTCGCCAGCCGGCCCGCGACGGCGCCGAGATCGCCACTCCCGACGGCACCATCGTCGGCCGGGTCACTTCCGGCGGCTTCGGACCGACCGTCGACGGCCCCGTCGCGATGGGCTGGGTCGACCCGGCCCATGCCGCCCCCGGCACCGAACTCGCCGTGCTGGTCCGCGGCCGGGCGCTTCCCGCCCGGGTGACGGCGCTGCCCTTCGTTCCCGCGCGTTTCCGCCGCTGAACCGACCCCGCGCCGGGGCACGGCGCATCGCCTCCCGAAGTGATCCCGTCTCCGCCCCGGCGGCGACGGCCGCCTTCCCGAAGATCCACCGAATTTCCCAGGTCACGTCCCCTCCGGAGACCCGTCCCATGAAGTACTTCACCAAGGATCACGAGTGGCTCGTCGTCGACGCCGGCGTCGCCACCCTCGGCATCACCGCCTACGCCCAGGAACAGCTCGGCGACATCGTCTTCGTCGAGCTGCCCGATCCCGGCAAGGCGCTCGCCAAGGGCGGCGAGGCGGCGGTGGTCGAATCGGTCAAGGCGGCGAGCGAAGTGTTCTCGCCGATCGACGGCGAAGTGATCGAGGCCAACCGCCGGCTGACCGACGATCCCGGTCTGGTCAACCTCGAGCCGGAGACCGACGGCTGGTTCGTGAAGATCCGCCCGGCCGACGGCACCGACTTCTCCGACCTGATGGACGAGGAAGGCTACCGCGCCTTCGTCGCCACGCTCTGATCGGCCCGGGCCGGCCCGCTCCGGCCCGTCCCCTCGACCGCGACCGGAGATCGCCCGCCCTCGGGCGAGACGGAGACACCGAACCGATGCGCTACCATCCTCTGACCGATGCCGACCGGGCCGACATGCTCGCCCGCATCGGCGTGCCCCACGTCGATGCGCTCTATGCCGACGTGCCCGCCGACCAGCTCCTGCCCGGCGTCCTCGACCTGCCGAAGGGCCGGGGCGAACTCGACGTCGAGCGGCTGATGGGCCGGATGGCGGCGAAGAACATCGTCGCCGGCGACGTGCCGTTCTTCGTCGGTGCCGGCGCCTATCGCCACCACGTCCCGGCGACCGTCGATCACCTGATCCAGCGCTCCGAGTTCCTGACCTCCTACACGCCGTATCAGCCGGAGATCGCCCAGGGCACGCTCCAGGTGCTGTTCGAGTTCCAGACCCAGGTCGCCAATCTGCTCGGCATGGAGGTCGCCAACGCCTCGATGTACGACGGCTCGACCGCCACCGGCGAAGCCGTGCTGATGGCCCATCGAGTGACCGGACGGAAGAAGGCGGTACTGTCGGGCGGGCTCCACCCGCACTACGCGGGCGTCGTCGACACCCTGTCGGAGGCCGCCGGCGACGCCGTCGTCGCGCTCGCCCCCGATCCGACCGGCACCGAGGACATCCTCGCGGCGATCGATGCGGAAACCTCCTGCGTCGTCGTCCAGTCTCCCAGCGTCTTCGGCCATCTGATCGACCTCGCTCCGATCGCCGAGAAGGCCCACGCGGTCGGCGCGCTGCTCGTCGCCGTGGTCACCGAAGTCGTGTCGCTCGGCGCGATCGAACCGCCGGGCGCCCAGGGCGCCGACATCGTCGTCGCCGAAGGCCAGAGCCTCGGCAATCCGATCGGCTTCGGCGGCCCCTACGTCGGCCTCTTCGCCACGAAGAAGAAGTTCGTCCGCCAGATGCCCGGCCGCCTCGCCGGCGAGACCGTCGATGCCGACGGCCGTCGCGGCTTCGTGCTGACGCTCTCCACCCGCGAGCAGCACATCCGCCGCGAAAAGGCGACGTCCAACATCTGCACCAACTCCGGCCTCTGCGCGCTCGCCTTCTCGATCCACCTGAGCCTGCTCGGCGAGACCGGGCTGCGGCGGCTCGCCCTGCTCAACCACGAGGCGGCGCTCGAGCTCGCCGATTCGCTCGCCGCGCTGCCCGGCGTCGAGGTGCTCGGCGACACGCTGTTCAACGAGTTCACGATCCGCGTGCCCGGCGACGCCGCGGCGCTGGTCGAGAAGCTCGCCGCGAAGCGCATCCTCGCCGGCGTTCCGGTCTCCCGTCTGCTGCCCGGCGCCGGCCTCGACGATCTCCTGATCGTCGCCGTCACCGAGACCACGACGCGGGACGACCGCGCCGCCCTCGTCGCCGCCCTGCGCGCCGCGCTCTGATCCGGAGGAAAACCCATGCCCATGAACGATCAGGGTCGCCCCTCCCGTCCCGCCACGACCACCGACGCCGCCGCCCCGCGCGGCACCTTCACCGGCAACCGCGCCCTCCAGCTCGAGGAGGCGCTGCTGTTCGAGGTCGGCCGTCCCGAGGTCACCGGCGTCGATCTGCCCGAGCCGCAGGGGCGCCGTCCCCGTCTCGGCGGTCTCGCCCGGAAGGCCGCCCTCGATCTGCCCGGTCTCTCCGAGCCGGAGGCGATGCGCCACTACGTCCGCCTCTCCCAGAAGAACTGGTCGATCGACGCCGGCCTCTATCCGCTGGGCTCGTGCACGATGAAGCACAACCCGCGGCTCGGCGAGAAGATGGCGCGGCTTCCCGGTTTCGCCGACGTCCATCCGTTGCAGCCGGTCTCCACCGTGGCCGGTGCGCTCGATCTCGTCGCCGAGCTCGGCCGCTGGCTCACCGAACTGACCGGCATGGCCGCCGTGGCGATGAGCCCGAAGGCCGGCGCCCACGGCGAACTCGCCGGCATGCTGGCGATCCGCGCCGCGCTGAAGGCGCGCGGGCTCGTGAAGCCGGTGGTCCTCGTTCCCGAGAGCGCCCACGGCACCAATCCGGCGACCGCCGCCTTCGCCGGCTTCCGCGTGAAGCCGGTGCCGGCCCGGGCCGACGGCACCGTCTCGGTCGACGACGTGAAGGCCGCGATCGACGACGAGGTCGGCGCGATCATGCTGACCAACCCCAACACCTGCGGCATCTTCGAGCCGGAGGTGGCGGCGATCGCCGAGGCGATCCATGCCGTCGGCGGCTACTTCTACTGCGACGGTGCCAACTTCAACGCGATCGTCGGCAAGGTCCGCCCCGGCGACTTCGGCGTCGACGCCATGCACATCAACCTGCACAAGACCTTCTCCACCCCGCACGGCGGTGGCGGACCCGGTGCCGGTCCGGTGGTGCTGTCCGAACGCCTCGCCCCCTTCGCACCGCTGCCCTTCGTCCGGATGGTCGACGGCGCGCCGGTGCTGGTCGAGACCGCGGCGGGAACCGCCGACGGCGAGACCCCGTTCGGTCGCCTCGCCGCCTTCCACGGCCAGATGGGGATGTTCGTCCGGGCCCTCGCCTACATCCTCAGCCACGGCGCCGACGGTCTGCGTCAGGCGTCGCAGGACGCGGTGACCGCCGCCAACTACGTCCGCGCCTGCCTCTCCGACGTGATGACGCTGCCCTTCCCGGATCATCCGTCGATGCACGAGGTGCTGTTCGACGACCACTTCCTGGAGGGCACCGGCGTCTCCACCCTCGACTTCGCCAAGGCGATGATCGACGAGGGCTACCACCCGATGACCATGTATTTCCCGCTGGTCGTCCACGGCGCGATGCTGATCGAGCCGACCGAGAGCGAATCGAAGGCCTCGCTCGATCTGTTCTGCGCCACCTTGCGTGACCTCGTCTTCGCCGCGACCGGCGGCGACGTCGAACGGTTCACCGGCGCACCGCGCTTCTCGCCGCGCCGCCGGCTCGACGAGACCCGCGCCGCCCGTGCCCCGAAACTGAAGTGGGAGAAGCCGGCCGCGGCCGAGTGAGTTTTCCCGCACTGCGGCGGGGATTGCGGGTATCGTCCCGCATTCCCGTCGCCGATCGAACCGTTCGATCCCGCCCGAGACCTCTCGGGCGGGATTTTTTCTTTTCGCGCGACGGCTTCGGAAGTCGTTCTTCGGAAGAAGATTCCAGACTTTGCGTAGCCGAACGCATTCGATCGCATCGATCGTCCGGTGATGACGATGCCGCTCGTCGGATGTCCGCTATTCCGGACATGCAATTGTACAGGAATGTCGGTTCATATAGGTAGACCGCTCCCGGCGACCGAGTCGTCGCCCACCTCTACGAGGGTTTTACGATGAGCGCGGTCAATTCCGCTTCCGGAACCACGAATTCTGCCGCCAGAGTGCTGTTCGCCAGTCTGATCGGCACGACGATCGAGTTCTTCGATTTCTACATCTACGCCACTGCCGCGGTGATCGTGTTCCCGAAGCTGTTCTTCCCGGCGTCCGATCCGGCCTCCGCGGTGCTGCAGTCCTTCGCCACCTTCTCGATCGCCTTCTTCGCCCGGCCGATCGGCGCGGCGATCTTCGGCCATTTCGGCGACCGCATCGGCCGCAAGGCGACGCTGGTCGCGGCGCTGATGACCATGGGCCTGTCGACCATCGCCATCGGCCTCCTGCCGACCTACGCCGCCGTCGGCGTCGCCGCGCCGCTGCTGCTGGCGCTGTGCCGGCTCGGCCAGGGCCTCGGGCTCGGCGGCGAATGGGGCGGCGCGGTGCTGCTCGCCACCGAGAACGCGCCGAAGGAGAAGCGGGCCTGGTACGGCATGTTCCCGCAGCTCGGCGCGCCGATCGGCTTCATCCTGTCGAACGGTGCCTTCCTGACGCTCGCCTCGGCCCTGTCCGATGCGCAGTTCTTCGCCTGGGGCTGGCGGCTGCCGTTCATCGCCTCGTCGATCCTGGTGATCGTCGGCCTCTGGGTCCGCCTCCGGCTGACCGAGACCCCCGACTTCGTCGCCGCGATGGAGCGGGCCGAGCGCCGCAAGGTGCCGATCGCCGCGGTCTTCGCCGAGCATAAGGCGCTCCTGGTGTGGGGCACGATCGGTGCGATCGCCACCTTCGTGCTGTTCTACATCATGACCGTCTTCGCCCTGAACTGGGGGACGACGGCGCTCGGCTATACGAAGTCGGGCTTCCTGCCGCTGCAACTGGTCGGCGTCACCTTCTTCGGACTGACGATCCCGGTCTCGGCGCTGGTCGCCGACCGCTTCGGCTACGCCCGCACCCTGATCTGGACCACCGCGGCGATGGTCGTCTTCGGCTTCGTGCTGGCGCCGATCTTCGGCTCCGGGTCGACCCTCGGGGTGCTCGCCTTCCTGGTGATCGGTTTCTCGCTGATGGGCTTCACCTATGGCCCGCTCGGCACGGCGCTGGCCGAACCGTTCCCGGTCTCGGTGCGCTACACCGGCGCGTCGCTCGCCTTCAACCTCGCCGGCATCTTCGGCGCCTCGCTCGCCCCCTACATCGCCACCACCCTGGCGGTGTCGCACGGGCTGGCGGCGGTCGGCTGGTACCTGGCCGCCGGCTCGGCGCTGACGCTTCTCGCGCTCCTGATGCTGGAGCGCGGCCACGCCCCGGTGACCGAAGCCGAGGCGGTGCCGGAAGCGGCGGAGTGATCCCGTAGTGGTCGAACGAGAGAGGCCCCGACGAGCGATCGCCGGGGCCTCTCCGCGTCTACGGCCGGGATCTCACTGGAACGCCACTTCCTCGAAGCTCCTGAGCTTGCGCGAATGGATCTTCTCGGCCGGTTGCGCCCGGAGCTTCTCCATCGCCCGGATGCCGATCCTCAGGTGCTGGCCGACCTGACGCGAATAGAATTCGGTCGCCATTCCCGGCAGCTTCAACTCGCCGTGCAGCGGCTTGTCGGAGACGCACAGCAGCGTTCCGTAGGGGACCCGGAAGCGGAAGCCGTTGGCCGCGATCGTCGCCGATTCCATGTCGAGGGCGATGGCGCGCGACTGCGAGAAACGCTCGATCAGTTCCTGCTGGTCGCGCAGTTCCCAGTTGCGGTTGTCGATGGTGGCGACCGTCCCGGTCCGCATCACCGTCTTCAGTTCCCACCCGGTCAGCCCGGTGATCTCTGCGACCGCCTGTTCCAGCGCCACCTGGATCTCGGCCAGCGCCGGGATCGGCGCCCACAGGGGCAGGTCGGCGTCGAGCACGTGGTCGTCGCGGACATAGGCGTGGGCCAGCACGTAGTCGCCGAGCTTCTGGGTGTTCCGGAGGCCTGCGCAGTGGCCGAGCATCACCCAGGCGTGGGGGCGCAGCACCGCGACGTGGTCGGTGATCGTCTTGGCGTTCGACGGGCCGATGCCGATGTTCACCATGGTGATCCCGGAATGGCCCTTCCGGGTCAGGTGATAGGCCGGCATTTGCGGCAGCCGGGCCGGGGCGAGACCCTCGGGTTCGGCCCAGCCGTGGCGGGTGACGACGTTGCCCGGCTCGACGAAGCTCTCGTAGCCGTCGCGGCCTTCGGCGACCGCGGCGCGGGCGAAGGCGACGAACTCGTCGACGTAGAACTGATAGTTGGTGAACAGCACGTAGTTCTGGAAATGCTCCGGCCGGGTCGCCGTGTAGTGGGCGAGGCGGGCCAGCGAATAGTCGACCCGCGGCGCGGTGAACGGGGCGAGCGGTCCGACCCCGTCGGGGCTGACGTGGGTGCCGTTGACGATCGTGTCGTCGGTGACCAGCAGGTCGGGCACGTCGAACACGTCGCGCAGCGGCCGCCCCAGCGTCTCGGAGATCTCGAACGACAGCGCGGTGTCGCTCGACAGGGCGAAGTGCAGCGGGATCGGCCGGCTCGACCAGCCGATCTCGACGCCGACCCCGTGGTTCTTCAGGAGCTGCTCGATCTGCACGATCAGATAGTGGCGGAACAGGTCCGGCCGGGTCACCGTGGTCGCATAGGTTCCCGGCGCCTGGACGTAGCCGAAGGCGAGGCGCGAATCGAGGCGCGCGTGGGTGTCTATGGTGATCCGGATCTCCGGGTAGAAGGCGCGGATGCGGCCCTCCGGCGCCCCGGTCTCGCCGAGCCGGGCGAGGCGGTCGCGCAGGAAGGCGATCGAGCGGTCGTAGAGCAGGGCGAGCCGCTCGACCGCCGCCTCGGCGTCGGTGAAGCTCTCCCGGGCGATCGTCTCCGGGGTGTCGATCGTCGTGCTGCTCATCCCTGGATCGCCTTTCCAATCGCTCTCGGTGAACCGTGGGAAGGGTACGTCGGCATCGGCGCTCACGCCACCGCCGCGGTCCGCCCGTCGATCACCGCGGCGAGATCGTACATCGAGGAGAACAAGGTTTCCGCACCCGCCGCGGTCAGCCTCTCGCCGTGGCCGGGGCCGACGTGGGCGCCGCCGAGGAAGCCGATCGCCCGCATCCCCGCCCGCCGCGCCGCGGTCACCCCGAGCGCCGAATCCTCGACCACCAGACAGTCGGCCGGATCGGCCCCCATCTGCGAGGCGGCGTAGAGGAACACGTCGGGTGCCGGCTTCGGCCGCTTCACCTGACTGGCCGAGAAGATGAACGGGGCGAACAGGTCGATCAGTCCGGCGGTACCGAGATTGGTGAGCAGCGCCGGCAGGTTGGTCGAGGAGGCGACGCAGTAGGTGCGGCCGAGCGCGGTGACCGCCTCGCGCACCCCGGCGATCGGTTCGAGCTCGCGGGCGAACAGGTTGCGCACGTCGGCCTGATGGGCTTCGAAGAAGCCCTTCGGCAGCGGGCGGCCGAGGTCGTGTTCGAGCGTCTCCCAGACCTCGCGGGTGGTGACGCCGGTGAATCGGCGGCAGATCTCGTCCGCCGTGGTCGGCAGCCCGAGAGCGGAAATCGCCGCGGCTTCGGCGCGTGCCGCCAGAATTTCGGAATCGATCAGAACGCCGTCGCAGTCGAAGATGACGAGCATGGAGTCCCCGGATTCGGTCTCTTTTCCCCTTTTGTAGGGGGGGACCGCGGCGGCGGGAAGACCCGATCGCGCAAATCCGGTGGAGCCGGGTCTTTACCCGCTCTTTACCGCGATGATCGACGATCCGTTCACCGAGTATCGCGTATCCGTCGAGTGCGTTCATGCCAAAGCCGCGCGTCCCCAGGGCCGTCTCCCACCCCATCCCCGAAACGGCTCGTTCGGATGCCCTCGCTCCCTTCCTCGACAGGGTGCTGGTCGGCGACAGCGTCGCCGAGCTCGAGAAACTGCCGGCGAAATCGGTCGATCTGGTCTTCGCCGATCCGCCCTACAACCTGCAGCTCGCCGGAACCCTGCACCGCCCCGACCAGAGTCTGGTCGATGCGGTCGACGACGAGTGGGACCGGTTCGAGAGCTTCGAGGCCTACGACGCCTTCACCCGCGCCTGGCTGATGGCGGTGCGGCGGGTGTTGAAGCCGAACGGCACGATGTGGGTGATCGGCAGCTATCACAACATCTTCCGGGTCGGCACCATCCTCCAGGACCTCGGCTTCTGGATCCTCAACGACGTCGTCTGGCGCAAGACCAACCCGATGCCCAACTTCAAGGGACGGCGGTTCCAGAACGCCCACGAGACCCTGATCTGGGCCGGCCGCGACGCCGACGCCAAGAGCTACACCTTCAACTACGATGCGCTGAAGGCGTTCAACGAAGACACCCAGATGCGCTCGGACTGGCTGATCCCGATCTGCTCGGGGGCCGAGCGGCTGAAGGACGCGGACGGCGCCAAGCTGCATCCGACCCAGAAGCCGGAAGGGCTGCTGCACCGGGTGCTGATCGCCTCCTCGAAGCCCGGCGACGTGGTCCTCGACCCGTTCTTCGGCTCCGGCACCACCGGTGCGGTGGCCAAGAAGCTCGGCCGTCGGTTCATCGGCGTCGAACGCGATTCCGGCTATGCCGAGGCGGCGCGCGCCCGCATCGCCGCCGCCGAGCCGATCGACGCCGAGGCGCTCGAACTGATGCGCGGCAAGAAGGCGGAGACCCGCGTCCCCTTCGGCAGCCTGATCGAGGCCGGACTGGTGACCGCCGGCGAACTGCTGACCGACGCCCGCGGACGGGTGGTCGCCCGGGTCCGGGTCGACGGCTCGCTCGAGGCGAACGGCGTCACCGGATCGATCCACCGGGTCGGCGCCGCCGTGCAGGGGGCCGAGGCCTGCAACGGCTGGACCTTCTGGCACGCCTCGCGGGCGGGAAGGATCGTCGTCCTCGACGAACTGCGCCGCAGCATGCGCGAGCGGATGGAACCGATCGCCTGAAGTCTCGCGCCGTCCGGCACCGGCGGCGGACCGCCTCGGCTGACCGGGATCCGGTGCCGGTCGCCCGGCACCGGCGGCGGACCGCCGCGCGTCGTCGAGATCCGGAGCCGGTCGCCCGGCACCGGAAAGACGGGCCGCCTCACTTCGCCGGGATCTGGGCGATCTCCTGGAAGGCGAAGGGCATGTCGGCGTTGTCGGGATCGACGATCACCCGGACCGCGCCGACGATCTTCTCGCCCGGCACCTGCAGACGGGTGACGTTGGCCACCGGCCGGGTGTCGGTCGCCAGGAACGGCGTCACCTCGTAGAAGTGGGCGTCGCCGTTGATCAGCAGCACCGGCTTGCCGTAGGCCTTGGCCTGCTTCTCGATGGTCTTCAGAGTCTCGACGAAGCCCGAGGCGAGCGGCACCGACGGCTCGGTCTGCTTGATGTCCCACATGTCCGCCTGGATCGACAGGACCAGTGCGCCGAGCCCCTCGGCCTTCGCCTTCTCGAAGGCGGCGACGATCCACTTCTGATTGGCCGCGTCGCGGGCGAAGAATTCCTTGACGTTGTCCAGGCTGCGCGCCTCGAGATTGTTGTTCGATCCCGGAATGTTGGCCTGGACGAACATCACGCCGTTCTGGACGAAGCGGGTGTTCTCGACGAAGAGCCTGCCGTCCCAGGCCTTGACCTCGGGCATCAGCTCCGACTGGCGTTCGAGGGCGACCGGGTTCTTGCCGTGCGACTTCTTGTCGGCGAAGAACATCTCGCGGACCTTGTTCAGCCGCTCGTTCGGATCGAATTTTCCGGCCTTCTCGCGGTGGCAGTCGGTCCATTCGTTGTCGCCGATCGTGTAGACCAGCGGCCCGTCGAACATCGCGAACTCGTCCTTGACCTTCTGGAAGTTCTCGTCCGAGCAGACGGTCGAGCCCGACTTGATGTCGCCGACATGGACGGTGAAGGCCGGCTTCAGCGCGTTGACCTTGCCGATCAGCGCTTCGAAGCGGCCGTAGTCGGCCGGCAGCGAATACGGCATGTCGCCGAGCGCGACGAAGGCGAAGGACTTCGGCCCGCCGACTTCGACGGCGGACGAGGCGAGGGGGGTGGCGCAGAGCAGGCAGGCGGCGAGGGCGACGCGGCGCATCGGAGAAGCTCCCGGGTTGAAGGTGGGCGCATCCTCTCCGGCTTCGACGAAGCTTCCGTGACGGTCGGTCACGTTCCCGTCGGGGCCTCCCGGGCCGCGACGATCGCCTTGACGAAGACGCTGGGCAGCGCCTCGCCCTCGATCTCGCCGGGTGCCGACCACCAGTGCCCGGCGGGCGCCGGCGTGCCGGCGGCGATCTCGCCGCGCATCACCGTCAGTTCCAGCCGGAAATGGGTGAAGACGTGGACGACCGGCGTCGGCAGCGTCCGCCAGCGTCCGGGAAGCGGCGGCGCGGGCGAGGCAATCGGTGCCGCACCGACCTCGCGCCAGTCGCCGCCCGGCGGTTCGCTCATCCCGCCGAGCAGGCCCTTCGGCGGCCGCCGTCGCAACAGGATCGCCCCGTCGGCCCGGATCGCGACGTGGCAGACCCCGGTCCGCGTCGGCCGCTCCGGCTTGACGGCGCGCAGCGGCAGGCGCTCGGCGATGCCGCGGGCCCGGGCGAGACACGGCGCGGTCCACGGACAGAGCCCGCAGGCCGGCCGCTTCGGCGTGCAGATCGTCGCGCCGAGATCCATCGTCGCCTGGGCGAAGTCGCCCGGCCGTGTCCGCGGGGTGAGCGTCGCGGCGAGCCGGCGCAGCTCCGGCTTGGCGGCGGGCATCGGCGTTTCCAGTGCGAACAGCCGGGCGGTGACCCGCTCGACGTTGCCGTCGACCACCGTCGCGGCGCGGTCGAAGGCGATCGCGGCGATCGCCGCAGCGGTATAGGGGCCGACCCCCGGCAGCCCGGCGAGCCCCGCCTCGGTCTCCGGGAATCGCCCGCCGAGATCGCCCGCCACCAGTTTCGCCGCGGCATGGAGGTTCCGCGCCCGCGAATAGTAGCCGAGCCCCGCCCAGGCCTTCATCACCTCTTCTTCCGGCGCCGCGGCGAGGTCGACGACCGTCGCCCAGCGCCGGGTGAAGGCCTCGAAATAGCCGCGCACCGCCGCGACGGTGGTCTGTTGCAGCATGATCTCGGAGAGCCACACCCGATAGGGATCGGGCGTCGTTCCGGCGGCGCGCTCCTTCGGCCCGACCCGCCAGGGCAGGCGACGGGCGTGGACGTCGTACCAGGCGAGCAGGTCGGCGGCGGAAGGGGTGGGAGGCGACGTGGTCATCCGCCCGACCTAGCGCGCCGTGGCCGGAACGGAAAGGGCGGTCACCGGCGAAGACGGTGGGAAGTGGGAGTATCGCCGGGAGCCGCCTTGTTTCCGCGCCTCTCGCACCGCACATTGACCGTATGGCCCGTTCCGACGCACCCGATCCCGATTCGCCCCGCCCGACCGCGCCGCGCGGCCGTCGCGGCGCCGTGGCGGTCGCCGATCTGGTCGGTCCGCTGCTGAAGCCCGCCGCCCGGCGCCGTGGGTTCGCGGCGCTCGACCTGATCACCCGTTGGGGCGAGATCGTCGGCGCCCAGCATGCGACCGGCACCCGGCCGGAGCGGCTGTCCTGGCCGAAGCGGCTGGAGGACGGCGGCGAGGACGGGTTCGAGCCGGCGACCCTGACCGTCACCTGCGAAGGCGGGCGTGCCCTGTTCTTCCAGCACGAGATCCCGCAGATCCTGGAGCGGATCAATTCGGTCTACGGCTTTCCGGCCGTCGGCCGGATCCGCATCGTCCAGAAGCCGCTCACCTCCTTCGCCCGGCCGCGCGCCGCCCGCCCGCGACTGCTGTCGGCGGCGGAAGAGGCGCGGATCGCCGGCCTCACCGGAGGCATCGCCGACGAACCGCTGCGCGAGGCGCTCGCCCGCCTCGGCCGGGCGATCGTCGGCCGTCCGCCGGCCACCTCGCGCCCCGATGACATTGCCGCGAGGCCGGCACCGGGGGGCGACGGCGGCCCGCGTTCGCGCTAGATAGGAAGCGAAACCGGCCGATCCGATGGGCGTCGCCGGACGCCCCGATCGACCAGACCGAACCCGGACCTCGCCCAAGGACCCGCCTCGTGACGATTTCCCGCCGCCGTCTCCTCGCCGCCTCCGCTCTCGTCCTGGCCCCGACCGGCCTCCTCGCCGTCGACGCCGCCGCCCAGGGCGCCTTCGACACCGCCGAACTGGCCAAGCCCGGCCCGTTGCCGGAGATGACGATGGGGCGCGACGACGCGCCGGTGACGGTGATCGAATACGCCTCGATGACCTGCTCCCACTGCGCCCACTTCAGCGAGGCGGTGTTCCCGCGTCTGAAGAGCGCCTACATCGACACCGGCAAGGTGCGCTTCGTGTTCCGCGAGTTTCCGCTCGACGCGATCGCCGCCGCGGTGGCGATGCTGATCCGCAACGCCCCTGCCGACCGGTTCTTCGACAATCTCCACGGCTGGTTCGCCAGCCAGCGGGAGTGGATCGATCCGAAGGCGCCGGTCGATGCGTTGCAGCGCTTCTCGCGGCAGTTCGGCTACACCGATCAGACCTTCCGCAACACGCTCTCCGACCAGAAGCTGTTCGATGCGCTGAACCAGATCCGCGACCGCGCGGAGAAGCAGTTCAAGGTCGACGGAACCCCGACCTTCTTCGTCAACGGACGCAAGTACGTCGGCATCGCCAGCCCCGAGGAACTCGACAAGATCCTCGCCGATTTCGTGAAGTGACCCGGCGCCCGCGGCGCGGGCGGATCGTCGGAGAGGCGTTTTGGTCACCTTCACCAGGCTCCGGCTTCTCGGCTTCAAGACCTTCGTCGAACCGACCGAGTTCCTGATCGAACCCGGGCTGACCGGGGTCGTCGGTCCGAACGGCTGCGGCAAGTCGAATCTGGTCGAGGCGATGCGCTGGGTGATGGGCGAGAGCTCCTACAAGAGCATGCGCGCCTCCGGCATGGACGACGTCATCTTCTCCGGTTCGGGGCGGCGGCCGGCCCGCAACTCGGCGGAAGTGACCCTGACCCTCGCCGACGTCGGGCCGCGGCCGGGTGCGCCGTTCCCCGACGCCGACGTGCTCGAGGTGACCCGGCGGATCGAACGCGAGGCCGGGTCGGCCTACAAAATCAACGGCCGCGAGGTTCGCGCCCGCGACGTCCAGATGCTGTTCGCCGACGCCTCGACCGGCTCGCGCTCGCCGGCGATGGTCCGCCAGGGCCAGATCGGCGAGCTGATCGCCGCCCGGCCGATCGCCCGGCGTGCCGTGCTTGAGGAGGCCTCCGGCATCTCCGGCCTGCACTCCCGCCGCAACGAGGCGGAGATCCGGCTCAAGGCGGCCGGACAGAACCTCGACCGGGTCGAGGACGTCCTCGCCGAATACGAAGTGCGGCTGGAGAGCCTGAAGCGTCAGGCCCGTCAGGCCGCCCGCTATCGGGCGCTGTCCGCCGAGATCCGCCGGGGCGAGGCGACGCTCGCCCTGCTGCGCTGGCTCGATGCCCGCGAGCGGGTCGGCGAGGCCGAGGCGGAGCGTGCCGAGGCCCGGGCGAAGGCCGACGAGCGGTCGCTCGAGCAGGCCCGCGCCGCCACCGATCAGGCGACCGGCGCCGCCGGTCTGCCGGCCCTGCGCGAGGCCGAGGCCGCCGCCGGGGCGGCGCTGCAACGCCTGCGCCTCGCCGCCGGCGAAGTCGAGGCGGAGGAACGCCGGGTCCGCGCCCGCCTCGACGATCTCGCCCGCCGTCTGGTCCAGATCGAGGCCGACCTCGCCCGCGAGACCGGCCTCGGCGACGACATGGCCGCCGCCCTCGCCCGTCTCGCCGACGAGGAGGAGGCGCTGGTCGGCGAAGACGAGGACATGGCGGCGACCCGGGCCGAAGCCGAGGATCGCCTCGCCGAGGCCGAAACCGCCCTGGCCGAGGTCGAGGCCGATCTCGCCGGTCGGCAGGCGGCTGCGGCCGAAGTGGTCGCCCGCCGCGCCGCGCTCGCCCGGGAAGCCGCCGAGATCGCCGGCCGGATCGATCGGCTCGCCGCCGAGATCGTCGGGGTCGAGCGCGAACGCGCCGCCCTCGCCGCCGAGATCGAGGCCGGCGAGAGCCCCGAGGAGATGGCGATCGCCGTCGAGGAGGCCGCCGCCCTCGCCGCCGAGGCGGAGGCCGCGGTCGGAGATGCGGAGGCCGGCGAGGCCGATGCCCGCACCCGCGAGGAGGTCGCCCGCGGCGATCTCGCCGAACGCGAGCGCGACCTCTCCCGGCTGGAGGCCGAGGCCAAGGCACTGGCCCGGGTCCTCGACGTCGCCGCCGGGGTGCTGTGGCCGCCGATCCTCGACCGAGTGGTGGTCGGGTCGGGCTGGGAGGCGGCGCTGGCCGCCGCCTTCGGCGACGATCTCGACGTCTCCGATGCGAGCGGCGCCCCGGTCCGCTGGAGCGATCCGGGCGACGGTGCCGGCGATCCGACGCTGCCCGCCGGGGTCGAGCCGCTCGCCGCCCGGGTGGTGGCGCCTCCGGTGCTCGCCCGCCGCCTCGCCCAGATCGGCGTCGTCGATCGTGCCGACGGGCCGCGGCTGATGCGCGATCTCGCACCCGGTCAGTGTCTCGTCTCGAAGGACGGCGACCTCTGGCGCTGGGACGGGCTCGTCGCCGCCGCCGAGGCACCGACCGCCGCCGCACGTCGGCTCGCCAGCCGCAACCGGCTCGCCGAACTCGAAGGTCAGATCGACGCCGCCCGCCGTGCCGCCGCCGCCCGTCGCACCGACCTGGACGCCGCCCGAAGGCTGCGCGAGCGGGCCGAGGAGACGGTCCGCACCGCCCGTGAGGCGCAGCGTCGCGCCGCTCGCGGCGAAGCCGAGGCCCGCGACCGGCTGGCCCGAGCCGAACGCGAGGCGGCCCGCATCGCCGCGGCGCTCGCCGCCCGCGCGCCCGCACTCGAGCGCCTCTTCGCCGAACGCGACCGTGCCGTCGCCGCCCGGACCGAGACCGAGGCCGCCCTCGCCGAAGC
>CALFRR010000095.1 GCA_937919435.1 uncultured Alphaproteobacteria bacterium | reverse complement strand
GGGCTCCCCTGGCCGATCAGCACGTCGACCTGACGCAGCTTGGCGATGATCTCTTCCGGTTGATGACGCCTTCTCGGCATCGGATGGTCCTTCCTTGCTGTCCGTAGACATACATCGCGATGGACCACTTCGATGGGGGTGGATCAATCGCGGCAGCGCGCCAGTGATTGGTCCATTCACGCATTTGGGGCATCGGCGTGCAGTGCAGCGATCCGCTGCGAGGTGTTGGTCTCCCGGATGCAGAGCCCCGAAAATAACACAATGAATTCAAAGGCTTGCTGGGCGATGTACTGAGGGGTTCGAATTACACAATACTCCGCCACCAACCTGATGATTTTACAGGTATTTTTTAGTTTTCCCGACCGCACCGAATAGTGCCGGACGTTCAAAGACATACGCCGGGGCACATCGTGCAACCGGACCGGGAGACCGGGTCGGTTGTGAATCGGCGCCAACATTTGACCCCATCACCACACGCAATATCAATGTTTGTCGCGCCGATCGGCGCGCAAACCCCGCGCCGATTCACAGGAGGCATCGACGAGGCGATCGGTCGCTGGCGATGCGGCTCGGTCTCGGCATCCCGCCAGAAGCCGGCATTGACATGATGCCGTCGTCGTGCCCCGACGACCGGAGGCCGCCGACGCCTCTCGGTCGACAAGAAAAGGCCCGCCCCGGCGACGGTGGCGAGCCTTCGAAGCTCTCCGGGGCGCGGCGGAGGGAGAGCCGTCGGACCCTCGATCGATCGACGATGCCGCGCCCGGCATCCGACCCGTCAGGCGGCGCGGACCGTCCCCAGGAACTTGGTGACTTCCGACTTGAGCATCTCCGATTGATTGCTCAGATTTGTCGCCGAGGACAGAACCTGCGCCGCTGTCGAGCTCGACTGGGCGGCCGCCGTGGTCACGCCGGAGATGTTTCCGGACACCTCCGCCGTCCCGCGAGACGCCTCCTGAATGTTCGCCGCGATCTCGCCGGTGGCGGACTTCTGGCCGTCGACCGCGTCGGCGATTGTCGACGTTGTCTCGTTGATCTGCTCGATCGTCGCGCCGATCGTCGCGATCGCGGTCGCCGCCGTCTCCGTGGCGGTCTGGATCGCCTCGATCTGCGTCGAGATGTCGGCCGTCGCCTTGGCGGTCTGATCCGCCAACTGCTTGACCTCCGCCGCGACCACGGCGAACCCCTTGCCGGCGTCGCCGGCTCGTGCGGCCTCGATCGTCGCGTTGAGCGCCAGCAGGTTGGTCTGCCCGGCGATGTTGTTGATCAGCCCCACGATCGAACCGATCTTCTCGGCGGCCGTCGCCAGCCCCTTGACCTGGGCATTCGTCTGATTGGCTTCGCCGACCGCCTTGCGGGCGATCGCCGACGAATGGGAGACCTGACGCGCGATTTCGGAGACCGACGAGGACAGCTCCTCGGTCGCCGAAGCCACCGAGGCGACGTTGGCCGAGGCCTGCTCCGAAGCGGCGGCGACCGAAGCCGACTGGACCGAGGTCTCCTCGGCGGCGGCCGTCAGGGTCTGGGCGGCCGTCTGCAGTTGGACGGCGGCCGAAGCGACGTGGTTGACGATACCCCCGACCGCCCGGTCGAACCGCTCCGCCAGTTCTTCCATGTCGGCCCGCCGACGTTCTTCGATGCGGGTCTGCTCCTGGAGGCGTTCGGCACGCATCCTTTCGGTTTCCACCATGCTCTCGCGGAAGGTCGCCATGGTGCGGGCGAGCGCTCCGATCTCGTCGCTGCGTTCGGTGAAGTGCGCCTGGACCGACAGGTCTCCCTGGGACAGGCGGACCATGCCGTCGCGCAGCACCCCCAACGGGCGGACCACCCGAGAGCCGACGAACAGGAAGCTGGCCGCCGCGACGAGCAGGCTCACGACAAGCAGCAGGCTCTGACCCCAGAAGGTCGTCTGCGCATTCGCGTGCGTGGCCATCGCCCGTTCCTTGGCTGCTTCCAGCGCGGCGTTGGCGAGGTTGAGAATATGGGCCAGGCGCGGAAGTGCGTAGGCGCTCCATTGGGCCGTCGTCATCTCCGGCTTGCCTCCGCCGGCACCGACCTTCAGGAGAGCGGCTTGCCGCTCGAGATAGTCCGGCGTGAAATACGCCTGCTCGGCCTCGGCGATCGCGCCGTTCAGGCGGTCGTCGCGCGGGATGTGCGCCAGAACGGTCTTGGCGTCCTGCCAGGAGGTCTCGGCCGTCGCGACCTTGCTCGCCAGGAGAACATCGGCGTTCGGCGGCAATGCGGCACCGGTCAAGGCGTTGGAGGCCAGGGTCAGGGCATCGCCGGCGCTGGACCGGGCAACCCAAACCAACGCCTTCGCATCGAAGAGTTTGTCGATGACGCTGTCCTGGAGGGCGATGGTCGCCGCGATGTCGGTGGAGATCGATTCGAGCTCGTCGATCAGTGGCGAGATCGCCTCCTGGTAGTCCGAGGCGACGGCCTGACGCCGCTGCGCCTTCGGCTTCATCCGATCGCTCAGCGTCACCTCTTGGAGAGCACGCACCTTTTCATAGGCGGCCGAAACTCGCCCGATCCGCTCGGAGGAGTTCTCGAACTCGATCGTCGGCAGCACCCGCAGCGCGTCGGCGACCGCCGGCATCGCCGACTTGCGCGCTTCGATCATCGCCTTGTTGTCGCCGCTCGCCGCCGCGTCGGTCTTCAGATCGCGGCCGGTCTGGAAGCGGTCGACGCGCAAGTTGGGCAACGCGGTGAAGATGCTCTGCGTCGCGACGGTGACCTGCTGGGCCTGATTGGTCACCCGATCACGCTGCCAAGCGGACCAGACGCCCTGCAAAAGCAGCGAAATCACGGAGATGGCCAGCACCCCGATCATCGCGCGAAGGACGACACTGACAGAAAACCGATTCATGGGGCTGCCTCCACAAAATCCCGGAACAGGCACTGCATTCCGCGCGCCTTTTAACTCCTAGGTCGTAAAAATTCCCTTAATCTCGCGTATACAACGCCCCGTATCGACGCCGAGACCAAGCATACAAAATCGATCTATCCGCCAATATAAGAACCAATTAATCAATAATATTAGAATATGACCGGAATCAAAGCCTGTCTACGATGCGTTTTCATTCGTTTTCGAGATGACTTCGTTCCGATGACTTCATCTCTCTCGCCATACACCCATGAGACATTCCTACTCGTCGACCGCGAGCCGGGTGCCCCCTGGGACCGGACCGAGCGCACGCGCCGAAACCGCATCGCTTCGGCCGGCCCCCGCCGGGGGCGCTCGACGACGAGGCGTCGGAGCGCCGCCAGTTCCCGCCGAAGTCGGAACGGCCCGACGACCGGCCGACGCCGGACCGCCGTCGGTGGCAAAGGAACAGCAGCGCGAGGATGTGACGCCGCGGCTCCCGTCGGAGGAAGACGTGCGGCTCACCTCGTCGGCGGAGCGCTCGTGGTGCGGTGGCCGCCCGTGCCGCCGCCCGCCATGAGTCGACACGGCCAAGCTGTCGGCGGTCTCTGGGTTGCCGTGGCTGCCATTGCGGGCCCGGCGCGGAAAAGAACACGACGGCCGCGTGCGTCCGGGCCACGGCATCGCCGCGCCCGCCCGGCCGCCGATGCGCTCCGGCGCGCGACCTCGCTCGACCCAGTCGGCCAAGGGCGTGAGGACATCGAAATCGTCGGTCGACGGGCCGCCGGAGCAATGGTTCATGCCGGGCACCAGAGACGGGCGGGCGATCTCGGTCGTCTCCGCCTCGCCTCCCAAAGGCCGGGCGATCGGCGCCGCCATGATCGTCCGTCTCGTCCGGAGCAGACTCGTCTTTCCCCCGATACCCCGTGGCAAATTCTGGTCCACCCACCATTTTTGGGGCCACCGCCGCGCGTAGCACCCCGCGCGCGCAGGACCTCGGTCGTAAGGGACATTTACCGAGAGACCGCTCCGCCCGTCGATCGAATAGCGGCGCCGGCGTCCATATAGTGGACAGCCTTTTCTCCCCTTGTTCCCCGTCGACCATTCGACGTCGCGACAGGGTGTGAGTCGGCGCGGAACAGCCTTCGTTCCGGGGGCGATCAGAGAGACGGCCCAGAGCCTCGTCGAACTCCGTGCCGCTCGCATCGAGCGGGGATCACCGGGCGCGACGACGGGAGTTCGGTGGCGCAGTTCACGGCGTACGCCGATCGCCCTTCACCGTGCCCACAATGTGGACATACGGCGCGCAATTCCTTCGACAGGGCAACGAGAAGAGACGAACCCTGACACCCGCAGACGCATTCGACGCGGATGGCGTGAAAGCCGGCGGACGAGGAACGGCGACCCGCTCGGTCCTGCGAAGATCGACGTCGCGCGCCTTTCGGACGACGGCCGGAGCCGTTCGAGTGCAGCCGAAGGTCCGGGTGACGTCGCGGTCCAATGGAAGTGCCGCCGTTTCGAAGGGCAGACGCGATCTGCCGTCGGAGCGGCCGGCCAACCGATTTGCAATCTGATCCGAGGTGGAGGTCACCATGCGGTTGTTGAGCTATCTTGAGAACGAGCGAGAGCGATATGGGGCGATCGTCGAGGGAGGCGTCGTCGATCTGACCGCCCGCATCGGCGATGATTATCCCGACCTCAAGGCACTGATCGCACGCAACGGTCTCTCGGCGGCGCGCGAGGCCGCACGAGGACCGTCTGCCGACCGCGACCTGTCTTCGCTGACCTTGCTTCCGCCGATAACCGCCCCGGAAAAGCTGTGGTGCGTCGGGGTGAACTACCGCGACCGCAATGCGGAATACAAGGACAAGTCGGATCTGCAGAAGTATCCGAGCCTATTCGTTCGCAACCCGTCGTCGGTCGTCGGCTCCGGGCAGCCGATCGAGAAGCCGGACGTTTCCGAGCAATATGACTACGAAGGCGAGCTGGTGATCGTCATCGGCGAGCAGGGCCGGCACATTCCGCCCGAGCAGGCCTGGAAGCACATCTTCGGCATGACGCTGTGCAACGAGGGCAGCGTCCGCGACTGGCTGCACCACGGCAAATTCAACGTCACCCAGGGCAAGAACTTCGATCGCTCGGGAAGCATCGGTCCGTGGATCGTCACCGCCGACGAGCTCGACCCGCGCGGTCCGCACGACATCGTCACCCGGGTCAATGGAGAGACGCGCCAGCAGGATACGACCGAACGCCTGATGTTCACGTTCGATTTCCTGATCTCCTATCTGTCGACCTTCGCCACCCTCAAGCCCGGCGACGTGATCGTGACCGGCACCCCGACCGGGGCCGGCGCGCGCTTCGATCCGCCGCGCTGGTTGAAGCCGGGCGACGTGGTCGAGGTCGAATCCTCGGGGATCGGCATCCTGCGCAACACCGTCGTCGCGGAAAGGCACATGTGATGCTCGACGTCCAGACGATAGAGGCCCTCGCCGGGAAGTTGGACGAGGCGGGACGATCGAAGACGCTGCTGCGCGCCTTCACGCTCGAACACCCGGAGCTCTCGATCGACGACGCCTATGCGATCCAGCGGGCCTGGACCCGTCTCCAGGTCGCCGGCGGCCGCATCGTCCGAGGGCACAAGATCGGCCTGACCTCCAAGGCGATGCAGAGCGCCGTCGGGATCGACGAACCCGATTACGGCGTCCTGTTCGAGGACATGTTCTGCCGCGAAGGGAGTGTGATCCCGTTCGAGCGCTTCGACGCGGCACGGGTCGAGGTCGAACTGGCCTTTCGGCTGACGGCGCCGTTGAAGGGGCCGGACTGCACGATCTTCGACGTCCTGAACGCCACCGGCTACGTGACGCCGGCGCTCGAGATCCTGGAATCGCGGATGCATCGGATCGATCCCGAGACCAAGAAGTTGCGCAAGGTCATGGATACGATCTCCGACAACGCCGCGAACGCCGCTCTGGTGGTGGGCGGGCGACCGTTCCGTCCGATGGACGTCGATCTGCGCTGGATCGGTGCGCTCTTGTACCGGAATGGTGAGATCGAGGAGACCGGTATCGCCGCCGGCGTCCTCAACCATCCGGCCACCGGCGTCGCGTGGCTCGCCAACCGGCTGGCACTGCACGGCGAGCACCTCGCCGCCGGCGAGATCGTCCTCTCCGGCTCCTTCACCCGGCCCGTCGACGTTCGCCGAGGAGACGTCTTCCACGCGGACTACGGGCCGTTCGGATCGGTCACCTGTCGGTTCGCCTGAGGCATTCCCCCGATCGGGGAAAGCCGTTCGGTTTCGATGAGCGAGGCTCGAGCAAGTGAAAATCAACGAGTTCAAACACGCACTGACCGCGCGCCGACAGCAGATCGGCGTCTGGTCCACGTTGCGCAGCAATCTGCTCACCGAGCTGTTCGCCTGCTGCGGATTCGACTGGATCCTCCTCGACACGGAGCATTCCCCGAACGAGCTGCCGGACATCGTCGCGCAGTTGCAGTCCCTGTCGGCCCACGAGACCAGCGCGGTCGTGCGCCCGGCCTGGTGCGACATGATTCTGGTGAAACGGCTGCTCGATGCCGGCGCCCAGAGTCTGCTGTTCCCTTGCATCCAGTCGGCCGAGGAGGCGCGCGCGGCAGTGAGCTTCGTGCGATATCCACCCGCCGGTGTCCGGGGCGTGTCGGGAGGTTCTCGCGCCGCGTCCTTCGGCACCGATACGCAGTATCTGGCGACGGCCCATGAGGAGATCTGCGTTCTGGTGCAGATCGAGACGGCTCTCGGTTTGAAGAACATCGAAGAGATCGCCGCGGTCGACGGGGTGGACGGGGTGTTCATCGGGCCGGCCGACCTCGCCGCGTCCCTGGGCCATCTCGGCGATCCGCAGCATCCGGAGGTGCAGGCCGCCGTCGACGAGGCTTTCGCCTGCCTTCGCCGCCTGAAGAAGCCCGCCGGCTATCTCACCGCCAACCGGCAGGAAGTCGCCCGCCGCGTCGCCGACGGTGTCGACTTCATGGCGGTGGCGACCGACACCTCGATCCTCACCGGTGGGGCGAAGTCGGTTCTCGCTCACGCCCGCGAAGCGGCTCGCGGCTGAACCGGCGGACCGCCACCTTCCCTCGTGGGCCGCGCCCCACGAGGGGGGCACCCCGACCTCCGGGCGTCGCATCGCGGTCGACCCGTCCCGTGCGCCGCCGGCTTCACGGCAGCAGGCTGGTCTTTCCCTTTTCCTTCAAGAGCGCCTCGAGCGTGAGTGCGACGCTCTTCAGGGTCTCGCCGACTTCCGCCTCGCGCTGCGGCCTCAGACGCGCACTGATCGCCGCGATCGTGATCGCCGCGCACGGCCTGCCGTCGGGTGCCTTGATCGTGGCGGAAATCGCCTTGGTCCCGGGCACCAGGCCGGCGTGATGGACGGCATAGCCGTTGCGTCGGGCAACGGCCACCTGCTCCAGGGCGGACGCAGGACTGGTGCGATACCCATCGAATCGGTTGGCGTTCTTCTTGATGATCTCGAACGCCTCGGACGGCGGCAGATCGGCGAGCATCATCACGCCGGCGCTGCTCACGCCGAGCGGACGTCTGGCGCCGACCTCGATCGACAGCACCTGAACCGGATAGGTGCCGATCACCCGTGCCACGCACAGCGCGTCCATGCCGGTGCGGATGGTCAGAAATGCCGTGTCGCCGACGGTCCGGGCGAGCTCCGCCAAATGGGGATCCGCCATCACCGCGAAAGACGAGCGGGAGGGCCGTGCGAGCGCGAGCTCCAACACCTGATGCCCGATCGCGTAGCGCTTCGTCTTGTGGCGTTGTTCGGCGATGCCCTCCTCGACCAGGACGTTGACGATCCGGTGGGCGGTCGGACGCGACAGGCCGGTCGCCTTGACGACGTCGGACAGCGACAGGCCGGCTTCACGTCCGGCGGCCAGGATGCGCAGCACCGCGATGGCCCGACGGACGCTCTGAGCGCCGCTGCGGGGCTGCCCGGTTTCCTCTCTGCGTGGCTTCGGTTCCGGCGGCGCCGGCGTCGATCGATCGTCACTGATGTCCATAATGTGGGCATTGTGGTCACAATTCCGTCGACCGCGCAAGTCGGAAATGACAGCATTCGGCCATCGATCGCGACGTGGCGACCGAGTGCTCGCGTCGCGATTTCATCGAGATCCGACAACGAGTCCGAGCAACCAATAAGATCAGAGCTGCTTCTTCCGTCGCCGCGGTGACGGCGACATCGGTCGTTCTCGCTCTGTAATCTGAGAGGAGTGTCATTTTCGACGCACAGAACGCAATCGATATGATCGACCACGAGGTTTGCTCCGACTCTTCACTCGGCCTGCCGATGTCGGCCATGGGGCGTCTGTCGTGCGGCCATGGAGCGTTCGGGTCGGCCGCCGATCAACTCGATCAGGGAGAACCAACGATGACGAGACGCAAGAGCATTCAGATCGGGGGGTTCAAGCACGCCAACCCGATCCCGAACGCCTGCCGCATCGACAACCTTCTGATGTCCGGCGTCATTCTCGGGCGCGATCCGCAGACCGGCGTGATGCCGGCGACGCTCGAAGAGCAGTGCACCCACATGTTCGCCCACATGAAGGCGATCGTCGAAGCCGGCGGCGGGACCACCGACGACATCGTCAAGATGACCGTCTGGTTGCAGGACCGGTCTCAGCGCGGGCCGGTCAATGTCGAGTGGCTGAAGATGTTCCCCGACGAACGGAGCCGTCCGGCCCGTCATTCCCTGCAGATGAACATGGAGGGCGGCGCGCTGGTGCAGTGCGACTTCACCGCCCTGATCGCCTGAGAGGAGGCACACATCGTGGCCGACTATCTGCCTTTCGACCCCAATCCGCGCAAACCTTCGGTACTGCCGCCGGCCCACACCTGTGACAGCCAGTTTCACGTGCTCGGCCCGCTGTCCAAGTATCCGGTGCGGCCGGGAGCCGCCTACCAGATGCCGACGGCGACCTGGGAAGCGGCGCTGCGGGTGCACAAGGCGCTCGGCATCGAGCGCGGCGTGATCGTCCAGACGACCACCTACGGCGCCGACCATTCGGTGGTTCTCGACGCCCTCGCCGCGATGGGGCCGAACTACCGCGGATGCGCCAACGCGCTGGTGTTCGCCGACGCCGACGACGCCTATCTCGACAAGCTGCACACCGCCGGCGTGCGCGGCGCGCGGTTCAGCTTCCGTCAGGCTCTGGGCGCGGTGCTCAGCGATGCCGACTTCGCCCGCGCCATCGCACGGATCAAGGAAATGGGCTGGTACGTGAAGATCCAGCCGGAAAAGAACGGCATCGCCGAGAGCGCCTCCAAGTTCGAGAAGCTGGACGTGCCGGTGATCGTCGACCACATGGGGCGCCCGGATCCGGAGCGCGGCCGGGACGACCCGAGCCTGAAGAAGATGCTGGAGTTGCTGTCCAAGGGCAACTTCTGGGTCATGCTCTCGCTCGGCGAGAAGACCTCGAAGCTCGGCCATCCCTGGGCCGACGTGACCCCGATCGCCCGCGCCTACATCGAGGCCGCGCCGGATCGTTGCATCTGGGGCAGCGACTGGCCGCATCCGGTCTCGGTGGTGCAGCCGCCGAACGACGCCGAACTTCTGGAGCTGCTCTACCGCTACGCCCCCGACCCCGAAGAGCGCCGGCGGATCCTGGTCACCAATCCGGGCAAGCTGTTCGGCTTCGACCTGTGAGGCTCGGGCGATTCGCCGCGGCGAATTCGCGTGCATCTCGGTCTCGCGCAGACGCCGGCTCCACTCGAGATGTACGAAGCTCGGCGAGTCGCCCACCCCTCCCGGATGATCGGCCGGACACTGCCGCCCAAATGGCGGCGAAACATCAAGCACGGCCGAGACCCAACAAGCATTCAGCAATATTCGGAGGAAACCATGACGACCGGAACCACGTCCGGCATCGCGCCTGCCATGCCTGCGATGAAAGCGACGAAATACAGATGGGCCGTTCCGAGCATATTGCTCGGAATCGGCACGATCTCCTATTTCGATAGACTCAATGTTTCGGTGCTCATCGCCGATCTGGTGTTCCTCAAGTCGATGGGAATCGACGGCGATGCCGTCAAGATGGGACTTCTGATGACCGTGTTCACGGTCGGATACGGCGTGTCGAGTTTCCTGTTCAGCTCGCTCGGCGACAAATACGGCCCGCGCAAGATGATCATCGGTGCGATCATCCTGTGGGCGATTTCGATGTTCGCCGGTCCGATCGCCGGGACCTTCGCCATCCTGCTGACGACCCGTGCGCTGCTCGGCATCGGTGAGGGTCTGCATTGGCCGATGCAGGCGAAATACGTCAGCAACTGGTTCCCGCCGAACGAGCAGGGCCGTGCCAACGGAATCTGGCTGCTCGGTCCGAAGCTCGGGCCGGCGCTGTCGGTGCCGGTGTTCGCCTTCATCGTCAGCCACTGGGGTTGGCAGGCGACGTTCTACTTCCTCGGCGTGGCGAGTCTGGCTCTGGTCGCCGTGATCTGGCTGTTCGCACCCGATACCCCCGAGGAATCGAAGTGGGTCAACAAGGCGGAGCTGGACCACATCATCAGCGGACGCGGGCAGTTGCAACCGGCCGACGCCGAAAAGAAGGCCTCCTTCGCGAGCAGCCTGAAGCTGGTGATCGGTGACCCCGACTTCTGGATCCTGACCGTCTACTATTGCTGTCAGTGCGCGATCTTCTGGGGCCTTCTGACCTGGCTGCCGTCGTATCTGAAGGTCGCCCGCGGCTTCTCATGGGCGGCGATGGGCAGCTACACCGCGATGACCTGGATCTCGGCAGCGGTGATGGTCCTCGTGGTCGGCGCCTGGTCCGACAAGGTCGGTCGTCGGTCGCCGTTCCAGATCGTGGCCATGCTGGGTTACGGCTGCGGCATCCTCTTCAGCTCGCAGGTGCCGGACAACACCATGGCCGCGGTGGCGATCGTCGTCGCCGGTGCGCTCGGCAGCGGCTTCGGCATGGCGACCACGTGGTCCCTGGTCGGCAAGATCGTTCCGCAGGAAGCCGTCAGCACCGGCTCGGGACTGCTGAACGGTGTGTCGGTCGGCGTGGGCGCGCTGACGCCGACGATCATCGGTTACCTGATCAGCGTCACCGGCCACTATACCGGCGGTCTGATGAGTATGGTCGCCTTTGCGGCGGTGGGCCTGGTCTGCGCCGTCATGCTGACCATTCGCAAGTACTGATCCGACCTCCCGTAAGAAGAGAAGTCACAAGGTAACGCTCCCATGCGCCATTTCGAAAAACTGTTCGATTCGATCGCCATCGGACAATGTGTCATCAAGAACCGTTTCGTCATGGCGCCGATGGGGCCGGCCGGATTGTGCGACGCCGATGGCGCGTTCACCGAACGTGGAATCGACTTCTACGTGGAACGCGCCAGAGGCGGCGTCGGCCTGATCATCACCGGCATGAACTTCGTCGAAAACGAAGTGGAAAAGCACACCAAGGGCGCCATGCCCTGTCCGACCGACAATCCGATGCTGTTCATTCGCATGGCGAAATCGCTCACCGAGCGGGTGCACGCCTACGGTGCGAAGATCTTCCTGCAGGTGTCGGCCGGCTTCGGGCGGGTGTCCAGCCGGGTCAATCCCGGCGAGGCGCCGGTCGGCCCCTCGGTCATCCCGCATCGGTGGATCGACGGGATGATGTGCCGCGCGCTCAGCACCGAAGACGTCAAGAAGATCATCGCGAAGATCATCCAGGCGGCAGGTATCGCCAAACGGTCGGGCTTCGACGGCGTCGAGATCCACGCCATGCACGAAGGCTATCTGATCGACCAGTTCGCCATGGAGTTGTTCAACAATCGGACCGACGAATACGGCGGCAGCCTGGAAAACCGCATTCGAATGGCGGTCGAGATCGTCCAGGGGATCAAGCAGGTTTGCGGTTCCGACTTCCCGGTGGTGATGCGCTACAGCCCGAAGAGTTTCATCAAGGAGCTCGGGCACGGCGTCGTGCCGGGCGAAGAGTTCACCGAGCTGGGGCGTGATCTCCCGGAGGGTCTGGAAATCGCCAAGCTGCTGGAGAAGGCGGGTTACGACGCGCTGGACTCGGATGTCGGCAGCTACGACTCCTGGTACTGGAGCCACCCGCCGATGTATCAGGAGAAGGGGTTGGCGCTGCCGTTCAATGCCGAGATCAAGAAGGTCGTCGGCATTCCGGTCATCACCGCCGGTCGAATGGACAATCCCGACCTCGCCACCGCCGCGATCGAAAACCGGCAGACCGACATGGTCGGGCTCGCCAGACCACTCTTGGCCGATGCGCAGATCGTCAACAAGATCAGGGTCGGAAAGCGCGAGCGCGTTCGCCCCTGCCTGTCCTGTCACGAGGCCTGCATGGGCAGGCTCAAGGCGTTCCTGACGATCTCCTGTGCGGTCAACCCGAGTGCCGGCAGGGAGCGCGAATACGCGCTGTTGCCGGCGACGAGGCGAAAGAAGGTCGTGGTGGTCGGCGGCGGTGTCGCCGGCTGCGAGAGCGCCCGGGTTCTGGCGACGCGCGGCCACGACGTGCAACTCTTCGAAAAGAGCGATCGGCTCGGCGGCAATCTGATCCCCGGCGGCGCGCCCGACTTCAAGGAAGACGACCTGGCTCTGGTCGACTGGTACGTCGCGGAGTTGAAAGAGCTGGGTGTGAAGGTGCATTGCCGCACCGAGGTGACCCCGGACATGGTCCGGAGTGCCGGCGCCGATGCGGTGATCGTCGCGACCGGGTCCAAACCGAAGGTGTTCGGGCTCGGCCACGACGAGCGGGTCCATACCGCCGCCGAAGTCCTCGTCGGCGAACGCGATCCGGGACGCTCGACCGTGATCGTCGGCGGCGGCCTGGTCGGATGCGAAACGGCCCTGATGCTGGTGCGGCAGGGCCGGAAGGTGGCGATCGTCGAGGCGCTGGACGACATCCTCAAGCTCGCCGGTCCGCTGTGCTACGCGAACCGCGAGATGCTGGCCGACCTGCTGCGCTTTCACAAAGTCGACATCCACACCGACACCAACGCCGTTCGCTTCGACGGGCAGCATCTGGTCGTCGCGCGGGACGGTGTCGAGACACGGATCGCCGCCGATTCCGTCATCCTCGCCGTCGGCTATAGAGCCGAAACGTCGCTGTACGATGCGTTGCAGGACGACGTGGAAGAACTCCACCAGATCGGTGACGCAAGGCAGGTGTCGAACATCATGTACGCGATCTGGGATGCTTTCGAGGTGGCCAGAAACATCTAGAGAATTTTCCGATCGGCCGGCGTCGTCCGGTCGATGAGGAAATCCTCGGACTCGAGCTCTCGAGCCGGTCCCTTCCGTTCCGATCGATCCGTTCCGATCGATCCGAACGGGATGGGCCTCGGACGTCCGCGTCCGCAAATCCATTACAACTGAGATCAGGAGATTCGGTCGTGTCACCGAAGGATTATGTATTGTCCGTGATCGACAGGGCACGGGACGCTCAGCGTATCTTCGAAGGCTTTTCGCAGCAGAAGGTGGACGAAGCCGTCCGCGCCATCGGAAAGGCCGTGTTCGACAACGGCGAGATGCTGGCCCGCCTGGCGGTCGACGAGACCGGGATGGGCCGATACGAAGACAAGATCGTCAAGAACAAGGGCAAATCGAAAGCCGTCTGGAACAAGCTCAAGGGTGTGAGCAGCCGTGGCGTCGTCCGCACGCTCGACGACGAAGGGCTGATCGAGGTCGCCAAACCGATCGGTGTCATCGGCGCGATTTCCCCGACGACCAATCCGACCATCACCCCCATGCACAACGCGATGATCGCGCTGAAGGGCGGCAACGCCATCGTCGTCTGCCCGCACCCGCGGGCGAAGGAGACCGGCCGAGTGACGGTCGAGTTGATGCGGCAGGCCCTGGTGGAGAGCGGCGCGCCGGCGGATCTCGTTCAGATCGTTCCGGAGCCGACGGTGGAGATCTCCGGCCTGGTGATGCAGCTGTGCGACGCCTGCATTTCCACCGGTGGCCCGGGAATGGTGAAGGCGGCCTACAGCAGCGGCAAGCCGGCCTTCGGGGTCGGTGCCGGCAACGTTCAGTGCATCGTCGACGCCGACGTCTCGGTCGACGAAGTCGCCGCGAAGATCGCGCGAGGAAGGACTTACGACAACGGCATCCTGTGTACCTGCGAGCAGAGCGCCATCTGCCCGTCGACGCTCTACGACGCGATGGTCTCGTCGCTCCGAAAGCGCGGGGCCCATTACATCGACAGGCCGGCCGAGGTGGATGCTCTCAGAGAGACGATGTTCGCCGGCGGCAGCATCAACAAGGACGTCGTCGGCGCCTCGGCCGTCGCGATCGCCAGAGCGGCCGGCATCGAGGTGCCGGAGACGACCGAGTTCCTGCTGGTGGCGATTTCCGGAAGCGGCGAAGACGAACTCCTGGCCAAGGAAAAGCTGTGCCCGGTGCTGGTGATCTATCGCTACGACACCTGGGAACAGGCGATCGGCATCGCCGAGAAGAACCTCTACAACGAGGGAACCGGGCACAGTGCGGTCGTCCACTCCAACGACCGCCGGCACATCCTCTACGCGTCGGAGCGCCTGCCGGTCTCCCGGATCGGGGTGAACATGGTGGGCTCGTCGGGACTCGGCGGCGGCTTCGACAACGGCCTGAATCCGGCGGCGACGCTGGGATGCGGGTCGTGGGGCAACAACTCGATCAGCGAAAACCTGTGGTGGCATCACCTGGTCAACACCAGCCGGGTCGCGGCGGCGATGCCCGGTCGACGCATCCCGACCGACGCCGAAGTCTGGGGCTGAGTGCCGCGCCCGGCGTTGTCGTCGGCTCCTCGACCCGACCGGCGACATCTCGCCGGTCGAGGCCGAACCATGCCGGCGGGAACGACGACCGCAGGCCGCCGTCGCCGCGCGCCGCGAGGCACAGAGCCTCCGACGAACCGGGTCCGGACCGATCTCGACGTTCACGATGTGGACGTCCCCGGCGGGATTCGATTGAGAGACCGGCTGTCGAGTGACCATCTCGGCCGAGGGAAAGCAATCGCACCCGGGCATTCGAGCCGCGCCTGGAAATGTGAGAAGGGGTTGTTCCATGAGTGCCACGTTTTCTCTGCCGACCGAGGTTCTCTCGGGTGCCGGTTGCCTGAACGACCTTCCGAAGGCGTTGAAGCGCTTCGATGCGCGAAACGTTCTCGTCGTCACGGATCCGGGTTTGGTGGCGACGGGAATACCGGAACGGATCGCCGCTCGCCTCACCGCCGCCGGGCTCTCGGTGAGCCTCTACGCGTCGGTGGAGCCGGACCCGAGCATCCGAACCGTCGAGGCGGTGGCCGAAGCGGTACGGTCCGCCGGTGCGACCGCACTCGTCGGTGTCGGGGGAGGCAGCTCCCTCGATGCGACCAAGGCGGGGGCGCTTCTCGCCACCCACGGCGGGCACCTCCGGGAGTATGCGGGCGTCGACAAGGTGCCCGCTGCCGTCCTGCCGGTCGTCGCGGTCCCGACCACGGCCGGCACCGGCAGCGAAGTCACCGTGTTCGCCGTCATCAGTGACCCCGAGCGCGACGAGAAATTCACCATCGCCAGTTCCCACCTGGCGCCGCGGCTGGCGGTTCTCGACCCGGAACTCACGGTGAAGCTCCCACCCGCGGTGACGGCGATGACCGGTATGGATGCGCTGACCCATGCGATCGAAGCCGCGTCTTCGCGGATGGCGCAGCCGGCCACCGACGCATTGGCGACATCGGCGGTTCGGCTGATCTTCACCTCACTGGCCGGAGCGGTCCAGAACGGCGAGAGCCTGATCGACCGCGAGAACATGCTCCAGGCGGCATTCCTGGCCGGTGCCGCCTTCAACTCCGCCTATCTCGGCCTGTGCCATGCCCTGGCGAGCCCTCTGGGCGGGCATTTTCACATCCCGCACGGGCTGGCCAACGCGATCGTTCTGCCCTTCGTGATGGACTTCAACGTCGCCGTCGCCGCGGACCGGTATGCGGCTCTCGGCATCGGAGCCGGAACCAGCCGGCGCGGAGAGCATCCTCGCGTCGCCGCTCAGAGACTGATCGACGCGGTTCGCACCCTTCAGCACGACATCGGCACGCCGATCCGGCTGCGCGACGTCGGCGCGAAGGAAGACCTGCTGCCGTCGGTGGCGAAGGATGCCCTGAAGAGCATCCAACTGCGCTTCAATCCGCGCCCCGCGACCGAAGCGCACATGCTGGCCGTGCTGCAAGCGGCTTATTGAGAAGAATCAGAAGGTTGTCCGTGAACCGACCGGCTCGCGCCGGTCGCGCCGGGCGGAGTGCGCCTCAGTGGGGACGATTTCGATGACGGCTCTGAGCCCGGGACACCTCGCCGGCTTGGCGGCGACCCTGATCGTTGTGATGGGGGTCACGTTCTGGTCGACGCGACGGGTTCGGTCGGCGACCGGCTACAGTCTGATGGGGCGCTCGTCGGGCGTCGCCCTGATCGTCGGGTCGATCTCGGGCACCGCCGTCGGCGGCGCGGCGACGGTCGGTTCGGCACAGATGGCGTTCTCGATCGGACTGTCGGCCTGGTGGTTCACCCTCGGGATGGGCCTCGGCCTCCTGGTTCTCGCCGGCTTCTATGCCCTGCCGCTGCGCCGCAGCGGGCTCGAGACGCTGCCGCAGTACATGAGCCTGCACTACGGGCCGCTCGCCGGACCGCTCGCCAGCGTCTCCTCGTCGATCGGCATCCTGTTCTCGTCGGTGGCGAGCGCGCTCTCCGGCATCGCGATGATCGGTCTGGTGTTCGGCGTCGCCCCGTGGGAAGCCGCGGCCCTGCTGACGGTGTTCGTCGCGATCCTCGTCTCGACCGGCGGCATGAAGGGGGCCGGCGTCTCCGGCTTGCTGAAGATGGCGGTGATCTGGGTGACGCTCGCCACCGCCGGCATCGTCGCCTGCCTCACTCTCCATCGGATGCCCGGCTTCGATGCGGCGTTTCCGGCCTTTCCCTGGTTCAGCCTGGTCGGTCGCGGCTCGGCCGGCACGATCGGCAACGCGGTGTCGCTGATCGTCGGCGTGGTCTGCACCCAGACCTACATCCAGGCGGTCTATTCCGCCTCGAACGCCCGCACCGCGGCGATCGGCGCGCTGGTGGCGGCGCTGGTCACCATTCCGGTCGGTCTACCCTCGGTGGCGATCGGCATGGCGATGCGGGCGGCCCATCCGGAGATCCCGGCGATCCTGGCACTGCCGGCCTATCTGCTGACCGAGCTGCCGTCCTGGCTCGGCGGCATCGGCCTCGGCGGCCTCATGATCTCGATCGTCGGCTCGATCGCCGGGCTGTCGCTGGGGATCGGCACGATGGTCGCCAACGACATCGGACGCGGCCTCTTCGGTCTGCGCGACGATCGGCGGGTGCTGATGCTCAACCGCGCGACGGTGTTGGCGGCGACGCTGATCGCGATGTGGATCGCGCTCGCCAACCCCGACAGCTACGTCCTCGACTGGAACTACATGTCGATGGCGCTGCGCGGCGCCGGCCTGTTCGTGCCGATGAGCCTCGGCATCTTCTGGCCGGGCCGGCTGACCGCGAGCTGGGCGGTCGCCTCGATCGTGCTCAGCGTCGCCGCCGCGGTGATCGGCCGCTTCGGGCTCGGTCTGGAGATCGAGCCGCTGTTCTCCGGCCTGGCGATCAGTCTGGCGACGGTGGTCGTCGGCATCGCGGTGAGCCGTCGGCGTCCGCCGGTCGCCCGGCCGGTCGCGTGACCGGTTCGGATCACTGCCGGCGCCTCGTCCGGCACCTCTCTGGAGTTCTCCGATGATCTATTCGAGTTTCGACCGGTTGATCGACCGGGTCCGCGACGGGGCCACGCGCCGCAAGGTGGTGGCGGTGGTCGGGGCGAACGACGACCACACCCTGGAGGCGGTCGCCGAGGCGCGACGCGAAGGCGTCGTCGAGGCCCGTCTGATCGGTCCCGCCGCCGACGTCGCCGCCCGTCTCGCCAAGCTCGGCGAGAGCGTCGCCGACTACGACCTCGTCGACGCCGAGGACACGATCGCCGCCGCCCGGACCGCCGCCGGCATCATCGGCGCCGACCGCGCCGACTTCGTCATGAAGGGCAAGATCCAGACGGCCGATCTGCTGCGCGCCATGCTCTCTCCGGAGAGCGGCATGCGCACCGGCCGGCTCCTGTCGCATCTGGCACTGATCCAGATCCCGGGCTTCCCGAAGCTCGTCGGCCTGACCGATGCGGCGATCAACATCGCCCCCGATCTCGCCCAGAAGCGCCAGATCGTCGAAAACGCCGTCGCCACCATGACCGCGATCGGCTTCGACGCGCCGAAGGTGGCGCTGCTCTCCTCGGCCGAGACGGTCAACCCGAAGATGCCGGAATCGGTCGAGGCGGCCGAACTGGCCAAGGCCAACCGCGACGGCGGGCTCGCCCCGGCCCTCGTCGAAGGCCCGATCTCCTACGATCTGGCGATCAGCCGGGAATCGGCGCGGATCAAGGGCTACGAGAGCCCGCTGCCCGGCGACGTCGACCTGCTGGTCGCCCCGCACATCACCGTCGCCAACGTGCTGATCAAGGCGCTGCGCTGGTCGGCGGGGGCGGCGAGTGCCGGCATCGTCGTCGGCGGCCGGGTGCCGATCGTGCTGACCTCGCGGGCGGTCGAGGCGCAGGACAAGTTCCTGCCGCTGGTGCTCGCGGCTTCCGTCGGCGCCGCCTGATGCCGAAGGCCGAGAGCGCTCGCGCACCCGGCCTTCGCCCGTTTCCCGAGGGGCGCGACGGCCCCGCCCAGGACCCGATCATGACCGACAAACCGAAGATCCTGACCATCAATCCCGGCTCGACCTCGACCAAGATCGCCGTCTTCGATGGCGAGACCAAGCTGTTCGAGCGCAAGGTCGACCATTCCACCGCCGATCTGGCGCCCTTCGACACGATCGGCGACCAGTTTCCCATGCGCCGCGACGCGATCCTGAAGGCGCTTCTCGCCGAAGGCTTCGACGTCGCCGGCCTCGCCGCGGTGGCCGGGCGCGGCGGCAAGCTGCCGCCCCTGAAGCGCGGCGCCTACGTCGTCGACGAGGCGATGGTCGATTTCCTCCGCCATCGGCCGATCGATCAGCACG
>CALFRR010000094.1 GCA_937919435.1 uncultured Alphaproteobacteria bacterium | reverse complement strand
AGGAACGGGCCCGCCAGTGGAGCGACCGCGGTGCGCCCGTCCGGCTGCTCGACGCCGCCGAGCCCGCAGCCAAGGTCGGCAGCCGCGCCTATGCCGGTGCGTTGCTCGACATGCGCGCCGGCACCATTCAGCCGCTCGCCTATGCCCGCGGCCTCGCCCGCGCCGCGATCGCCGCCGGGGCGACGATCTTCACCGGCTCCGAGGTGATCTCGGCCGAGTGGATCGGCGGCAAGTGGGACATCGCGACCGCCACCGGCCGGGTCCGCGCGGGGAACGTGATCCTCGCCACCGACGCCTACACCACCGGCCCCTGGTCGGAGCTGCGCCGCGAACAGATTCACCTGCCCTACTTCAACTTCGCCACCGCGCCGCTCCCGGCGAAGATCGCCGAGACGATCCTGCCGGAGCGTCAGGGCTGTTGGGACACCAAACAGGTGCTGAGCTCGTTCCGCTTCGATCGCGCCGGACGGCTGGTGTTCGGCAGCGTCGGCGCCCTGCGCAACACCGGCACCGCGATCCACGAAGCCTGGGCGCGCCGCGCCATGGCCAAGATCTTCCCGGCCCTGAAGGACACCCCGTTCGAGACGTCGTGGTACGGCCTGATCGGGATGACCTCCGAGAATCTGCCGCGCTTCCATCGCCCGGCCGACGGGGTGATCGCCTTCGCCGGCTTCAACGGCCGCGGCATCGGCCCGGGCACGGTGATCGGCCGGACCCTCGCCCATCACCTGCTCGGCGACATTCCCGAGACCGAGATGCCGCTGCCGGTGACCAGCCCGAAGGCCCCCGCCCTGCGGCTCGGCTACGAACTGATGTACGAGGCCGGCGCTCAGGCGGTCCACTTCATCGACGCCCGCATCTGACGCCGCTGCCGAAAGGTTCCATGACCGAACGTGTGAAGAACGGCCTCCTCGCCGCGGCGGTGCTGTTGCTGGTCGCCGGCGGCATGGGACGGATCGAGACCCTGGTCGATGCGGCGATCTTCGCCGCGGTGGTCGCCACCATCGCCCAATGGGACCGCCTGCCGCGAATGCCGCGGATCTTCGTCTCGACCGCACTGATCGTCGGCCCGGTCGCGGCGATGGCCTTTCCGCGGGCGATCCCCGAGCTGAAGACGGCGCTCGCCCAGGGCGTCGCCTTCGCGGTGCTGCTGTCGACCATCGGGATGATGCGGCAGGCGGTCCGCCGCTCGGTTGTCGCGGCGGAGGCCGCCGCCTATCTGGTCTCGGTGCCCGGCCGTGGCCGCTATGCGGCGATCGCCATCGGCAGCCACTTCCTCAGCCTGTTGTTCAACGTCGGGATCATCGCGCTGATCGGCGAGATGCTGCGCGGCGACCGCGGACGGATGTCGGAGCCGACCCATCGCCATCTGTTGCTCGCCGGGATGCGCGGCACCGTGCTGATGACCGTCTGGTCGCCGATGGGGCTGGGGTTCGCCATCGTCACCACCGGTATCGTCGGGCTCGATCCGGTGCGCTTCCTGATCCTGTCGTTCCTCGCCGCCACGCTGATTCTCGGCATCACCTGCTTCGTCTTCGGCGACCCGCGCGACGAGCCGGACGAGACCGCCGAGCCGGCCCCGGCGCCGGCCGATCCCCGGCGGCGTTCGGCCCGACCGGTGCTCGCGCTCCTCGGCGTCGGTGCACTGCTGCTCGCCGCGACGGTTCTGCTCCACGAGACCCTCGGTGCGAGCTTCACCGTCGCCACCGCCGCGGTGATCCCGGTCTTCGCGCTCGCCTGGCTGGCGATCGAGCCGGTCGACGACGGCAGGCGCCACGTCGACCATCTCGGCGGCATGTTCGCCGGCCTCTCCGACCTGCGCGGCGAGAGCGCGATCTTCCTGTCGGCCAACGTGATCGGTGCGGCGATCTCGGTGGCCCTGCGGGCTCAACCCTTCTGGAGCGCCCTCGACACCGCCGGCTGGCCGGACTGGTGGACGCTCGCCGGCTGTCTGCTGGTGCTGCCGATCGCCGGCGCCCTGATGATCCCGCACTCGATCTTCGTGGTGCTGATCGTCCAGTTGTTCGGCCACGGCGCCGTCGCCGTCGGCCACCCGATGTCGATGGCGCTGGCGCTGACCCTCGGCTGGGCGATGGCGATCGCGGTGTCGCCGATCAGCGCGATGTCGCTGATCACCGGCCATCTGTCGGGCGTGCCGTCGCACGTCGTCGGCTTCTCCTGGAACGCCCGATTCGTCTCGACCCTCCTGGTGCTCTCCGCCGGGCTGGTGGCGCTCGCCTACCGCCTCGGCTGGTGAATCCCGGCTTCCGGACCGGCGGGGACGTACCGCCGAGCGCCGTCGCGAGACCGACGGCGCCCCGGCCCACGGCATGGGCGCGGGCCTGCCGGGAACGCCCGTCCCGGCGATTTCGCTGGAACGTGCGGGGTCGTCGCGGAGTGGTGGACGGAGTGGCGAAACCCGTTGCCGCGGGAGAACCGATCCGCTATGAAGACCGGGCTCGCGGCCGACCGGTTCGGCCCGCGGGCGGTTCGCGGCGGTTCACCGCCGATCGAACGAGCACCCGTAGCTCAGCTGGATAGAGTGTTGCCCTCCGAAGGCTGAAGTCAAGGGCTGCTGGTTTGTGAGAGATGTAAAAAAGGATCTTGTTTACAGAGGTTTGCGGGGACTACCGTCGAGGCTTCCACCTTACAGTTTTTCCGCGTAAGCACTGCGTAAGCAACAGGCACCCATAGCTCAGCTGGATAGAGCGCTACCCTCCGAAGGTAGAGGTCTCAGGTTCGAATCCTGATGGGTGCGCCACCCTCTCTTTGGGGATGGCGCTACAAGCGCTCGCCGAGCACTCAATAAGATAACACTGTTGCGGTATGTGAGCGTGCCGGCGATTGGCGCCCAGTCGAGTTGCGCGGCACTGACCGTGCCGTGTTAAACCGACCGTAACGAGATCGCCTCGGCGTTAGGCCCATCGGAGTGGCGGTGATCTTTAGATGGTTCAGTAGGAACACTCGCGGGAAGGCGTATGGGCATTTGCATCCCGGACGTCATTATCGCGTCGAACGCGACTTCCGTGATCATGACGGACGCCTCCATCGCCAGGGGCAACAATGGCGCTTCCGCACATACACATTTCTTCCCTATGAAGATGGCCTGTCGCTTTTCTTTCTCACCGAGGACGGCGACGATCTGGAGATTCGCCTTCAGGATCGAACCGGTGCCGAAGCAGCGATTGTTGCAGCGCTGAGTGATGTCCTCCCGGAATGCGAGCCGTTTTATCGAAGCGTGTTTGCTGGCCTGATAGCCGTCGATGGCGACAAGCTGCTTTCCTTCGACGGCGTTGATCGAGTGGCCTTCGGTTGGCAGGACATTACCACGGTCGCCGCTTTCTATGGGCAGCAGCACTATGACGAGACGCGTTGCCTCACGATCAACCATCGCCGTGGAACCGCAATCTTCCTGGCAGAGACTCATAGCGGGTGGCACCCCTTCCTCGACGGCTTGGAAACGAGGTTGGAGCGGGTCGTGCCTCGCCAGAGATGGCTGAAGACATTGGAAAATGATCGGTCGCTATCCGTTCAAGTGTTCAAGCGTTCGCGATTTCAGTGACCTGTCCGTAAATGATGCGGTGGAGTTCGCTTGGAGGGCCTAAGGCGGCATGGACAAATTCGCTGCCATTCTCGATGTCTGGGACGGGTGGTTTCCCGTTAGTCCGCTTTTGAGCAATAGTGATCGTAGGCCGCCATTGCATGGTGTCGCTGGTGTCAGGCATTGCGCGACAAGACGCCTCGCCGCGATGAGCGCTCCCCGATACCCTCAACGACGATACGGATGATGTGCCTGATTTGGTCCTCTGTGAACTGTCCTCCGGCGAGGGCTGAAAGCATCGACTGCCCGTAGATTCCAAGAAGAACCAGCGCCATGAAATTGGGGTCATCATCCCTGCGAATGACACCCTGCCGCTGGCCGAGTATCAGAATATCCCTGACAAGCCGCTGGAACGATGGTCGGTCGGGAGGCGGCTCAAGGGACGGCCGTTCGATCGGGGCAACGGCCAGCTTTGCAAGCGAGGGGTTTGCCAAGCACCAGCGCGCGCTGTCGAGAAAGACGCATTCGAGCAGGGGAAACACATCGCCGTCGGCCTCTATTCGGTCACGATAGGGCGCGTCGCTTGCTTCCACGCGGGCAATGAGCTGCGAGGCGATCTCGTCTTTCGAGGCGAACAGATTATAGACCGTCTTGCGGGTCAGGCCCGCCCGGATCGCGATTTCCTCAACGGATGTGGCAGCAAATCCCTTTTCCCGAAACGCCGCGTCGGCAGCATCGAGGATGAGGGTTCGGGACCGTGCCGTTCGCTTCGGGATTGCCATATTTACACAATGGTATAAATTTACACCCATGTAAACACTGATAAGGCAACCGCCATGCTGACGGAATTTGGCCCGAATATCTGGATTGCGGACGGGCCGATGGTGACGGCGGCGGCCGGCTTTCACTATCCCACCCGCATG
>CALFRR010000093.1 GCA_937919435.1 uncultured Alphaproteobacteria bacterium | reverse complement strand
AAGCCGAGCGCGGCGAGCTGGCCGGCGACGGCGACCGCGAAGAACTCGCCGATCGAGGTCTCGCGGCCGGCGATCAGGGCGAAGCCGAGGACGAAGACCAGCGGCAGCCGCCAGGTCAGCTCGCGATGCGGTTCCGACCACAGGATGCCGCGAACCGCGCGGGTCAGGCTCGACGAGAACAGCAGTCCGGTCTGGGTGACGACGAAGACCGCCGCGGCGGCGACGTCGAAACCGTCGAGGCGGCCGTCGACGAGTTCGGCCCAGCCGGAGAAACCGGCGGCGGCGATCGTCGCCCCGAGCGCGGCTATGCCGATCCCCCATCGGACGGCACCGCGGGCCAGCCCCGGCTCGCGCTCGGAGAACTCGCCCCAGGTCCGCAGGATCAGCGTCTCCTGTCCGAGCACCGCGAAGACGGCGAGGAAGGAGACGATGTTGAAGACGATCACCAGCAGGCCGAAGTCGGCGACCGCCATCGAGCGGGCGGCGAGCGCGAACATCACCACCGCGGCACCGGATCCGGCGATCTTGACGGTGAGCGAGAGGCCGGCGCCGAGCACCGAGCGATCCTTGAGGACCGGAGGAAGCCGGGTCATCGGACACGCTCCGGGCGGGTGCGGGTTTCGACGAGGTCGGCGAGCAGGCGTACCTTCGGACGGATCACCGAACCGTCGATCAGCTCGAGCCGTCCGACCCGGTTCAGGGTGTGGAGCCGGCGGCCGGGCCAGCGGCGACCCGGGGTCAGGCGATGGCGGATCTCCTGCGCGAAACCCTCTTCGTCGAGGCGGGTGATCTCGGCCAGCACCAGTGCGCCGCCATAGGCCGTCGAACAGTCCTGGGCGGGACGGAACAACCGCTCGCCACGGCGGAACAGGTTGCCGGCGGGGCGGGCACAGCTGCGGTCGATCAGCGGGGCGGCGACCGGGTGGCGCCGCCAGGGGCCGAACAGGGACGGCGCGACGCGGATCTCCAGCGTGTCGGACCAGCCGCCGGCGCCGTCGTGGACGGTGCCGAACATCCACCAGCGTCCGGCGTGGCGGACCACCGTGGCGTCGGAGAAGACGGCGTCGTCGATCAGGGTGGCGACCCGTTCCCAGCGATCGGGGAAGGCGATGCAGCGATAGAGCGCGACGTCGCGGGCCCCACAGCTCTCCGGGATCATGTAGAGCGCGCCCTGCTCCTCGATCAGGAACGGATAGGAGAGGTGCCAGGGTTCGTCGAGCACCACCCGGGCCGGGCCGGTCGGGCCGTCCGGGCCGAAGGGGATCGCCGAGATCACGCCGCGGCCGAGCCGGTGGTCGAGATCCTCGACGAAGACGTGGGTCTCGCCGCCGCGGGTGGCGGCGAAGGGATCGGCATAGAAACGATGACCGGGATCGGCGAGGACCCGGAAGGCCGGGCCGGAGAGGTCGCCGGTCTCGGCGATGCCGGGGCCGTCGTTGAGGCGCCAGCCGACCCGCCAATGCGGGGCGTGGCAGCACAGGCGGTAGATCCGGCGGACGAGCGCGGCCGCGGTGTTGCGGGCGAGGCAGGCGAGGGGCGGATGCGATCGCCCCCGCAGGACGCCGTCGATCGGCGGCGGGGCGGGCCGCACCCGGCCGGCGGCGCGGGCTTCGAGATGAACGCGCAGCAGCGTGACGATCCGGGCGCCGAGGGCATCGAGGCCGCCGCGCATGCCCTCCGCCGCCTCCAGCGAGGGGAGGGCGCGCTCGACCACCCGCCCATCGGCGGTGTCGACGATCTCGATCAGCGGCGTCGCTCCGGCGGTCAGCGCGGCGACGGCGGCATCTTCGCCCGACGTTCCGTCGAAGTGGACGGCGAGGCGCGGCGCGTCGCTCGTCCCGGTCGGGGCCGAGGAGAGGTCGACGATCAGATCGGCGGCGAAGCCGGCATCGGGCGGAGGAGCGATCCGATCGGCGGCGACCGGATCGGCCCCGGAGAGGTGCAGGCGGTCGCAGAGCAGCCGTTCGAGTTCGAGCACCTGGCCGAGGAGGCCGGAGGCCGGCGGGGCGGCGACGGCGAGAAGGCGCAGGTCGTGGCCGGCGGCGCCGAGGGTCTCGGCGAGGCGGGCGATCCAGCGCCGGGTCCGGCCGGCATCCGCGACGATCAGCAGTCTCATGGGCGCCCCGCGTCCTTCGTCGTCTCGTCGATCAGGCGGCAGTAGGCGTCGACCATCCCGGCGAGCGACCAGCGCGCGGCGAGCCGGGCGCCGGTGCGGCGCAGGCGGTCGGCGAGGTCGGGATCGGCGAGGAGCCGGGCGACGGCCGCCGCGAAGGCGGGTGTGTCGGTCGGATCGACGAACAGGGCGGCCGGTTCGCCGTCGGCCTCCAGCACCTCGCGAAGCACCGTGAGGTCGGTCGCGACCACCGGGACGCCGGCCTGCGCCGCTTCCACGCCGGCGAGGCCGAAGGTCTCGGCGAGCGTCGGGAAGACGAAGACGTCGAGCGCTGCGAGGAAGTCGCCGATCCCGGTCGGCTGCAGTTCGCCGAGGAAGTGGACGCGATGCGCCACGCCGCAGTCGGCGGCGAGGGCGGCGAGCCGATCGTGGTCGGGGCCCTGGCCGGCGAGCGCCAGATGGAGGTCGGCGAGGTGCGGCAGGATACGGATCGCCGCGTCGAGCCGTTTGGTCGGATGCAGCCGGGCGGCGGACCCGGCGATCGGCACGCCGTCCGGCAGGCCGAAGCGGCGGCGGGCGGCGGCGCGGTCGAGCGGACTGGTCTTGGCCTCGAAACCGTGCGGGATCGAGACGATCCGGGCGCGATAGGCGGCGGAATGGCCGGCGTAGAGGCGGGCGGTCTCGGCCGAGTTGACGGTGATCCGGGTGTAGACGCCGAGCCGGCCGAGCAGCGCGTCGGCGATGCGCAGCGGCTTCGAGTTGACCTCGGTCGCCGAGACCTGGTTGGCGATCACCGTGCCGACCCCGGCGGCGCGGGCGACCGGCGCGCCGAGGACGTTGCCCCAGTGCTGGAAGGTGAGGACCACGTCCGGCCGGATCCGGGCGATGCGGCGGCGCAGTTCGAGGAGGAACGCGGCGAGCGCGAGCGGGCCGGAGGGACGGGCGGGGACGCAGATCTCGACGTTCCTCAGGTCGGAGGCGCCGCCGGTGCGGTCGTAGAAGAACAGGTGGCGGACGTCGTGGCCGCGGGCCTCGAGCCCGGCGCCGACCAGCCGTGAGATCTCCTGCGCCCCGGCGTTCTCCGCCTGGGTCTGGATCATCAGGACGCGCCGGGCCGCGCGCTCTCTGCGGCGGGCTCCGTCCTCGGCCGTCGTCGTCATCGTTCCTCCCCGTCGGTCCCGGGTGGCGGCGGCGGGGGCCGCGCGGCGACCCGTTCGGCCGAGCCGAGGACGAGTCCGGCGAAGGCCAGGACCAGCCCCATCGCCAATGGTGAGAAGAGCGCCTCTTCCTGAAAGATTCCGTTGACCGACACGGTCAACGTTCCGTAGGCGGCGAGACCCTGATGGAGATTGCCGGATCGGGCGTGGAGACGCCAGACCGCCAGCGCCGCGGCGACGAACCAGGCGATCACCGCGAAGGCGGCGAACCCCATCTGGTAGAGGAGCACCCCGACCGCGCTCTCCACCGCCCCGTCGAATGTGCCGGCCTCCTGGGCGCGCGACCATTCGGCGATCGATATCGTTCCCGACAGGTTGCCGCCGGCGCCGATGCCGTGGCCGAGCGGATTCCCCAGGAAGCCGCGGACGCCGCCGACGAAGCCGATCACGTGATAGTCGCCGCCGCGCCAGCCGCTGACGAAAGTGGCGACCGCGTAGAGGACGAGCAGCACGGCGACCACCGGCAGGGTCCGCTCCCGGCCGATCAGCCGGCCGGCGATCCAGGCGAAGCCGACGAACAGCAGGACGATCAGCGCCCCCTTGGCGGAGGCCAGGACGATCAGCGGGAGCGCCGCGAGGGCGAGGAGCGGACGGCGGGCGGCGACCAGATAGAGCGCGAGGAAGGCCAGGGCATAGCCGTAGGCGACGGCGTGGATATTCGGCCCGTGCAGGCGGAGGACCTCGATGTTCTCGAAATAGGGGGTGTTGAACAGGTTGATCCGGAAGAAGTCGGTCAGCTCGCGATAGGCGAAGCCGGTCTGGGCGAGCACCTCCTCCCAATAGCCGGAGGCCATCATGCCGGCGCCGTTCAGCGTCCAGTAGCGGTCGCCGTTGGTCAGCGCGAGCCAGGCCGGGCGCGACGACATCTCGATCCAGCCGAGGCCGAACTCGAGCACCGCGTAGACGACGATCATCCGGCCGACGTCGAGCCGGGCCCGGCCGGCGACCAGCACCGCGACGTGGAACAGCAGGATCGGCGTCACGATGTTGCGGGTGTAGACGATCGTGGTGGAGCCGTTGCCGGGCAGTCCGAGCGCCGCATAGGCGCCGATCAGCATCAGCAGGGCGAGGCCGGAGCGGACGAAACGGCGCACCCTCGGGGTGTGGTTCACCGGGTGGAGAAGGAAATCGGCGACCAGCGTCAGCCAGACCACCACGGTGGTGAGAAAGGTATAGCCGCGGATGAAGTTGAACCCGTCGAGATCGGCGATCGCCGGGGAGAGCAGCGACACGAACAGGTTCTGGAACAGCATCGCGAAGATCAGCACCGCCGGCACCAGCCGGGTCAGCCGGTCGGCGAGCAGGAAGCCGAGGACCACCGCGAGCGGCAGCCCGACCAGCGGCGACACCAGTTGGCCGACCAACGGCGCCGCGGTCACCGCGATCGCCACCGCCAGGGTGACGATCACCCGGGCGACCGGCGCGGCCGGCAGCGGATCGGCGAGCGGGCGGGGGCGCGGGCCGGCGGGCGTCGCGGCCGACGGGTCGGCCCTCTCGGTCTCGGGCGTGCGGCCGAACGCGGTCTCCATGCGGCGGCATCGCTCCCTGTCTGGTGGATCTCCGTCGATAGCCCGGAAACCGTAAGGAAGGGTTAACCATGACCGTGCTCGATGGAGAGGTGGGGCTCCGCGCGCGACGCGGAGACCGACGGACCGTGACGCACGGGAAGGGCGGACCATGGCGTCGATCGGTGGCGGGATGGATTGGGAAGAGCCGGAACCGACGGCCGACGGCGAACCGGTGCGCCGGACCGGGCTGCTCGACCTCTCCGGGGCGATGCGCACGCTGTTGCGGCGGGCGCCGCGGCTCATCCTGACGACGATTCTCGGGGCCGGGCTCGGCTGGGCCGGCTGGACCGCCTGGCCGGCGCGCTACACCGCGACGGCATTGATCATGGTCGACCCGCGCACGCCGCGGTCTTCGGCGATCGAAGAGGTGCTGCCGGGCATCGGCGGCGACGGCGCGGCGATCGCCTCGATCGCCGAGATCGCCACTTCCGACGGCGCGCTGGCGCCGCTGGTCGTCCAGGAGAAGCTCGGGACCGTCCCCGAACTCGCCGGCCGAGGCGACGGTGGGGACGCCGACGTGGTCGCCAATCTGCGGCGCGGCCTCAAGGTGGCGCGGCGCGGCCTCACCTATGTGATCGAAGTGTCGATGGCAGCCCGCGATCCGGGGCTGGCGGCGCGGCTCGCCAATCTGGTGGCCGAAGACGTGGTGCGCCGGCAGACGGCGATCCGCACCGAAGCGGCGACCGGGGTCTCCGATGCGCTGGGCTCGCGGCTCGCCGATCTGCGCGACACCGCGCTCGCCTCGGAGCGGGCGGTGTCCGACTATCGGCAGGCGCACGGGCTGCTCGACGTCGCGTCCGACGCGAGTGTCGGCCAACGGCGTCTGGCGGCGCTCACCCAACAGTCGGCGGCGATCCGGGCGAAGCTCGAAGAGGCCAGAGCGCGCTGGGAGGAGCTCAAGCGCAGCGGTCCGGAGAGCGGTGCGGCGGCGGCGCGCTCGGAGGTGATCGTCGCGCTGCGCACCCAGCTCACCGACGAGACCCGGCAGATCGCCGAACTCGAACGCACCTACGGGCCGCGCCATCCGCGGGTCGATCAGGCGCGCCAACGGCTCACCACGCTCGGCGAGCAGATCCGTGGCGAAACGGCGCGGCTCGCCGATCAGGCCAAGGCCGAGATCGATCAGATCACCCGTCAGCTGGCGGCGGTCGAGGCCGACATCGCCAAACGGACCCAGGAGGAGCTGACCGCCGACCAGGACGAGGTGGCGCTGCGCGACCTGATCCGGCGGGCCCAGGGCGACCGTCAGATCTACGAGCAGTTCCTCGCCCGCCAGAAGGCGACCCGCGAACAGCCGGCGATCACCATGCCGGAGACGCGGATCGTCTCCCAGGCACAGCCGCCCCTGAAGCCGGACAAGCCGAGCGTCGTCGCGGCGGTCGCGGTCGGCGGTTTCCTCGGCCTTCTCGCCGGGCTCGGCTGGGTGGCGGCGTCGGAGACCCGCCGCCGACCCGCGGCGCCGCGCGCCGAGGCCGGACGCACCGATGCCCCGTCTCCCCGGCCGGCCCCGCCCACCCCGGCGCTGCCCGAGCCCGAGCCGGTCGTGGCGCTGCCGCGCCGACGGTTCTCGGCGCTCTTCCATCACCGCGGAGAAGTCGAACCGATACGCGTGACGCAGGACGATCCGTCGGAGGCCGATGCGCCGATTCCGGTCGCGGCGATCGCACCGCAGCCGACCACCCCGGCACCGCAGCCGGTGCAACGGACGGGCGCCCCGGCGGCGGACGGGAGCGATCCCGAACGGATCTATGCGGCGACCGGCGTGCCGGTGGTCGCCGACGTGGCGGACGTCGAGACGCGGCTTGCCGTGGTCGACGACGACGGCGAGATCGATCTCGCGGTCGTCGACCTGCGCGAAGCGGTCACCCGCCTCTCCGAGACCCTGCTGCCGCATCTCGGCGATCGGCCGGGGGCGGCGCTGATCGTCACCGACGTGCCCGGCGCGGTCGGCCGGACGTCGCTCGCCCTGGCGCTCGCCCGGCGGGTCGAGGAAGCCGGCTTCTCGGCGTTGATCGTCACCGATCACGGACCGGCCGCGGACATCGAACCGTCGCTCGGCGACCTGCTCGACGCGGAGGATCCGCATCTCGACGGTCCGCCGCCGGAGACCGCCGGCCGGGTCAGCGTGATCGCCGCGGCCGGAGCGCGCAAGGGCGGCTTCTGGAAGCTCGCCGCCGATCGTTCCTTCCCGGATGCGGTCGCCGCGCTGCGCGACGACTTCGACCTCGTCGTCGTCGAGTGTCCGGCGCCGACCTCGATGGCGGCGTCGCTGGCGGTGGCGGCGACCGACGACGTCGCGGCGGTGCTGATCGTCGCCGATCCCTCGGTCACCGGGCTCGATCGGATCCGCGACTTCACCCGTCTGTGGCGGCGTGACGAGGAGCGGTTGGTGATGATCGCGCTCTCGCGAGTGGCCGCCTCACGGCCGGCCTGAGCGAGCGGCATCGCTTCGACGGTGACGCTAGCCACCCGGCCCGATCCGAGGCGGCCGGACGGTCTCCCAGATCACCGCGACACCGCGGAAGTCGGACCGGTGCCGGTCGGCGGGGATCGCCGTGGCGATGGTGCGGACGACGAGGACGTCGCCGGACGGCGTCGCCCGGCGCAGGACGGTGACCGCACCGGGCGGTGCGTCGATCGCCGCGAGGAGATCGGTGCGGAGGTCCAGGGTGGCCCGCCGATCCGTGGGCGGGGCGGCGGTGGGCGTCGCCGGTGGGGCGGGCGGCCTCGGCCGGTGCGGGGTGGTCATCCGTGGCCCCCGACGAGGCGCATGCCGAGCCGGTCGAGGATCGGGGCGAGCGGTACGATCAGCGTCTCCTCGCCGGTCCGCCCGCCGATCACCAGACCGACCGCGGCGATCGGCACGCCGGCCGCATCGCATTCGACCACCAGGGCGCCGGAATCGCCTTCCGCGGCGAAGCCCTCCGGCCCACCGCGCACCACGTAGACCGGCTCGAAGAACACCGCGCCGCGGAAGACGATGCTCTCCTCGGCCGAATGGTGGACGGTCGCGGCATAGTCGATGCGTTGCGGACCGACGATCCGGCTCTCGACGATGCCGGTGGTGAGACCGGTCGAGCGGCCGACCTTGGCGACCGGGGCGTCCTCTTCCGGCGCGGCGACGGCGGTCGGGGTGTCGAAGGCGTCGCCCTGGCGGGAGGAGACCGCCGCGGGATCGGCGATCCGGAAGACGGCGGCGTCGGTGTTCTCCCGCCAGAGCGCGACCGAAGAGGGATCGCCCGGTACCAGCGGCAGGGCGCGGGCGTGGAAGCCGAGGGTGCGCGGCGGGGCGGCGTCGGCGGCGACGTCGAGGATGCCCGGCGCCACCACCGGCAGGCCGAGCCGGGCGTTCGAACAACCGCCGGTGACGTGGTTGCAGGAGAGGCCGTGGAGGGTGCCCGAGGTATCGGTCAGCAGGGCGCCGAGGGTACCGGCCTCGCGGGCGTTGCCGACCCCGATCGAGCCGCCGCAGGGAAGCCGGCCGTCGGGGCGGCGGGCGGGGAGCCGGGCGGCGACGGCGGGGCCGCCGAGACCGAAGGCGGCGGCGACGCGGAAGTCGATCGGCGTGGCGAGGCCGTTGTCGGTGAGGGCCCGCCGTTCGAGCCGGGTCAGGCGGCGGCGGGTGTAGACGACGAGCCGCGGTGGGGCGCGTCCGGACGCGGCGACGCCGATCGCGGTGATCGGCTTGGCCGCCAGCGCGGCGACGCCGGCGGCCGAGAACATCGCTTCCGGTCCGAAGGGCTCGGTCGGGACGGTGCGCGGCGCCCGGCCCTGGGCGAAGACCCCGGCGGCTTCGGCCCAGCGGCGCAGGGCGACGGCTTCGGCCCGGGCATCGGCCGTCGTGCTCATCGCCGGTGCTCCGGTCCGGCGGCGACGACGAAGCGGCCGGTCTCGGCGCCGTGCGAGCCTTCGACGTCGACCGTGTAGGCGCCGGCCTCGGCCGGCGGGTCGAGACGGAGCCGGACCGGTTCGCCGCCGCCGGTCGCGGCGATCGGCCGGCGGTGGAGCGGGATCGGCCGATCGGCCGCCTGGAGGGCCGTCCGGCGGAGGACGAGATCGCCCTCGATCGGCGGGCCGGAGCGGTTCGGGACCAGCAGCAACTCGACCGGAGCGCCGGCCGGAAACACCGGGCGGGCCGGCAGGATCGTCAGCCGCGGCGTCTCGATCGCACCGAACGGTCGGGCGACGGGGGCGGCACCGAGGGCACGGCGCAGCAGGGCACGGATCTCGTCGTTGCGGAACACCGATTCGTGCGGAGCGGGGGCGGCGTGATGCGGGCGGTGCGGTTCGACGGCGCTCCACAGCGGCACGCTGCCGTCGCCGATGCCCCGGCCGAGGCGAGGGATCGGCCGATCGCCGACGAAGTCGATCCGCGCCCAGCCGTCGCCGCCGGAGCCGGCGAGGTCGAGGGTCGCGACATGCGCCGGGGGCCGGCCGGCGGCGAGGCGGCGATGGACGGCGCGGGCGGCGTCGAGGTTGGTCGGTTCGAGCCCGAGGCGGCGGGCGACCGCCGGATCCCAGAGGTCGAGCGGGGCGGGAGGATCGTCGCCCGCCGACCAGAGCGTGGCTTCCCCGGGGGGCGGGAGCAGCGTGGCGAGCGCCGGCAGGCCGGGAGTGGCGGCGAGGGTGCGGACGATCTCGCCGGAGAGCCCGCAGGTGCCTTCCAGGCCGAGGGCCCGGACCAGGGCGGTCGGGGTGCCGCGGTGCGGGGTCGCGAGAGCGACGAAGCCGCGGATCGCGGCGAACCAGGGGCGGCGTTCGAAGGCGCCGCTCTCCAGCAGCAGGCGGCAGACCAGCCCGCCCATCGAATGGCCGACGAGGCGGACGTCGTCGCGGGCGTCGGCGGGAAGCGCGTCGATCCGGTCGGCGAGCCGGGAGGCGGCGTCGAAGAGATCGCCGCGCCAGTCGTAGCCGAAGGCGAGCAGGGCGGCGGCGCGGTCGTGGGCGATGTCGGCGAGGTCGTCGAGGAGCGGCGCGTAGACGTCGAAACAGGCGACGCGGTCGATCGGCTCGCCGGCGACGGCGCGCGGATCGGCGAGCGCGTCGGGGCGAGCATGGCCGAAGACCGCCTCGCGAAGGCTCGGCGGCCACACCTCGTCGCCGTCGAGGGTCAGGCGACTGCCGAGAATTCCGGGAACGAAGACGATGGTGGGCATGGGATCGCGTCCTCGGGTGGAGCCGAGGAGAGATCATCGCGCCGCGGGAGACGGGGGCGGACCGATGCCGACTTGTCCCCGCCGGTCGAACCGTGCCGAGGCGTCGCGAAGACGTCGAGCGCCTTCTGCGGACCGGCGGAAAACGGAAGGGGAGGTGGTGCCTGGGGACGGATTTGAACCGCCGACACGCGGATTTTCAATCCGCTGCTCTACCAACTGAGCTACCCAGGCGACCGGGCGGGCAGCGGGCCGATGGCCGGCCACCCGAAGGTGGGCGGTTTATAGTCGGGGAAATCGGGGCTGTCCAGACCCCTTCGTCGCTTCTTCCCGACGATCCGCGGCGTCGGCTTCCCGCCCCGCCGCGAAGGGGCGGAATACCGCTCGCCCCGCGGTGCGCGAGGTTCGGCGGAGCCCCGCCGGCCTGTGGACAACCCGAAGCGCGGCGTCGCCTCGGCGAAATCGGCGGAGGCGGCGTCGCCGGAGTCCGGCGGTCGACGGAGACGCGGCGGGCGGATCGATCGGGGCCGGCGGAGGGTGCCGGTGTCGGCGAAGCGCCCGGGGGGCGTCGCCGCTGTCTCCGCCGGAAGGTCGGCACGACGAACGCGATCGTCGTCGTCGGCCGGTCCGGGAGAGGCGAGAAGAGATGCGGAAAGCGACGCCCGCCGGCCGTGCTTCGCTCATGACGTTCGAACTCGTCCGAACTCCATGAGTGGTACGGCCCGACCGGTCGACGCCCGGTCGGGCCCGCCTTCGTTCACGAGGTTTCGACGGGGGCGAAGCTTCGTGAACCCGGTCTCACGCCTCGTCGCTGCCGCCGTCCTCTTCGACCACCGGCACGGCGTAACGGCCGGTCAGCCAATGGTGGAGATCGACCTGACGGCAGCGCGGGCCGCAGAACGGGCGATGGGCGGCGACCGACGGCTTGCCGCAGATCGGGCAGGGGGCGGGCGGCTTCGGCGCGCCGGCGGGCGGGGTGGGCTCGGCGCTCATCGGCGTCAGAGGACCGGCACGAGCGGGCTCGCCCAGCCGTCGCGGACCGGGAAGCCGGCCCCGTCGAGGAGCGCCACCGTCTCGTAGAGCGGCAGACCGACGACGCTCGGCCAGGAGCCCTGGAGCGCCACCACGAAGGCCCCGGCCACCCCCTGGATGGCATAGGCGCCGGCTTTGCCGCGCCACTCGTCGGAGGCGACGTAGGCGTCGATGTCGGCGCGCGACAGGCGCTTGAAGCGGACCCGGGTCTCCACCAGCCGCTGGCGGATGGAGCCGTTCGGCGCCACCAGGGCGAGGCCGGTCCACACCCGATGCGAGCGGCCGGAGAGCAGGTTGAGGCAGGACAGCGCCTCGTCGACGGTCTCCGCCTTGGGCAGGATCCGCCGGCCGACCGCCACCACGGTGTCGGCGGTCAGGATGTAGCTGCCGGTCCAGGCGGTGTCGCGCTTCGACCAGGCGAGCGCGGCATCGGCCTTGGCCTTGGCGAGGCGCTGGGCGAGCTGACGCGGCAGCTCGGCGCGCTGCGGGGTCTCGTCGACGTCGGTCGGGTGCAGATGGTCGGGCTCCAACCCGATCTGCTGCAACAGTCCCAGCCGGCGCGGCGAGGCGGAAGCCAGCACGAGCTTGGGACGGTCGGTGGTCATGGAATCCTCGTCGGCGGTGGGGAAGCGGCGGGAACGCTAGCCCGAACCGTCGTGAAAGGAAACCCGAGCGGTGGGCGGGAGACGAAATCGAGGTGGAGAGCGGCGCGCCGCCGGCGTACCCGCCCCGGTCCTTTCCGTCGTCTCCGGCCGCCGTCCGGCGACGGGAGGGGCGTCGGGTTCGGCGGGGCGGTCCGGTGGAGTCCCGTTCCGGTGGTGGTCGCCCCGGCGGGGCGAGGGACGTGGACGGGCGATCGTCGATCGACCTGCGCGAGGCGTCGGGCTCCATCGGGTGGTGGCCGACTTCGGTGAAGGCGACCGCGCCGCGCGGGCCGTCGGTCCGATCGTCCAGAGAGGGTCGCGATCGAATGCCGGGTGGTCGCGCGATCGCACTTGAAATCATATAAAGATATCTTTATGTCGTTGTTCATGTCGAACGTCTCCTTCTTTCCCGCCGCCGTGCCGCGATCCCCGGTCTCCGCCGAGACCCTGGTCGGGCGGCTCCGGGCGGCCGGCGAGCCGACCCGGCTCCGGATCCTGGCGCTGGTGGCGCAGGGCGAGCCGACGGTGAAGGATCTGACCGCGGTGCTCGGTCAGTCGCAGCCGCGCATCTCGCGTCACCTGAAGCTCCTGACCGAGGCCGGGCTGGTCGAACGCTTTCCCGAGGGCGCCTGGGTCTATTGGCGGCCGAGCGAGGATCCGGCGGTGGTCGGCTTCGTCGATGCGCTGATCGGCGCGGTCGACCCGGAGGATCCGGCGCTGGCCGGCGATCGGGCCCGGTTCGAGGCGGTCAAGGCGGAGCATGCCCTGCGCACCGAAGCCTATTTCGCCGATCACGCGCCGGAATGGGCGGAGCTGCGCAAGCTGCACGCCGCCGAGGATCGGGTCGAGGCGGCGATCCTCGAGGCGATCGGTGCGACCCGGATCGACCATCTGCTCGATCTCGGCACCGGAACCGGGCGGATGTTGACGCTGCTCGCCGACCGCTACGAGAAGGCGGTGGGGATCGATGCCTCGCACACCATGTTGCAGATCGCCCGCCTGGAGATCGAACGGGCGGGGATCGGCCATGCTCGGGTCCAGCAGGGCGACGTGATGGCGCCGACCCTGCCGCGCAACGCCTTCGATCTGGTCACGGTCCATCAAGTGCTGCACTATCTCGACGACCCGACGCGGGCGCTGCGCGAGGCGGCGCGGCTGCTGACCCCCGGCGGGCGGATGCTGATCGTCGACTTCGCCCCGCACGGGCTGGAACTGCTGCGCGAGGCGCACGCTCATCGCCGGCTCGGTTTCGGCCATGGCGAAATCGCCCGCGCGCTCGACGCCGCCGGGCTCGATCTGGTCTCGGTGCGCGATCTCGCCCCGCCTACGGGCGAGGACGCGGCGGCCGAACAACTCACCGTCACCCTCTGGCTGGCCCGGGATCGCCGCATCCTGGTCGCCGGTTCCGACGAACGGACCCTCGCATGACCTCATCTCCCGCATCCGCCTCCCGCCCGCGCCTCTCCTTCGAGTTCTTCCCGCCGAAGAGCGAGAAGATGGAGAAGGCGTTGTGGACGGCGATCGAGGGGCTGTCGCCGCTCGCCCCGGAGTTCGTCTCGGTCACCTACGGGGCCGGCGGCTCGACCCGCGAGCGGACCCACGACACCGTCGCACGGATCGTCCGCGAGACCACGCTGAAGCCGGCGGCCCATCTGACCTGCGTCGCGGCGACCCGCGACGAGGTCGACACGGTGGTCCGCGCCTATGCGGCGGCCGGCGTGCGCCACGTCGTGGCGCTGCGCGGCGATCCGCCGGGCGGGGTCGGTGCGGCCTACGAGGCGCATCCGGGCGGATACCCCTATGCCGCGGATCTGGTGGCGGGGATCGCCGCGATCGGCGGTTTCGAGATCTCGGTCGGCGCCTATCCGGAACGGCATCCGGAGAGTCCGAGCTGGGATGTCGAGATCGACAACCTGAAGCGCAAGATCGACGCCGGGGCGAGCCGGGCGATCACCCAGTTCTTCTTCGACGTCGCGCCGTTCGAGCGTCTGCGCGACCGTTGTGCGGCGGCCGGCATCACGGTGCCGATCCTGCCGGGGATCATTCCGATCCACGCCTTCCCGGCGGTCGCGGGCTTCGCCGCCAAGACCGGGGCGAGCGTGCCGGCGACGGTCGCGGCGCGGTTCGCCGAGGTCGGCGAGGATCCGGCGGAGCGGGCCAAGGCGGCGATCGACTTCGGCCGCGATCAGGTCCTCGACCTCGCCCGGCGCGGCGTCGACGACTTCCACTTCTACACGATGAACCGGGCGGATCTGGTCTCCGGCATCGTCGAGGCACTCGGCATCCGCCCGAACGCCGCCTGAAACCCGGTTCGGGCATCTGCCCGGATCGATCGGCACCGACCGGCGCGGCCGGATCGGGGTGTCCGCGTCCCGGGTTCCCGGGACCGGCCGAGACAGAAGAGTCGAGGATCATGAGCCAGCCCTTCAGCCACGACGCCGCCTCCGCCGCAAGGCTCTCCGAGACGCTCCGGGCCGCCGCCGCGGCGCGCATCCTGGTCCTCGACGGCGCGATGGGGACGATGATCCAGCGGCACGGGCTCGGCGAGGCCGACTACCGCGGCGGCCGCTTCACCGACCATCCGAAGGATCTGAAGGGCAACAACGATCTCCTGTCGATCACCCGTCCCGAGGTGATCCGCGGCATCCACGCCGCCTATCTCGCGGCGGGCGCCGACATCGTCGAGACCAACACCTTCTCGGCGACCACCATCGCGCAGGCCGACTACGGGCTCGAGCCGCTCGTCCACGAGATCAACGTCGAGAGTGCCCGGCGGGCCCGCGAGGCGGTCGATGCGGCGGTCGCCGCCGACCCGAGCCGGCCGCGCTTCGTCGCCGGCGCGATCGGCCCGACCAACCGCACCGCCTCGATCTCGCCGGACGTCGCCGATCCGGGCTACCGGGCGGTGAGCTTCGACGATCTGCGGATCGCCTATGGGCAGGCGGCGCGCGGTCTGATCGCGGGCGGCGCCGACATCCTGCTGGTCGAGACGATCTTCGACACGCTGAACGCCAAGGCGGCGCTCTACGCGATCGACGAAGTGTTCGAGGACCTGGGCTTCCGGCTGCCGGTGATGATCTCCGGCACGATCACCGATCTCTCCGGCCGCACCCTGTCGGGCCAGACGCCGACCGCCTTCTGGTATTCGTTGCGCCACGCCCGGCCGTTCTCGATCGGTCTCAACTGCGCCCTCGGGGCGAAGGAGATGCGCGCCCACGTCGCCGAGATCGGGCGGGTCGCCGACACCCTGGTCTGCGCCTATCCGAACGCCGGCCTGCCCAACGAGTTCGGCCTCTACGACGAGAGCCCGGAGGCGATGGCGGCGCTGGTCGGCGAGTTCGCCGCCTCGGGTCTGGTCAACGTGGTCGGCGGCTGCTGCGGCACCACCCCCGACCACATCGCGGCGATCGCGGCGGCGGTCGCCGGCGTGGCGCCGCGGGCGGTGCCGGAGATCGAACCGCGGATGCGGCTCTCCGGGCTCGAGCCGTTCACCCACGCGCCGGAGATGCGCTTCGTCAACATCGGCGAGCGGACCAACGTCACGGGATCGGCGAAGTTCCGCAAACTGGTCACTTCCGGCGACTACACCAGCGCGCTGGCGGTCGCCCGCGATCAGGTCGAGGCGGGGGCGGCGATCATCGACGTCAACATGGACGAGGGTCTGCTCGACGGCGAAGCCGCGATGGTGACCTTCCTCAACCTCGTCGCCTCCGAACCGGACATCGCCAAGGTGCCGGTGATGGTCGACAGCTCCAAGTGGAGCGTCATCGAGGCCGGGCTGAAGTGCCTGCAAGGCAAGGGGATCGTCAATTCGATCTCGCTCAAGGAGGGCGAGGCGGCGTTCGTCGAACACGCGAAGAAGATCCGCCGTTACGGCGCGGCGGTGGTGGTGATGGCCTTCGACGAACAGGGCCAGGCCGACACGCTCGAACGCAAGAAGGCGATCTCGACCCGCTCCTACGAGATCCTGACGAAGACCGTCGGCTTCCCGCCGGAGGACATCGTCTTCGATCCCAACGTCTTCGCGGTGGCGACCGGCATCGAGGAGCACGCCAACTACGGCGTCGACTTCATCGAGGCCGCCCGCTTCATCCGCACCGAGCTGCCGCACGCCCACGTCTCCGGCGGCGTCTCGAACCTCTCCTTCGCCTTCCGCGGCAACGAGCCGGTGCGCGAGGCGATGCACTCGGTGTTCCTCTACCACGCCAGTCAGGCGGGGATGGACTTCGGCATCGTCAACGCCGGGTCGCTCGCGGTCTACGACGACCTCGCGCGCGATCTGCGCGATCTCGCCGAGGACGTCGTGCTGAACCGGCGGGCGGACGCCACCGAGCGGCTGCTCGAAGCGGCGCCGCGGTTCAAGGGCGAGGTCGGCAAGCCCCGCGAGGTCGACCTCTCGTGGCGCGAGGCGCCGGTCGACAAGCGGCTGGAGCACGCGCTGGTGCACGGCATCACCACCTTCATCGAAGAGGACGTCGAGGAGGCGCGGCTCGCCGCGAGCCGGCCGCTCGACGTCATCGAAGGGCCGCTGATGGCCGGCATGAACGTCGTCGGCGACCTGTTCGGCGCCGGCAAGATGTTCCTGCCGCAGGTGGTGAAGTCGGCGCGGGTGATGAAACAGGCGGTCGCCGTGCTGACCCCGTACATGGACGCGGAGAAGGCCGCGGCGGGCGGCGAAGGGCGCGCCTCGGCCGGCAAGATCGTGATGGCCACGGTGAAGGGCGACGTCCACGACATCGGCAAGAACATCGTCGGCGTGGTCCTCGCCTGCAACAACTACGACGTCGTCGACCTCGGCGTGATGGTTCCGGCGGAGAAGATCCTGGCCCGGGCCCGCGAGGAGAAGGCCGACGCGATCGGTCTCTCCGGGCTGATCACCCCGTCGCTCGACGAGATGGTCCACGTCGCCTCGGAGATGGAGCGGCAGGGCTTCGAGGTGCCGCTGCTGATCGGCGGGGCGACCACCAGCCGGGTCCACACCGCGGTGAAGATCGACCCGGCCTACGATCGAGGCCAGACGGTCTACGTGGTCGACGCCAGCCGGGCGGTCGGGGTGGTCTCCGGACTGCTCGGGGCGGAGCGCGACCGGGCGGCCGCCGAGGTCGCCACCGACTACGCGCGGATCCGCGAGGGCCACGCCCGCGGCCGGGCGGAGAAGGAGCGCGTCCCGCTCGCCGAGGCGCGGGCCAATACCTTCGTGCCGGATTTCGTCGCCCACAAGCCGAAGGCGCCGAGCTTCACCGGGGTGCGCTCGATCGAGGTGCCGATCGAGACCCTGGTGCCCTACATCGACTGGACGCCGTTCTTCGCCACCTGGGAGCTGATCGGGCGCCATCCGGCGATCCTCTCCGATCCGAAGGTCGGCCCGGCGGCGCGCGCGCTCTTCGACGACGCCCGGGCGATGCTCGACAAGTTGATCGCCGAAGATTCTCTCAAGGCGAAGGGGGTGGTCGGCTTCTGGCCGGCCCAGTCGGTCGGCGACGACATCGTCCTGTTCGCCGAGGAGAGCCGCCACTACACGCTGACCCGGCTGCACACACTGCGCCAGCAGATGGGCCGGTCGGGATCGAACCGGGCGCATCTGGCGCTCGCCGACTTCGTCGCGCCGCTCGGCGGGGCGAAGGACTGGATCGGCGGTTTCGCGGTGACCGCGGGGATCGGCGAGGCGGAGGTGGCGGAGCGCTTCCACCGCGCCAACGACGACTATTCGAAGATCCTCTCCCAGGCGCTCGCCGATCGTCTCGCCGAAGCCTTCGCCGAGTGGCTGCACGAGAAGGTCCGCCGGGAGCTCTGGGGGTATGCCGGAGACGAGGCGCTGTCGCCGGAGGAACTGATCGGCGAGAAATACGTCGGCATCCGCCCGGCGCCGGGCTATCCGGCGCAGCCCGACCACACCGAGAAGGCGACGCTGTGGAAGCTCCTGGCGCCGAAGCAGCGGGCCGGGATCGAACTCACCGAGAGCTTCGCGATGACCCCGGCGGCGTCGGTCTCGGGTCTCTATTTCTCGCACCCGCAGGCGCACTACTTCGGCGTCGGCAAGATCGAGAAGGATCAGGTCGCCGACTACGCGACCCGCAAGGGCTGGGATCTCGCCACCGCCGAGAAGTGGCTGGCACCGATCCTCGCCTACGATCCGAAAGGGTGAGCCGCGGCGAGTGCCCGGTTCGGACGAAAGAAGGGCCGGCGGAGTGATCCGCCGGCCCTCTTCCATGTCCCCGTCCGGCCCTGTCCCTCGGGGTCAGTAGGCCTGCTTGTCGACGAAGATCTTGAAGGCGGTCATCACGATGATTCGGATGTCCAGCCAGATCGACCAGTTGTTGATGTACCAGATGTCGTGTTCGACGCGATCCCGCATCTGATCGACTTCGCGGGTCTCGCCGCGGCAGCCGTTGACCTGGGCCCACCCGGTGATCCCCGGCTTGACGTGCTGGCGGAAGGCGTAGGAGGCGATCAGCCCGTCGTAGTAGTCGTCGTGGGCGACGGCGTGCGGGCGCGGGCCGACGATCGACATGTCGCCGGTGAGCACGTTGAACAGCTGCGGCAGCTCGTCGATCGAGGTGCGGCGGATCACCCGGCCGATGCGGGTCACCCGCATGTCGTTCTTCGACGCCTGGGTGACCACCGGGCCGTTCTCCTGGACCCGCATCGAGCGGAACTTCAGGATCGGAAAGGGGCGGGCACCGAAACCCTTTCGCTTCTGGCGGAAGAGGATCGGGAAGCCGGACTCGACGACGATGGCGATCGCGGTCATCAGCATCAGCGGCGACAGCAGGATCAGCGCGGTTCCGGCGACGGCGATGTCGAGGGCCCGCTTGGCGGCGCGGTCGATCTGGCTCAGCGGCGCGCGCTGGAGTTCGAAGCCGACGAGGTCGCCGACCTTGATCTTCGGACGGCGCATCAGGCGTTCGGTGTCGGTGTCGGCGAACAGCCAGATCGGAACCGGCATCGGCGACAGCGCCGCCTTCAACTCGTCGATGTGGCGCCGTTCCTTCCACGACAGGAAGAGATAGATGCCGTCGATCGGAGCGGAGGCGAGGGCGGTGCGGACGTCGCCGACCGCGCCCCGGCAGGCACCGACGAAGCCGGAGCGGCCGACCCGGGCCGGCGAGATCGGCGACAGCATCACCACTTCGATGCCCTTGCGGGCGAGGCGCTGGCGGATCCGCTCGATCCCGGCGTCGTCGGCGACGGCGACCACCGCGACACGCCGCAGCGAGACGCGGCCGAGCGCGAAGCGGCGGGCGAGCCAGCGCGCCGACATCAGATGGGTCGCCACCAGGGCGACGTAACCGAAGACGAAGTGCAGGGTGATGCCGGTGCGCGAGAACCCGGAAGTCACCTTGAGCAGGAAGGCGATCCAGGCGAGCGCGAAGAAGGCGAGGATCCAGCCCTGGGTGACGAGCACCAGCTGACGCCGCACGTCGGAGAGATGGGCGAGCGAATAGCCGCCGCGCAGGGCCATGAACAGGACGAAGAAGATCGCGGTGACCAGACCCAGCTGGCCGCTCGACTGGAAGTCCTCGAAGAGGTTGCCGTTGCGGACGGCGAAGGCGGCGATCGCGGACACGATGACGAGGACGAGGTCGCCGAACAGGGTGGTGCCCTGCAGGAACTCGACGGTCCAGTGCAGGCTGCGCCGCGTGGCGATCGCGCCGTGCCACAGATCGGAATCGATACGGCCGTGTTCCAATCTCGACATGAAAACACCCACCGATGGCGCGTCCCCAGGGTCACGCTGGAAAGGAAACATACACCTTTCGAAGCCAATTCCCTTCTACGATCAATGGTAACCTTTCGTGAAGGTTAATTGGGGCGAAAATCGGCTCTCTCGATCGAACATGGCCTCCTATTCGCTCGGAATCGTCGTTCCGTCGCCGGAATTCCCTCGCCACACGGCGATCGGCGAGTCCATCGCCCCGGTTTCGCGGCGCGGACCGGACCTACTTCACGTCAGTTTCGTGACGCCGTCTTCCGGTTGCTCTGCGAAGCGGCGGCTCTTTTCACGTCGTGTCCGGTCGCGCCCGGCGCCATGCTGCATTGCAGTATACATCATCGATTCGGCACTTGCATTACAATCGTTTCAATTTGTTTCGAAGCGTCGCGACGGCGGTCGGCGCCGCGATCCGGTGCCGGCGGACGGCGCGTGTGTCGCGATCGACGATCGGGAAAAGCACCGATGGCCGGCGGGCTCGGGCTGAGGCACCGTCGGATCGGCCCCGCGTGGGGCGGGTTCGCCGGCGCACGCCGGCGTCCGCCCCGCCGACGGATTCTCGAGAGGACGGCATCATGCAGGAAAAGCTCGAATTTCTCCTCGCCCTCTCGCGGGAGAAGCACTTCGGCCGGGCGGCGCAGGTGTGCGGCGTCTCACAGCCGAATCTGTCGGCGGCGGTGAAGCAGCTCGAGACGATTCTCGGGGTGCCTCTGGTCGATCGGGGCGCGCGGTTCCTCGGCTTCACGCCGGAGGGCGAGCGGGTGTTGGAATGGGCGCGGCGGATCATCGGCGACTTCCGGTCGATGCACGCCGACATCGAGACGATGAAGCATGGCCTGACCGGCCATCTGAAGATCGCCGCGGTGCCGACGGCGCTGCCGGTGATCTCGCGGCTGACCGTCGCGTTCTGGGAGCGGCACGCCGGGGTGCGGGTGACCATCGCATCGCACACGTCGACCGAAGTGCTGTCGCTCCTCGAGAATCTCGAGGTCGACGCCGGCATCACCTATCTCGACCAGGAGCCGATCGGGCGGCTGACCGAAGTGCCGCTCTATCACGAGCGCCATCACCTGATCACCCAGCGCGACGGGCTCTTCGCCGGGCGGCCGACGGTGAGTTGGGCGGAGGCGGGGACGCTGCCCCTGTGCCTGCTCAGTCGGGACATGCAGAACCGGCGGATCATCGATCGGGTGTTCGCCGGAGTCGGGGTGACGATCGACCCGATCCTCGAGTCGAGCTCGATCGAGGTTCTCGCCGCGCATCTGCGGATCGGTCGGTTCTCGACCATCCTGCCGCGGATCATGGCCGAGGAGCTGGCGCTGCCGGACACGCTGGTGTCGATTCCGCTGGTGGCGCCGGAGGTCTCGTCGCTGATCGGTCTCGTCGTGTCGCAACGCGACCCGCAGCCGCCGCTGACCGCGGCGCTGCTGTCGGAGATGCGAGCGCTGGCGCCGGTGCTGGTGGCGGCCGGCTGAGCGGCGACCGGCGGTGGACCGCCGGTCGCGGATCGCGGCTCAGGCGCCGAGATCGAGGACGACGCGGCCGCGGATGTCGCCGTCGAGGATCGCCGCGGCGAGCTTCGGCAGTTCGGCGAAGGGCTCGACCCGGTAGAGCGTGGCGAGCTTCTCGGTGTCGAGGTCGCGGGCGAGGCGGGCCCAGGCGGCGTCGCGGGCGGCCCTGGTGGCCATCACCGAATCGACCCCGAGCAGCGCCACCGAACGCAGGATGAACGGGAACACGCTGCCCGGCAGATCGGCCCCGCCGGCGAGCCCGCAGGCGGCGACGGCACCGCCGCGGCGCATCTGGGCGACGACGTTGGCGAGCAGCCGGCCGCCGACCACGTCGACCGCGGCCGCCCAACGTTCCTTCTGCAGCGGAGCACCTTCGGCGGCGAGGGTCGCGCGATCGACGAAACCGGTGGCGCCGAGCCCGGCGAGCCACTCGCGGGTCTCCGGACGTCCGGAAAGGGCGGTGACGGAGACACCGAGCTTCGCCAGCAGCGCCACGGCGATCGAGCCGACGCCGCCGGCCGCGCCTGTGACCAGCACTTCGCCGCCGGAGCCGAGCGCGCCGAAGCGCTCCAGCACGTCGACGCAGAGTGCGGCGGTGTAGCCGGCGGTGCCGATCGCCATCGCCTGCTCGAACGAGAAGACGTCGGGCACCCGCACCAGCCATTCCGGCTTCGAGCGCTGGAAGCGGCCGTAACCGCCCCATTCGGTCTCGGAAAGGCCCCAGCCGTTGACCAGGACGCGGTCGCCGGGCTTCCAGTCGGGGGAGCGGGATTCGACGACGGTGCCGGCGAGATCGATGCCGGCGACCAGCGGCAGGCGGCGGGCGATCCGTCCCTTGCCGGTGACGGCGAGGCCGTCCTTGTAGTTGACGGTCGAACGGGCGACCTCGATCAGCACGTCGTGGTTCGGCAGATCGTCCGTCGAAATCGTGCGGAACCCGCCCTTCGGGCGGCCGTCGACCTCTTCGATCAGCCAGGCGGTGAAGGTCTCGGACATCGTCGTCTCCGGTCGGTGGTGGCCGCGGCGGGTCGTACGACGATCGCGCGCGGCAGGATGCGCGAGACTGCCCGATCGGGGAGGGGAACGCCAGTGAGGGCGGACATGCGGCACACGCAAACCCACGCCGGATGGCCGTGGCCGGCCGGCGGGGCAGAGAAACCTCGGTGGAGGAGGCTCAGGCGAGGGCGTTCCTCACCGCGTCGACCGCCTCGGGGGCGTAGAGCCGGCAGACGCCGCGCTTGGCGACCGGCTCCAGCCCGAGCTTCTCGATCGCCTTCTTGACCTTGCCTTCGGAGACGCCGAGTTCCTTGGCGATGGCGCCGGAGGTGACGGTGGTCGCTTCGGTCATGATCCGCTCCGGAATTGGATTCGTTCCAGAGGCGATGATGGTCCGATGCGTCGATCGCGCCAACCGACACGGTGACGCGCCCCGCCCGCCGGTCGGGCCGATCAGGCAGGGAAGGTCAGGCGCGCCGCGCAGTCCTGGAGCGTGGCGATCATCGTCGCCTGTTCCTCGGCGGTGGTCTCGGCGGGAACGACGAAGCAGACGGTGGCGACGCAACGGCCGGCGAGATCGCGCACCGGCACGGCGAGGCAGGTGGTGAAGCGGTCGACGAGACCGGTGGTGCGGGAGAAGCCGCGGGCATGGGCGGTCGCCATGTCGCCCATGAACTCGTCGATGCCGATTCTCCGCCCGTCGGGCAGGACGAAGTCGTCCTCCGGGATGAAGTCGCGGATCTCGTCGGGGCTCATGTGATCGACCAGCAGGCGGCCGGACGCGGTCCAGGGAATCGGCACCTTGACCCCGACGTCGGAGGAGATGCGGAACATCCGCCGCCCCGCTTCGTTGAGCACCACCAGATACTTGTTGCCGTCGAGCATGCACAGCTGGGCGGTCTCGCCGACCGAGGCGGCGAGCTGCGCCACCTCGCCGCGGGCCTTGCGGATCAGGTCGATGCTGTCGAGGTAGTCGTTGCCGAAATAGTGCATCGCCGGACCGAAGTAGACGGTACCCTCGGTCTCTCGGAAGTCGAGCCAGCGCGCGTCGACCAATGTGTTGACCAGTTCGTAGACGGTCGACCGGGGCATGCCGGAATCACGGGCGAGATCGGCGATGCGCGTCGGGGCACGACGGCGATGGAGGTGATCCATCAGCGCGATCACTCGGTCGATGCCCCGGGCGCGGCCCGTCGGCGTGGTCTCGTTCATGCTCTCGTTCCGGATGTCCAGCCCGACGAATGGGCAGGGGGTGCACGCAATGTCGCCACTTAGCATGGCCGGGAGCGGCTTGTCACGCCGCGGAGTCCGATATACTGTCGCCTTGTCCGAAATATGAAACTGTAGTCTGGTATTTCGGACATGGGCCAGCCTCTCGCCCCGTACCGAGGGAAGAGGTGCAATCTCGCGGCGTCGGGCGGGCCGGTACGGCAGCCGACGGATCGGGGGTCACGATGAAATCGCTCACGTATTCCTTCGCAGCGACCGCTCTGGCGGCCAGCCTGACGATCGTCGGCCGTCCCGCCGACGCCGTCGCCCAAGTTCCCGCCTCGGTCGTCACGGTCGCCACCATCGGCGAGCCGCCGACGCTCGATCCGGTCGGTGTCACGTCGGACCTGGTCAGCATCATCTCGCAGCACGTCTTCGAGACACTCTACACCTTCGATGCCCAGTGGGCGCTGACGCCGCTGGTCGCCGCGGCGCTGCCGACGGTCTCCGCCGACGGCAAGACCTACACCATCCCGCTCCGGACCGACGTCGTCTTCCACGACGGCACCAAGATGACCACCGACGACGTGGTCGCCTCGCTCGAGCGCTGGACCAGGCTCAGCCCGCGCGGCAAGTCGGCCGCCGCCTTCATCGAGAAGATCTCCGGCGACGGCGCCAAGGTGGTGATCGCGCTGAAGCAGCCCTATGCGCCGCTGTCGGCGCTGCTGGCGATGAACAACGGTGCCGCGGTGGTGGTGCCGAAGTCCATCATCGACGGCGTCAATCCGTTGAAGTCGTTCATCGGCACCGGCCCCTACAAGTTCCTCGAGCACAAGCCCGATCAGTACGTGCGTCTCGTCAGGTTCGACCGCTACGTGCCGCTCGCGGCGGCCGCGTCGGGCTACGGCGGTGCCCGCGTCGCCAAGATCGACGAACTGCGCTTCGTGCCGGTGCCCAACGCCGCGACCCGCGCCGAAGGCATCGTCGCCGGCCAGTTCCAGTTCGCCGACAGTCTGCCGGCCGAGATGAAGCCGCGGATCGACGGTGCCGCCGGCCTCAAGTCGGTGGTGGTGAAGCCCTTCGGCTTCCCGCTGATGATCATGAACAACAAGACCGGCGTGCTCGCCGATCAGAAGCTTCGCAAGGCGGTGGCGACCGCGGTCTCGCCGGAGGAGATGCTGACCGCCGGCTTCGGCGATCCCGCCTTCTTCGCCGTCGAGGGCTCGATCTACGCGCCGGGCACCGTCTACTACGACAAGGCGAGCGTCTCGGGCTATGCCGTCGCCGACACCGCCAAGGCCGCCGCGGCGGTCAAGGCCGCCGGCTACAAGGGCGAGCCGATCCGCATCATGACCTCGATGCAGTACGACTTCCTCTACAAGATGAGCCTGGTGGCCCAGGCCGAGCTGGAGGCGGCGGGCTTCAAGGTCGATCTGCAGGTGCTCGACTGGGCGACGCTGGTGCAGCGCCGGGCCGACGACAAGGCGTGGGACGCGTTCTTCACCTACCACACCTTCGTGCCCGAGCCGTCGCTGATCACCATCACCAACCCGAGCTATCCGGGCTGGTGGGACAATCCGGCGAAGAACGCCGCCTTCGCCGCCTTCAACGGCGAGATGGACCCGAAGGCCCGCGTCGCCAAGTGGGCGGAGATGCAGAAGCAGTTCTACGCCGACGTGCCCACCATCAAGGTCGGCGAGTTCTACAATCTCGCCGCCCGTTCGGCGAAGCTCGTGAACTACCAGCCGATGCCCTGGCCGTTCTTCTGGAACGTCGAACTGGCCAAGTGATCCGATCCTCGGTCTCCGCCGCCCGGTCCCGGGCGGCGGAGCGAGATCCGCGAGGACTACCGCGATGCTCGTCTATGCTCTGCGTCGTCTCGTCGGCATGATGGTGGTGATGACCGTCGTCGCGGCGGTCGTCTTCGTCATCGCGCGGGTGATCCCCGGCGATCCGGCGGCGGTGATGCTGGGGACGGCGGCCACCGCGGAGGACATCGCGGCGCTGCGGGTCCGGCTCGGGCTCGATCAGCCGCTGATCGCCCAGTTCGTGATCTATCTGAAGCAGATCGTCACGCTCGATCTCGGCGATTCGATCTTCCTCGGCCGCCCGGTGCTCCAGGCGATGGCGGAGCGCACCGAACTGACCGCGTCTCTGACGGTGATGGCGGTCGGCATCGCGGTGGCGATCGGCCTGCCGATCGGCATCGTCTCGGCGGCGATGCGCGGGCGTGCGGTCGACCGGGTGGCGGTCACCGCGGCGATGCTCGCCGCCTCGGTGCCGAGCTTCTGGATCGGCCTGATGCTGATCAAGTATCTCGCCGTCGACTTCGGCTTCTTCCCGGTGTCGGGCTACGGCCCGCCGGAGGCGACCTATCTCGAGCGGGTGCGCCATCTGGTGCTGCCGGCGATCGCGCTGGGCATCCCCAATTCGGCGCTGATCCTGCGCTTCACCCGGACCAGCATGCTCGACGTGCTCGGCGACGACTACGTCCGCACCGCCCGCGCCAAGGGTCTCCCGCCGCTGACCGTGGTGCTGAAGCATGCGCTGCGCAACGCGATGATCCCGATCCTGACCGTGATCGGTCTGACCACCGCGGTGATGATCGCCGGCGCGATCGTCACGGAGACGGTGTTCGGCCTGCCGGGGATCGGCAACCTGATCGTCTCGGCGGTGCTCCGGCGCGACTATCCGGTGATCCAGGGAGCACTGCTGGTGGTCTCCGGCATCTATGTTCTGATCAATCTCGCCGTCGACCTGCTCTATGCGGTGGTCGATCCGCGGGTGCGCTACTGAGGGCCCGGCGATGTCGCAACCGACCACTCCCGCCGCCGCCGCTCCGCGTGCCCCGCGCGGCCGCTCGCCCGCCGCGCTGGTGATCCGCCAGCTGCTGCGCCGGCCGCTCGCCGTGGTGATGCTCGGCGTCGTCGTGGCGATGCTGGCGATCGCGGTGACGGCACCGCTGATCGTGCCCTACGATCCGATGAAGATGGCGATCCTGCAGCGGCTGAAGCCGCCGACCGGGCTCCATCCGTTCGGTACCGACGAGTTCGGCCGCGACGTGCTCAGCCGGGTGATCCTCGGGGCGCGGCTGTCGCTGCTGGTCGGCGGTCTGGTCGTCGTCGTGGCGACGGTGCTCGGCACTCTGCTCGGCCTGGTCGGCGGCTGGTTCCGCCGGCTCGACGGGGTGGTCATGCGCTTCACCGACGCGCTGATGGCCTTCCCCGACATCCTGCTCGCCATCGCCTTCATGGCGGCGCTCGGCCCCTCGCTGTTCAACGTCGTGCTGGCGCTCGGCATCGTCTACACGCCGCGGGTCGCCCGAGTGGTGCGCGCCGCCACCCTGGTGGTGCGCGAGATGCCCTATGTCGAGGCGGCGCGGGCGCTCGGCGCGGGGTCGCCGCGGATCGTCTTCGGCCACATCCTGCCGAACCTGATGTCGCCGGTGATCGTCCAGGCGACCTTCATCTTCGCCTACGCGATCCTGACCGAGGCGGCGCTGTCGTTCATCGGCGTCGGGGTGCCGCCGACCACCCCGACCTGGGGCAACATGATCGCCGGCGCCCAACAGTATTTCCGTCAGGCGGATTGGCTGATGCTGTTCCCCGGCCTCGCCATCGTCGTCACCGTGCTCGCCCTGCAGATCGTCGGCGACGGGTTGCGCGACGCTCTCGATCCGCGCTTGCAGAAGGTGACACGATGACCGCTCCGACCCGAACTCTGATCCGCCACGCCCGCGTGGTCGACGGTACCGGCGCGCCGTGGTTCCGCGCCGACGTGCTGGTCGAGGGATCCCGCATCGCCGCGATCCGGCCGAACCTCCCGGCCGACGGGGCCGAGGTGGTGGAGGCCGAGGGGCACTACGTGGCGCCCGGCTTCATCGACGCCCATGCCCACGACGACCTCGTCTTCCTGCGCCGTCCCGACCGGCCGGAGAAGTCGGCACAGGGGGTGACCACGGTGGTGGTCGGCAACTGTTCCTTCGGCCTCTATCCGCAGACCGCGACCAGCGCCGCGGGCCTGCGCGAGCATTTCGGCAATCTGCTCGGCGAGGTCCGCCCCGAGGAGACCTTCGCCTCGTTCGCCGACTATCGGACGGCGCTCGACGGGCCGGGGCTCGGGCTCAATCTCGTCTCGCTGGTCGGCCACGCCGGACTGCGGCTGGCGGTGATGGGCTGGGAGAAGCGGCCGGCGACCGCCGACGAGCGCGAGGCGATGGCGGCACTGCTCTCGGCACAGCTCGACCAGGGCGCACACGGCCTGTCGCTCGGTCTCGTCTATCCGCCGAGCGCCTGGGCGGACCGGGCGGAGCTCGTCCGTCTGGCCGAGGTCGTCGCCGAACACGGAGCGCTGCTCACCGCCCATGTCCGCTCCTACGAGGGCGGCCTGCTCACCTCGGTCGAGGAGTTCCTCGATCTCCTGAAGGCGGGCGGCGCGGCCGGGCTGCTCTCCCATCTCCAGGCGGCGGGTCGGCCCTACTGGGGCTCGGTGCCGAAGGCGATCGACCGGCTGGAGGCGGCGCGGCGCGACGGGCTCGACGTCTCCTTCGACATGTATCCCTATCCGGCGGGCTCCAGCACGATCCTGCAGCTGCTGCCGCCGTCGGCGCTGGAGGGCGGGGTCGAGGCGCTGATCGCCCGTTTCGCCGACACCACCGCCGCCGCGGCGATCCGCCGGGCGGTCGAGGGCGGCACCTCGCCGGCCGATCCGGGCTGGGAATCGAAGGTGACGCTGATCGGCTGGGAGAACGTCCGGATCGGCGGGGTCGGAGATCCCGGGCTCGGGGCGCTCGAGGGGCGGACACTCGCCGAGATCGCCGCCGAACGCGGCGTCGCGCCGTTCGACGTGCTGGTCGACCTCGTCGTCGCCGACCGCGGCCGAACCAACATCGTGATGTTCCAGCTCGATCCGGCCGATCTCTCCTGCGCGCTCGATCATCGGCTGCACATGCTCGGCTCCGACGGTCTGCCGCGCGAGGGGGGGAAGCCGCATCCGCGGGCCTTCGGCGCGTTCCCGCGGCATCTCGCCCGGGCCTTCCGCTGCGAAGGCGCGTCGAGCCCGGAAGAGGCGATCCGCCACATGACGTCGATGCCGGCGGAGCGTTTCGGCCTGTTCGACCGCGGTCTGGTCCGTCCCGGGATGATCGCCGACCTGGTGATCTTCGACGAGGCGGTGCACGACCGCGCCACCTTCACCGATCCGACCCTGCCGCCCGAGGGGATCCGCGACGTGATGGTCGCGGGGACCTTCGTGCGTCGCGAGGGCCGTCCGACCGGCGCTCGCCCGGGGCGTGCCCTGACGCGGCTCGACCCGCCCGCTTCCATCCGAACCTGAAGAGGTCACGATGAGCAACCGTACTCCCATCTTCGCCGCGGACGGCCCGAAGCCGGCCGGCCCCTATTCGCATGCGATCATCGCCAACGGTTTCGTCTGGGTGTCCGGCCAGGGCCCGCACGAGCCGAAGACCGGCGCGCTTCCGGCCGACTTCGAGGGCGAGGTCGCGCAGACCCTGCGGAACCTCGAGACCATCCTGAAGGCCGCCGGCACCGACCTCGCCCATGTGGTCAAGGTCACCGCCTATCTGACCGATCTCGGCAAGTTCGGCGCCTACAACGAGGTCTACAAGAGCTTCTTTCCGAAGGAGCCGCCGGCGCGGACCACCGTCCAGGCCGGCCTCGCCGGCATCCAGGTCGAAATCGACTGCATCGCCGTGCTTCCGTGAATCCAATTCGGACGGCCCCGATCGCGGGGCCGTCCGGCCAATCGAGGAGAGACCCATGCGGCTCGCCGATCTCGATACGCCCGTCCCCGTCGTCGATCTCGACCGGGTCGAGGCCAATCTCGTCCGGATGCAGGCCTATTGCGACGAACACGGGCTGAAGCTCCGGCCGCACATCAAGACGCACAAGCTTCCCGAGATCGCCCGCCGGCAGATCGAACTCGGCGCGGTCGGCATCACCTGCCAGAAGATCTCCGAGGCGCTGGTCTTCGCCGAGGCGGGCTGCGAGGACATCCTGCTCACCTATCCGATCGTCGGGCCGACCAAGATCGCGCCGCTCGCCGAACTCGCCCGCAAGACCCGGCGGCTGTCGGTGGCGCTCGACAACGCCGTCGCCCTCGACACCGTGGCAGCGGCCGCCGCCGAGGCGGGGCGCGAGATCGGCGTGCTGATCGAGTTCGACTCCGGCGACGGGCGCTGCGGCGTCCAGTCGGTCGACGAGGCGATGGTGCTCGCCCGTCGCGCCGCCGGCAACGGCGCCGTGGTGTTCCGCGGTCTGATGACCTATCCGCGCGGACCGAAGACCGCCTCCTTCGTCGCCGAGGCGAAGCAGGCGCTCGCCGCCGCCGGCATTCCGCTCGAGGTGGTCTCGGTCGGCGGCACGCCGGGCTGCTGGTCGACCCACGACGTGGAGGGCGCCACCGAACTCCGGGTCGGCACCTACGTCTACCAGGACCGGGCGACCGTCGCGGCGGGGGTGGCGAGCCTCGACGAGGTCGCCTTCCACGTGATCGTCACGGTGGTCAGCATGCCGACACCCGACCGGGTGGTGATCGATTCCGGAACGAAGACCCTGTCGAGCGACCGGGTGCCGGCGAGCGCCGGCGAGGGCTACGGACTGGTGCTCGAGTATCCGAAGGCGGTCGTCTACCGGCTGAACGAGGAGCACGGGGTGATCGACTTCTCCGCCGCCGAAGGGCGTCCGGCGATCGGCGGCCACCTGACCATCGTGCCGAACCACGTCTGCGTCGTCTCCAACCTGCACGACCGGGTCGTCTGCGTCCGCGGCGGCGAGGTGGTCGGCGAGCGGGTGGTGGCGGCACGCGGCCGGACCGTCTGAGAGGCACGCCATGGACGCCGCGACCACCCTCGAGATCACCGACCTGAGGACCCACTTCGACACCGACGGCGGCGTCGCCAAGGCGGTCGACGGCATTTCGCTGAAGATCGGCCGCGGCGAGACCCTCGCCGTGGTCGGCGAGTCCGGTTCCGGCAAGTCGGTGACCGGCCTCTCGGTGATGCGTCTGATTCCGACCCCGCCGGGCCGCATCGTCTCCGGCGAGATCCTGTTCCGCGGCCGCGACGGCGAGGTCCGGGATCTGGCGAAGCTGTCGCTACGCCAGATGCGCGACGTCTGCGGCGACGAGATCGGGATGATCTTCCAGGAGCCGATGACCTCGCTCAACCCGGTCTACACGGTCGGCGACCAGATCGGCGAGACGCTGCGCCATCATCGCGGCCTGTCGAAGGCCGAGGCGCGGGCGGAGGCGCTGGCCCAGCTGCGGCGGGTCGGGATCCCCGCGGCGGAACGCCGACTCGACGAATATCCGCACCAGATGTCGGGCGGCATGCGGCAGCGGGTGATGATCGCCATGGCGCTGATCTGCCGGCCGACGCTGCTGATCGCCGACGAGCCGACCACCGCCCTCGACGTCACCATCCAGGCCCAGATCCTCGATCTGATGCGCCGGCTCCAGGCGGAGACCGGCACCTCGATCCTGTTCGTCACCCACAATCTCGGGGTGGTCGCCGAGATCGCCCAACGGGTGGCGGTGGTCTATGCGGGACGGGTGGTCGAGGAGGCCGACGTCCGCACCCTGTTTTCGAGCCCGCGCCACCCCTACACCCGCGGGCTGCTCGCCTCGATGCCGCATCTCGGTGCCGACGGGGAGAGCGAGGAGCGACTGGCGGCGATCCCCGGCAACGTGCCGAGTCCGCTCGACCGGCCGCCCGGCTGCACCTTCGCGCCGCGCTGCGGGTTCGCCGAGGACGCCTGCCGGACCACCGAACCGACGCTCGACGCGGTCGCCGCCGACCATGTCGTCCGCTGCCATCGCCGGAAGGACCTGCCATGACCGACACGCCCGCGCCCGTCCCGGCCGAACCGCTGCTGCGCGTGCGCGGCCTCGGCAAGGCGTTCCCGGTCCTCGGCGGCGTCTTCCGGCGCGAGATCGGCCGGGTCGAGGCGGTCTCCGACCTCTCCTTCGATCTCGACCGCGGCGAAGTGCTGGGGCTGGTCGGCGAGAGCGGATCCGGCAAGACCACAGCGGGGCGCTCGATCCTCCGGCTGATCGAGCCGACCGCCGGCTCGGTGCGCTTCGACGGACGCGAGATCACCACGCTGGCGCCGGCCGAGATGCGCGAAATGCGCCGGCGGATGCAGATCGTCTTCCAGGACCCCTATGCCAGCCTCGACCCGCGGCAGCGGGTGCGCGAGGTGATCGGCGAGGCGCTGGTGATCCACGGCATCGGCGACAAGGCGGATCGGCGCGACCGGGTGGTCCGTCTGCTCGAACGGGTCGGGCTCGGAGCGGACGCATTGGAGCGCTTCCCGCACGAGTTCTCCGGCGGTCAGCGCCAACGCATCGGCATCGCCCGGGCGCTGGCGGTCGAGCCGGACTTCATCGTCGCCGACGAGCCGGTGTCGGCGCTCGACGTCTCGGTCCAGGCCCAGGTGGTCAATCTGCTGCGCGATCTGCAGCGCGAACTCGGCCTCGCGGTGCTGTTCATCGCCCACGATCTCGCCGTGGTGCGCCACGTCTCCGACCGGGTGGCGGTGATGTACCTCGGCCGGCTGATGGAGCTGGCGCCGAGCCGCGAGCTCTACCGGCGGCCGCGCCATCCCTACACGCTGGCGCTGCTCTCCGCCGCGCCGGTGCCGGATCCGGACGCGGCGCGCGACAAGATCCTGCTCGAGGGCGAAGTGCCGAGCCCGATGAACCCGCCGTCGGGCTGCGTCTTCCGCACCCGCTGCCGGCACGTGCTGCCGGCCTGCGCGGAGCCCGCGGCGCGGACGCCGCGGGAGGTCTCGCCCGGCCACCTCGTCGCGTGCATCCGCGACGACGTCGGCCCGGTCAACTGATCGAGACGGCGGGACGGTCCGCCGCGGAGGCGTGGCGGATCGCGTCGCGCCGACGGATCTGTGCCGCATCGAGCAGCATCTGCGCCGCCCAGCGGTGGACGTTGCGCTCGCGGACCTGATCGCGCATCAGGGCGATCCGCTGGCGCTGGATCTCCGGCGGCATGGTCAGCGCGTCGTGCAGCGCATCGGCCATGGCGTGGGTGTCGTAGGGGTTGACGATCAGCGCCTCCGACAGCTCGCGCGAGGCGCCGGCGAAGCACGACAGCACCAGCACGCCGCGCTCGTCGTCGCGGGCGGCGACGAATTCCTTGGCGACCAGATTCATGCCGTCGTGCAGGCTCGACACGACGCAGACGTCGGCGGCCCGGAAAAGCTCGTAGACCTCGTGCTGGTCGTGATGGCGGATGGTCAGGCGGATCGGTTCCCAACCGTCGTGACGGAAGCGGGTGTTGATCTCCTCGGCGACCCGGATCGCCTCGTCCTGGATCGCCCGGTAGCTCGCCAGGGTCGAACGAGTCGGGGCGGCGGCCTGGACGAAGGCGAAGCGGCCGATCCATTCGGGATGGTGCTCGAGCAGGTCGTCGATCGCCCGCATCCGGTCGATGATCCCCTTGGTGTAGTCGAAGCGCTCGATGCCGACGGCGAGCCGCACCTCGGGGCCGTAGCCGAGCCGTTCGCGCACCGCCGTGCGGGCCTCGGCGACCGACGCCTGACCGGCGAGGGCGGACGGCGGCCATTCGATCGAAATCGGATAGGCCCGCACCAGGGTGTCGAGACCGGCGACGGTCACCGAGTCGTGCTCGCGGTCGATGCGGCACTCGAGGTGGCGGTCGGTGCTGTCGATGAAGTTGTTGCAGTGCTGGCGGGTGTGGAAGCCGACGATCGACGAGCCGAGCAGGCCGTCGATGATCTCCTCCCGCCACGGGCAGATGCCGAAGGTCTCGGCGTTCGGCCAGGGGATGTGCCAGAAGGTGACGATCGTCGCCTTCGGCAGTCGGTTGCGGATCATCCGCGGCAGAAGCGCGAAGTGATAGTCCTGGACCAGGACGATCGGATCGTCGCGGCCGGCCTCGGCGACCACCACCTCGGCGAAGCGCTCGTTGACCGCCCGATAGCGCTCGAAGTCGCGGGCGCGGAAGGTCGGGCGGACGAAGGCGGTGTGGCAGAGCGGCCAGAGGCCCTCGTTGGCGAAGCCGTAGTAGTAGCCGTCGACGTCGTCGTCGGAGAGCCAGACGCGGCGCAGGGTGTAGTCGGGCTTGGCCGGCGGCACGCGGACGCGGTCCGCCCCGTCGACGGTGTCGCGGTCGGCGGTGCCTGAGCCGTGGGCGATCCAGGTGCCGCCGCAGGTCCGCATCACCGGCTCGAGCGCCGAGACGAGGCCGCTCGCCGGCAGTTGCAGATCGACGCCGCCGGCGGTGTTGCGGTTGTGGATGTAGGGCTCGCGGTTCGACACCACCAGCACCTCGGCGCCGGGCAGTTCCTCGACCAGCAGCTGGCGCAACGTCTTCGGCGACCACTCGACGAAGATGCCTTCGGCGAACTTCCGCTCGCCGCGCAGCTCGCGGACCATGGCGCGGAACTCGCGGGTGATCGGCGAGGGCTCGCGCGGCGGCTCCCCGTCGAGCGGGAGCGGCGGCGCCGGACGGCGTTCGGCGGCGAGGCCGAAGCGGCGCAACAGCAGCCAGCCGATGCCGGCGGCGACCAGGCCGAAGCCCATCACCGCGGAAGCGAGCGCCGCCGTCACCCAGATCCGGACCGAGGCGACCCGCTCGTCGACGAAGGCGAGGTCGTGCAGCACCAGAAGGTGGCCCTTGTGACCGACCAGGGCGATCGGCGAGATGCCGATGTGGACGTGCTGCCGGTCGAGTTTGCGGGCGGTGGCGGAATCGGTCTGGCGCAGCGGCAGCGTGGCGCAGGTGAGCGAGGGCGGCATCGCCCGGGTCGCCCAGCGCATCGTGCCGGTCTCGTCGCAGAAGCCGAGCGCGACGAGGCGCTCGTCCTCGGAGAGGGTGTCGAAGATCCGGCCGACGTCGTTCTCGCCGATCCGATAGGGGCCGGCGACCTGCTCGCGGACGGTGCGCGCCACCAGTCGCGACCGCAGGTCGACGTCCTGGCGGGCCCAGCCTTCGACCAGCAGTGTGGTGAGCGGGGTCAGGGCGAGCACCAGGACGGCCGTCGCGGCGAAGAGGCCGAGGCTCCAGCGTGTCGCCCGGTTGCGCAGGAACCGGCCGAGGAAGGCGCCGATGCTGCGGCGCGGCGAGGTGCGGACCTCGCTTCTGACGTCGGTCGTACTCATCGCGTGGTCTCCCATCCCTTCGACAGCCGCATCGCGGCGACGATCAGACCGGACATCGAATAAGTCTGCGGAAAGTTCCCCCAGAGCTCGCCCGTGGTCGGATCGAGGTCCTCCGACAGCAGGCCGACGTGGTTGCGGCGGGTGAGCAGATCCTCGAACAGGCGCCGTGCCTCCTCGGTCCGGCCCGAGGCGGCGAGCGCATCGACGTACCAGAAGGTGCAGATGGTGAAGGCGACGGCGGGCACGCCGAAATCGTCGGCGGCGGCGTAGCGGCGGACGTGGCCGTCGTGGGCGAGGCGCTCGCCGATGGTGTCGACGGTGGCGCGGAAGCGGGGATCGGTCGCCGAGACGATGCCGATCTCGTGGAGCACCAGGACGGAGGCGTCGAGATCGTCGCCGTCGAGGGTGCCGGCGAAGAAGCCGGCCGGGTTCCAGGCGCGGTCGAGGACGATCTCGCGCAGGGCGTCGGCGGCGGTGCGCCATTCCGCGCTCTCCGCGTCGAGGCCGAGGGTCGCGGCGATGCCGTCGAGCCGGTCGGCGGCGACCCAGCACATCGCCGCGGAGAAGGTGTGGACCGAGGTGCGGTGGCGGTATTCCCAGATGCCGGCGTCGGGCTCCAGGGCATGGGCGAGCGCCGCCTGGCCGAGCGGTTCCAGCAGCCGGTAGAGGGCGACGTCGCCCTTCTTCGGCAGGCGCTCGTCGAAGAACATCTGCCAGGCGGCGAGCACCACGCTGCCCCAGACGTCGTGCTGGACCTGTTCGCGCGCCGCGTTGCCGATCCGCACCGGCCCCTGACCGCGATAGCCGGCGAGGCCGGGCAGGATCTCCTCGTCGGCGGGGTTCTCGGGGACCACCGGATAGAGGGGCTTCAGCCCCGGTCCGCCCTCGATCGCGATGATGTCGGTGACGTAGTCGATGAAGCGTTCCATGGTCGGCGTCGCGCCGACCCGGTTCAGCGCATGGACGGTGAAGAAGGCGTCGCGGATCCAGCAGAAGCGATAGTCCCAGGTGCGTTCGGTGCCGGGCGCCTCGGGGATCGAGGTGGTCAGGGCGGCGACGATCGCGCCGGTGTCCTCGAAGGCGCAGAGCTGGAGGGTGATCGCGGCCCGGATCACCGCCGGCTGCCATTCGTAGGGCAGGTTCAGCGCGCGGACCCAGTCCCGCCAGTGACTCCGGGTGCGCTCCAGGAAATCGGCGCCGATCCGGGTCGCCGAATCCCCCAGCGTCTCGTCGGGATGGAGGACGAAGGTCAGCGGCCGCTTCAGGACGAAGCGGTTCTCGCCGACCACGTGGTTGATCGAGGCGTCGGTGGTCAGACGGATGGCGGCGGTGTCGTCGATCCAACGGACGTGATTGGAGCCGGCGACCCGGCGCTCGGCCGGACCGCCGCGGCCGTCGCCGGGACGCAGGCGGATGCGGATCAACGGCACGCCGGCGATCGGCTCGACGATCCGGACGAACATCGGCGGCCGGTAGGTGCGGCCGAACTGGGCGAAACGCGGGGCGAAGTCGGTGATCGCGATCGCCGCGCCGTCCGGGGCGGTGATCACGGTGCGGACGACGGCGGTGTTGCGCTCGTAGGTCTGCTCGCAGTGCGCGATCTCGTCGAAGCCGATCGAGAAGAAGCCGTGGGCGGGGGTGTCGCCGCCGAGCAGGGCGGAGAACACCGGGACACCGTCGAAGCGCGGCCAGCAGCCCCAGACGACGGTGCCGGAGCGGTCGATCAGTGCGGCGACGGTCGAGTTTCCGACGACCGCGAGGTCGAGAGTGGCGGGGGTGATCATCGATCGGTCTCCTCGAGCAGGTGGGCGAGGAAGGCGCGGACCGCGGTGGGATCGCGGAACTCCGCGACCGCCGCGGGCCAGGTCTCGCCGGCGACGCG
>CALFRR010000092.1 GCA_937919435.1 uncultured Alphaproteobacteria bacterium | reverse complement strand
GCGCGTGGAGCAGCATCCAGCGGGCGTCGTCGAGATCGCCCCGCCGCTTCAGGAGCACCGCGAAGTTGGCGAACAGCGTCGCGTCGCCCGGCGCCAGCGCCACCGAATGGGCGACGATCGGCAGGGCCTCGTCGAACCGCCGCTCGCCCTCGCCGGTCTCGATCGTCGCCAGCCCGAGGAAGTTCAGCACCTGCGCCGAACGTGGCGCCACCGCCGCCACCTTGCGGAAACCGGCCACCGCCTCGTCCCAGCGCCCGGCGCCGTGGGCGGCGACCGCCGCTTCGAACAGCGGCCCGGCCGCCTCGCCCTCGGTCGGCCCGGGTCCCGCCTTGACCCCGATCAGCACCTCGAGATCGGCGGCGACCCGCGCCATCGGCTCCGACCAGTCGCCCGCCGTGGTCTGGCGGAAGATCCGCATCGTCGGGTACCACGGCGTGAGTGCCCCCGAGAGGCCCCAGCGCCATTCCGGCACCTTCTTGACCACGAGCCACACCGGCCGTCCCAGCGCACCCGCGACATGGGCGACCGACGTGTCCGAGGTGATCACCAGATCGAGGCAGGAGAGGATCGCCGCGGTGTCGACGAAGGCGTTCCCTCCCTCGTCGAAGTCCGGCCCCGGATCGACCAGGGCGAGCCCCGGCGGCGGCACCTGCTCGCGGCCGGCCCCTTTCTGCAGGGCGACGCAGACGACGCCGTCGACCCGGCCGAGCGGCGCGAAGGCGGCGAGCGGGATCGACCGCCCCTTCTCGACCGGCGCCTTCGGATTGCCCTGCCAGACCAGCCCCACCCGGAGCTCGGCGCCGCGCACCGTCTCGTTTCCGGCGAGCCGCCGCGTCCACGCCGCCACGCGCTCGGGATCGGCCGCCAGATGCGGCACCGTGGAGGGCACGCCGGTCCGCTCCAGTCCGTGGAAACCGGCGAGCGACAGCAGCGGCGACCAGACGTCGTGCGCCGGAATCGGCGTTCCTTCGGCGACGAGCGAAATTCGTTCGCCGGCAAAGATCGGCGAACGCTTCAGCAGTTCGTACAGCGCCGGCTGGCAGACGAAGATCAGCCGCCCGACCCGATCGAGCATCTCCGGCAGCAGTCGGACGAACTGGACGGTGTCGCCGAGCCCCTGCTCGTGGTGGACCATCACCGTTCCGCCGGTGATCGGCCGGCCGTCCCAACGCGGCGCGGTGGTCGCCGGCGGACGGGCGAAGGGCGTGGTGGCGGTCAGCCGATGCTCGTAGCCGGCCCAGGCCGCGGCCCAGTCGCCGCCGAGCAGCCGGGCGCAGGCGATGTCGTAGGCGAGTTCCGGCCAGGTCTCGGGGTCGAAGTCGAAGCCCGCCCAGATCTTCAGCGCCTCTTCGACCCGGCCGAGCGAGCGCAGGGCGACGCCGAGGTTGAGTCGCGCGCCGCGATGCCGGGGATCGAGGGCGAGCACCCGGGCGTAGCATCCCGCCGCGATCTCGTCGCGCAGCAACGCCTGCTGGGCGACGCCGCGATTGTAGAGCGCCTCGACGTGATCCGGGGCGATATCCAGGGCGCGCAGGAACAGCCGGTCGGCCGAAGCCACGTCACCGGTCGACAGCCGGACGTGGCCGAGCTGGCAGAGCGGGATCGGATCGCGCGGATCGATCGCCGCCGCTTCGGTGGCGACCTTCTCGGCTTCCGGGAAGCGGCCGGCCTGGATCAGCGCGCGGGCCAGGTTGATCCGCCCGCCCGACCGTCCCGGCGCCAGTTCGACCGCCCGCCGCCCGCAGGCGATCGCTTCGTCGAGCCGTCCGAGTTCGACGAGCGGCAGCACCAGATTCTGCCAGGCGGGAACGAAGTCCGGCCGCCGTTTGACCACCGCGCCGATCATCGTCACCGCGCCGGCGTGGTCGCCCTGCTGGTGCGCCGCCACGCCGAGCAGATGCAGCGCCTCGACGTCCTGCGGATCCTCCGCAAGGATCTCCCGATAGAACACTTCGGCTTCCGCCGGGGCGCCCGCCGCCTGCCGGTCGCGACCCCGGGCGATGAGCGCGTCTCGGGTCATCGGGCGAGACATCGCGTGTCGGTCTCCCCGCCGCGGCGCCGCCGATCGGGCGGCCGGGCGTCAATAGGGCTGGTAGGACTTCTCCTCGACGATCGCCGAGCCGAGCAGACGGTTGATCTCGCGCTTCAGGTCGGAACGCCGATCGTTGGTCCGATAGACCGCCCGGGCGAGTTCGACGAACCGGTCACCGAAAGTCCCCGCCCGTTCCTGGTCGCGGATCTCGTCCTCGATCGCCCAGAGCGACTCGTTGACCGACTTCAGATCGGCGGTGACCCGCGCGACCCCGTCGACCGGTGGCGCCGCGGCGAAGCGCTCGCGCAGCAGCGTCAGCTCCCGGACGACGTTCGCCCGCTTCGCCGGATCGGCGATGCGTTCGTCCTTGATTTCGAGAATCGTGATCTTGTCGACCAGTTCGCCCCAGGATACCGGCACTTCGATCATCTTCGTCTGGTCCCGCCTCGCCCTTCCGCGCCCCGGTCCACCGGGGGCGTCGCCCGGTTCCGGAATCACGAACGGGGCCGCGCGTCCCGCGCCGCCCCGTTCGATCCGGTCTCCGACCGATTCGGAAGGTTCGTCGGTGGCGACGATGCCAGAAAGCCCGAAGGACTGTCCAGCACCGTCGCCGATCCGATCAGCTCCAGCTGAAGTTGGTGGCCGTCAGATCGGTCGCCGACTTGCCGGTGAGCTTCAGTTCCATGTCCGCCGTGCCGTCGCCGTCGGTGTCGACGATCAGCAGGTCGTTGGCGTCGTCGAACACCGCCGAGCTGTGTCCGCTCGAGGTGATCGTGTTCCCAGCACCGTCGTAGCTGAAGGTGCCGGTGAGCAGTCCCTGGAAGACCAGCGTGTCGGTCCCCGGTACGAAGTCGGTGATCGTGTCGGCCCCCGCACCGGTTCCCGAACTGGTGGTGCTGGTGAAGACGAACTGGTCCGCACCCGCTCCGCCGGTCAGCGTGTCCGCGCCGTCGCCGGAGACGATCCGGTCGTTGCCCGCCCCCGCCGACACGGTCGCCGCCGTGGAGCCGGAGATGACGATCAGATCGACACCCGACGAACCGGTGATCTGTTCCGCTCCGGACACCGTCGCGGTGACCGAGGAGGCGAAGATCAGCTGGTCGGTCCCGCCACCGAGCGAGATCGTCATGCCCGCCGAGGTCGTGGTGACCGTCACCAGATCGCCGCCGGCGCCGCCGTTGATCGTTTCGACGTTCGCCGCCGACACCGTCGAGCCACCGGCATCGAGCGTCAGTTCGTCGGCTCCGGTCCCGAGGTTGACGATGGTCGGATCGGACCCGGCACCCAGCGTGATCCGATCGACGGCGGTCCCGCCGATGATCGTCTCCGCGCCGGTGACCGTCGCCGTGTTGGCGAAGTTGCCGAGCGTCAGCTTGTCGTTGCCGGTGTCGAGATCGATCGTCGCTCCGGTCAGTGCCGTCGAGAAGGTGACGGTGTCGTCCGCCGTTCCGCCGTTCAGGGTCTCCAGGTTGGCCACGGTCAGCGTGTTCGCGAAGTCGCCGAGCGACAACTCGTCGAGGCCGTCGCCGAAGTCGTAGATGCCGCGCTTGACCTGATCGGAGAGCACGATCCGATCGACACCCGTACCACCGGTGAGGGTTTCGACGCCGGCGACCGTCAGGGTGTTGGCGAAGTCGCCGAGGATCAGCTTGTCCGAACCGAGACCGAGGTCGACGGTTCCGCCGGTCGCCTGCGCGCCGAGAGTGACGACGTCGATGGAGTCGCCGCCGACGATCGTCTCGACGTTCCGGACCGTCAACGTGTTGTTGAAGGTCGCGAGCGTCAGGCTGTCGGCCGCACCGCCGAGGTCGACGACGCCACCGGCCACCTGGGCGGTGATGGTCACGAGGTCGATCGACCCGACGCCGATGATCGTCTCGACGTTGGCCACCGTCACCGTGTTGTCGAACGCCCCGAGGGTCAGGGTGTCGGAACCGAGCCCGAGATCGATCGAGTAGCCCGCGGCGACCGCACCGAGCACCACTTCGTCGGCGAGGGTTCCGCCGACGATCGTCTCGACGTTGGAGACGGTCGCGGTGTTGGCGAAGTTGCCGAGCGTCAGGCGGTCGTTGCCGGCCGCGAGATCGATGGTCAGCGAGTCGGCCTGAGCGGTGATCACCAACGTGTCGGCGAGCGCACCGCCGGTGATCGTTTCGACGTTGCCGACCGTCACCGTGTTGCCGAGGTCGTCGAGCGACAGCTGATCGATCCCCGCACCTAGGTCGATCGTCCCGCGCACCACCGCCCCGGTGAGGGTCACCTCGTCGGCACCGCCGACGCCGACGATGGTCTCGACGTTGACGACCGTCACCGTGTTGGCGGCGTTGGCCAGCGTCAGTTGGTCGTTGCCGCCCTTCAGGTCGACCTGTCCGCCGGTGAAGGCTTCGGTCAGGGTCACCGTGTCGGCGAGCGTGCCGCCGACGATCGTCTCGACGTTGGCCAGGACGACGGTGTTGAGCGCGTTGGCGAGCACCAGCTTGTCGGCGCCGCCGCCGAGGTCGGCGGTGAGCGCGCTGGTCGCAGCGGTCAGCGTGACGAGATCGTCGCCGGCACCGCCGGTGATCGTCTCGACGTTGGCCACCGACACGGTGGTGTTCTCGGTCGCATCGAAGGTCAGCCGGTCGAGACCGGTGCCCAGATCGATGGTCGCACCGGCGACCTCGCCGGAGAGCGTCACGAGGTCGTTGGTGGTGCCGCCGACGATCGTCTCGGCGTTGGCCACCGTCACCGTGTTGATCGCGTTGCCGAGCATCAGCTTGTCGCTGCCACCCGCCAGATCGACCGTCGCACCGTTGGCGAGGGTCCCGAGCGTCAGGACGTCGACCGCCGCCGAACCGGTCACCGTTTCGACGTTCGCCGCGGTCAGCGTCGCGCCGGCCGCATCGAAGGTCAGTTGGTCGGTACCGCCGGCGAGGTCGATGGTTCCGCCGGTCACGGCGGCCGCGAGGACCACTTCGTCGGCGTTCGCGGCGCCGATCACCGTCTCGATGTTCGACACCGTGACCGTGTTGGCGAAGGCACCGAGCACCAGCTTGTCGCTGCCGCCGGCCAGATCGAGGATCCCGCCGGTCACCTGGGTGCCGAGCGTCACCGTGTCGGAGGAGACACCGCCGACGATCGTCTCGACGTTGGAGAGCGTCACCGTGTTGATGAACGCACCGAGCGTCAGTTGGTCGTCGCCGCCGCCGAGATCGAAGGTCGCACCGGTCACCTGGCTCGCCAGAGTGACCGAATCGTCGGCCACCGAGGCGGTGAGGGTTTCGACGTTGGCGATCGTCACCGTCGCACCGGCCGCATCGAAGGCCAGCGTGTCCGCACCGGTTCCGAGATCGACCGTCGCCCCGGCCACCGCGCCGCCGAACACCACCTTGTCGGCGAGCGTGCCGCCGGTGATCGTCTCGACGTTCGACGCCGTGACGGTGTTGACGAAGTTGCCGAGCACCAGCCGGTCGTTGCCGGCGTCGAGATCGACGGTCACGCCGGTCTCCTGCCGGGTGAACGTCACCGTGTCGGAGGCGGTACCGCCGAGGATCGTCTCGACGTTGGCGACCGAGACGGTGTTGACGAAATCGCCGAGCTTCAGCTGATCGTCGTCGCCGGCGAGATCGATCGTCGCGTTGGTCACTTGACCGGAGAAGGTCACCAGATCGGTGCTGACACCGCCGGTGATCGTCTCGACGTTGACCACCGTCACCGTGTTGGTGAAGTTGCCCAGCGTCAGCCGGTCGTTGCCGGCCTTCAGGTCGATCAGGCTACCGGTGAAGACCTCGGACAGGACCACCGTGTCGGCGACGGAGCCGCCGTAGATCGTCTCGGCATTGGCCACCGTTACCGTGTTGACGAAGTTGCCCAGCGTCAACTGGTCGGTGCCCGCACCGAGATCGACCGAGAGACGGGTCGCCGTCGTGGTCAACGTGACCGTGTCGTCGCCGCCGCCGCCGGTGATCGTCTCGACGTTGGCCACCGACACGGTCGTGTTCTCGGCCGCGTCGAAGGTCAACCGGTCGAGACCGGCGCCCAGATCGATGGTCGCACCCGCGACTTCGCCGGAGAGCGTGACGAGGTCGTTGGTGGTACCGCCGGTGATCGTCTCGGCATTGGCCACCGTCACCGTGTTGATCGAGTTGCCGAGCGTCAGCCTGTCGTTGCCGCCGGCCAGGTCGACCGTCGCGCCGTCGGCGATGGTACCGAGCACCAGGACGTCGGCCGCCGCCGAACCGGTCACCGTCTCGACGTTCGCCGCGGTCAGCGTCGCGCCGCCCGCCGCGAAGGTCAGCTGGTCGACGCCGGCCCCGAGATCGATGGTCCCGCCGGTGACGGCCACCGCCAGGGTCACTTCGTCGGTGTTCGCCGCGCCGGTCACCGTTTCGATGTTCCGAACCACGACGGTGTTGGCGAAGTTGCCGAGCACCAGTTGGTCACTGCCGGCCCCGAGGTCGATCGTGTCGCCGGTCGCCACCGTGCCGAGCGTCACCGTGTCGGAGGAGGCGCCGCCGACGATCGTCTCGACGTTGGAGACGGTCACCGTGTTGACGTAGGCCCCGAGCACCAGTTTGTCGTCGCCGCCGCCGAGGTCGAACGAGCTGCCGGTCATCTGGCTGGCCAGCGTGACCGAGTCGTCGACCGCCGAACCGGTGAGGTTCTCGACGTTGGCGATCGTCACCGTCGCACCCGCGGCCGCGAAGGTCAGCGAGTCGCTTCCCGCCCCGAGGTCGAGGGTCGCTCCGGCCACCGCACCGCCGAAGATCACCGTGTCGGCGAGACCGCCACCGGTCACCGTCTCGACGTTGGACACCGTGACGGTGTTGACGAAGGTACCGAGCACCAACCGGTCGTTGCCGCCCTTCAGGTCGATGGCGACGTTCTGCGCCGCACCGTTGAAGGTGACCACGTCGACCGCCGCCGAACCCGTCACCGTCTCGACACCGGCCAGAGTGGCCGTCGCACCGAGCGTGGAGTCGAAGGTCAGCGCATCGCTGCCCGCGCCGAGATCGACGGTGATGCCGGTCGAAGCACCGCCGAGGGTGACCTCGTCCGCACCGCCGACGCCGACGATGGTCTCGACGTTGACGACCGTCACCGTGTTGGCGGCGTTGGCCAGCGTCAGTTGGTCGTTGCCGCCCTTCAGGTCGACCTGTCCGCCGGTGAAGGCTTCGGTCAGGGTCACCGTGTCGGCGAGCGTGCCGCCGACGATCGTCTCGACGTTGGCCAGGACGACGGTGTTGAGCGCGTTGGCGAGCACCAGCTTGTCGGCGCCGCCGCCGAGGTCGGCGGTGAGCGCGCTGGTCGCAGCGGTCAGCGTGACGAGATCGTCGCCGGCACCGCCGGTGATCGTCTCGACGTTGGCCACCGACACGGTGGTGTTCTCGGTCGCATCGAAGGTCAGCCGGTCGAGACCGGTGCCCAGATCGATGGTCGCACCGGCGACCTCGCCGGAGAGCGTCACGAGGTCGTTGGTGGTGCCGCCGACGATCGTCTCGGCGTTGGCCACCGTCACCGTGTTGATCGCGTTGCCGAGCATCAGCTTGTCGCTGCCACCCGCCAGATCGACCGTCGCACCGTTGGCGAGGGTCCCGAGCGTCAGGACGTCGACCGCCGCCGAACCGGTCACCGTTTCGACGTTCGCCGCGGTCAGCGTCGCGCCGGCCGCATCGAAGGTCAGTTGGTCGGTACCGCCGGCGAGGTCGATGGTTCCGCCGGTCACGGCGGCCGCGAGGACCACTTCGTCGGCGTTCGCGGCGCCGATCACCGTCTCGATGTTCGACACCGTGACCGTGTTGGCGAAGGCACCGAGCACCAGCTTGTCGCTGCCGCCGGCCAGATCGAGGATCCCGCCGGTCACCTGGGTGCCGAGCGTCACCGTGTCGGAGGAGACACCGCCGACGATCGTCTCGACGTTGGAGAGCGTCACCGTGTTGATGAACGCACCGAGCGTCAGTTGGTCGTCGCCGCCGCCGAGATCGAAGGTCGCACCGGTCACCTGGCTCGCCAGAGTGACCGAATCGTCGGCCACCGAGGCGGTGAGGGTTTCGACGTTGGCGATCGTCACCGTCGCACCGGCCGCATCGAAGGCCAGCGTGTCCGCACCGGTTCCGAGATCGACCGTCGCCCCGGCCACCGCGCCGCCGAACACCACCTTGTCGGCGAGCGTGCCGCCGGTGATCGTCTCGACGTTCGACACCGTGACGGTGTTGACGAAGTTGCCCAGCACCAACCGGTCGCTGCCGCCCTTCAGATCGACGGCGACGTTCTGCGCCGCACCGTTGAAGGTGACCACGTCGGCCGCCGCCGAACCCGTCACCGTCTCGACGCCGGCCAGAGTGGCCGTCGCACCGAGGGTCGCGTCCATCGTGAACGTGTCGGTGCCGGCCCCGAGATCGGCGATGATCCCGGTCGATGCGCCGCCGAGGACGATGGTGTCGCTTCCGCCCACGCCGACGACCGTCTCGACGTTGAGAACCGTCGCGGTGTTGTCGAAGGCACCGAGCGTCAGCTTGTCCGCGCCGGCCTTCAGGTCGATCAGACCGCCGGTGTAGAGGTTGCCGAGAGTCACCGTGTCGGAGAGCGCGCCACCGGTGATGGTTTCGGTGTTCGACACCGTCAGCACGTTGGCGGCGGCGGCCAGCACCAGTTGGTCGGTCCCGAGGCCGAGATCGACGGACGTCGAGGTGGCGATGCCACCGAAGGTGACGATGTCGTCGAGATCGCCGCCGATCACCGTCTCGGCGTTGGTGACGGTGATCGTCGCACCGACCGCCTGGAAGTCGATCGTGTCGAGACCGCCGCCGAGATCGAGGGTGCCGCCGGTGGTGGCGGTGGCGAAGACGACCGTGTCGGAGGAAACGCCGCCGGCGACCGTCTCGATGTTCGAGACCGTGACGGTGTTGACGAAGGCGCCGAGCGTCAGCTTGTCGTTGCCGGCACCGAAGTCGAGCGTCATGCCCGTGGCCTGGGTGCCGAGGGTCACCAGATCGTTGGTGTTGCCGCCGACGATCGTCTCGATGTTGAGCGTGGTCACGGTGTTGATCTGATCGGCGAGGATCAGTTCGTCGCCGCCGCCTGCCAGATCGAGGGTGACGCCCTGCGCCTGCCCACCGAGGGTGACGGTGTCGGACGAGGCCGCACCGACCAGGGTCTCGATGTTCAGGATGGTCAGCGTGTTGGCGAAGTTGCCGAGCACCAGCTTGTCGCTGCCGGCTCCGAGATCGATGGTCGCATCGACCGCCGCGGACCCGAGCGTGACGGTGTCGGAGCCGGTGGCGCCGACGATCGTCTCGACGTTGGTGACCGTCAGGTTGTTGGTGAACGGATTGAGGACCAGCTTGTCCGCACCGTCGCCCAGATCGATCGTGACGTTGGTCGCCGCGGTGGAGAAGGTGACGAGATCGTCGGCTTCCCCGCCGGTGATCGTCTCGGCGTTGGCCACCGTCACCGTCCCGCCGGTCGAGGCGAGGACGAGACGATCCGCGCCGGCCCCGAGATCGACGGTGGCTCCGCCGATGTCCGCGCCGAACACCACCGTGTCGGCGGCCGAACCGCCGACCACGGTCTCGACGCCGGAGAGCGTCACCGTGTTGACGAAGTTGCCGAGCGTGACCTTGTCGTTGCCCGCACCGAGGTCGATCGAGACGTCGGTCACCTGCCGGGTGAACACCACCGAGTCGAAGGCCGAACCGCCGAGGATCGTTTCGGCGTTGGTGACCGTCACCGTGTTGACGAAGTCGCCGAGCTTCAACGTGTCGTTGCCGTCCGCGAGGTCGATGGTCGCACCGGTCACCTGAGCCGAGAAGGTCACCACGTCGTCGGTGCTGCCACCGACGAGGGTCTCGACGTTGGCGACCGAGACGGTGTTCTCGAAGTTGCCGAGCGTCAGCTTGTCGTTGCCGCCCTTCAGATCGATCGAGGCATCGGTCGCGGCGGCCGACAGCGTCACCGTGTCGGCGAGGCTGCCGCCGAGGATCGTCTCGACGTCGGCCACCGTCACCGTGTTGGCGAAGTTGCCGAGCGTCAGCTTGTCGTGGCCGCCACCGAGGCCGACGGTCGCGCCGGCCACCTGAGCCGAGAAGGTCAGATCGTCGTCACCACCGACGCCGGTGATCGTCTCCACGTTGACCACCGTCACCGTGGCACCGGTCGCATCGAACACCAGCGTGTCGCTGCCGGCTCCGAGATCGACCGTCGCGCCGGTCACCGCCGCCCCGAAGGTCACCGTGTCGGCGAGTCCGCCGCCGGTCACCGTCTCGACGTTGGTCAGGGTGATCGCATTGACGAAGGTGCCGAGCCGCACCGCGTCGGTTCCGTCGCCGAGATCGACGACCGCACCGGCGACCGCACTCGTGAAGCCGACGATGTCCGACGTGGTACCGCCGACGACGGTCTCGACGTTGGCGAGGCTCACCGTGTTGACGAAGTCGCCGAGCGTCAGCGTGTCGTCGCCGCCGCCGAGATCGATCCGGAAGCCGGTCGCCTGTGCGGTCAGAGTGACCGCATCGGCGGAGGCGTCGCCGGTGATCGTTTCGACGTTGGCCACGCTCACGGTGTTGTCGAAGGCGCCGAGCACCAGAGTGTCGGCTCCGCCCTTCAGATCGACGGCGATGCCGGTCGCCTGCGCACCGAGGATCACGGTGTCGCTCGACGCCGCGCCGAGGATCGTCTCGGCGTTGGAGACGGTCGCGGTGTTGACGAAGGCTCCCAGGGTGACGGTGTCGTTGCCGTCGGCGAGGTCGACGGTCACACCGGTCGCCTGAGCCGAGAGGGTGATCACGTCGTCCGCGCCGGCACCGGTGACGGTCTCTACGTTGGCCACCGTGACGGTGCCGCCGTTCGTATCGAGGACGACGGAGTCCGCCCCTGCGCCGAGATCGACGGTCGCACCGGCGACCGCGCTGCCGAAGGTCAGCGTATCGGCGTCGGAGCCGCCGACTACGGTCTCGACGTCGACCACCACCACGTCGTTGGCGAAGTTGCCCAGCGTCAGCTTGTCCGCACCGCCGCCGAGATCGACGGTCGCGCCGGCGATCTGGGTGGAGTAGGTCACCTGATCCGTCGCCGCCGAACCGACGACGCTCTCGACGCCGGACAGCGTGACGGTGGCGCCGGCCGCCGCGAAGACGACCGTGTCGGTTCCGCCGCCGAGGCCGAGCGTCGCCCCGGTCACCGCCGCGTCGAACACCACCGTGTCGTCGCCGCCGACACCGGTCACGGTCTCGACGTTCTGGACATGGACCGAGTTGGCGAAGTTGCCGAGCACCAGCGCGTCGTTGCCGGCGCCGAGATCGACGACGGTTCCGTCCGCCAGGGTCCTCAGGGTCACCGTGTCGGCGGAGGCGCCGCCGAGGACGGTTTCGGCGTTCGACACCGACACCGTGTTGACGAAGTCGCCGAGGGTCAGCTGGTCGGCATCGCCGCCCAGGTCGACGGTCGCACCGGTCGCCTGATCGCCGATCTTCACCAGATCCACCGCGGCGCCGCCGACCAGGGTCTCGACGCCGACGATCGTCAGCGTGTTGCCGAAGTCGGTGAGCGTCAGCTTGTCGGCACCGCCCGACAGATCGATGGTGCCGCCGGCGAGCGACGAGCCGAGGGTGATGTCGTCGGCCGCCGCACCCGCGACGATCGTCTCGATGTTGGTCAGAGTCAGGGTGTTGGCGACGTTGGCGAGGGTCAGCTTGTCGGAGCCGTCGCCGAGATCGATGGTCCCGGACGCCGCCGCATTGGTCAGCGTCAGCACGTCGCTGCCGCTGCCGCCGACGATCGTCTCGACGTTCGCCAGGGTCAGCGTGTTGTCGGCGTTCGCCAGGACCAGCGTGTCGTCGCCGCCGGCGAGATCGAGGGTCGCACCGGTGACCTGGGTCGCGAAGGTGACCCGATCGTCGCCGGCATCGCCGACGATGGTCTCGATGTTGGTCACCGTGACCGTACCGCCGGCACTCGCCAGGGCCAGACGGTCGAGGCCGCCGCCGAGGTCGATGGTGAGGTCGTCGACCGCACCGCCGAGCACCACCGTGTCGGCGCTGGCGCCGCCGGTGAGCGTTTCGATGCCGGCGACGGTCAGCGTGTTGACGAAGTCGCCGAGGGTCAGCACGTCCGCTCCACCGGCGAGGTCGAGCGACATGCCGGTGATCTGCGTCGCGAAGGTCACGTCGTCTGCGGCGGCCGAGCCGACCAGCGTCTCGACGTTGGCGACCGTCACCGTGGCACCGGTCACGTCGAAGGCCAGCGAGTCGCCGCCCGCCCCGAGATCGACCACGATGCCGTCGACCGCACCGCCGAAGGTGACGATGTCGGAGCCGGAGCCGCCGACGACCGTCTCGATGTTGGTCACCGTGACGGTGTTGGCGAAGTTGGCGAGCACCAGTTCGTCGTTGCCGCCGTCGAGGTCGAAGCTGCCGCCGGTCACCTGCTGGGTGACCGTGATCACGTCGCTGCCGCCGGCACCGACGATGGTCTCGACGTTGATGACGGTCACGGTCGCGCCGGCCACGTCGGTGTAGAGGGCATCGTCGCCGTCGGAGAGGTCGACGACCGCACCGGTGACGGCACCGCCGAGCACCACCGTGTCGGAGCCGAGGTTGCCGGTCACCGTCTCGATGTTGGCGACGGTCACCGTGTTGTCGAAGTTGCCGAGGGTCAGGCTGTCGGCGCCGCCGGCGAGATCGAGCGTGCCGGAGACCACCTGCGAGCCGAGCGTCACCCGATCGGAATGGGCACTGCCGGTCAGGCCTTCGACGTTCGAGACGACCAGCGTGTTGTCGAAGTCGGCGAGCACCAGTCGGTCGGCGCCGTCGCCGAGGTCGACCGAGAGACCGGCGGCCGCACCGACCAGGGTCACTTCGTCGTCGACGCCCGAGCCGGTCACCGTCTCGACGTTGGCGACCGAGACGGTTCCGCCTTCGGCCGAGAACACCAGCGCGTCGTTGCCCTGACCGAGATCGACGGTGGCACCGGTGACCGCCGCACCGAAGACGACGGTGTCGGCGACCGAGCCGCCGGTGATCGTCTCGACGTTGGCCACCGTCACCGTGTTGACCGCATCGGCCAGCCGCAGGGTGTCGTCGCCGCCGCCCAGATCGATCTTCGCCCCGGTCTCCTGACCGGACAGCGTCACCACGTCGCCGGCGGCACCGCCGGTGACCGTTTCGATGTTGGCGACCGTGACGGTCGCGCCGGCCGCATCGAAGATCAGCGAGTCGTCGCCGCCGGCGAGATCGAAGGTCGCGCCGGTGACCGCCGCGCCGAGCGTGATCGTGTCGGCGCTCGCGCCGCCGACCACCGTCTCGATGTTGGAGACCGTGACGTCGTTGACGAAGGCACCGAGATTGAGGGTGTCCGCCCCGCCGACCAGATCGATCGCGCCGGCGAACTGCGAGCCGAGCGTCACCGTGTCGGAGGAGGCGCTGCCGACCACGGTCTCGACGTTGACCACCGTCACCGTGTTGACGAAGGCGCCGAGCGTCAGCAGGTCGTCGCCCTGACCGAGATCGAGGGTGGCACCGGTCACCGCGGTGGCCAGGGTCACCGAGTCGTCGACCACCGAACCGGTCAGATTCTCGACGTTCGAGACCGTCACGGTGGCACCGTCGGCGGAGAACACCAGCGTGTCGTTTCCGGCACCGAGGTCGACCTCGGCACCGTTCACGGCGGTGGCGAAGGTGACGGTGTCGTCACCCGAACCACCCACCACCGTTTCGACACCGGTGAGCGTGACGTCGTTGGTGAAGTCGCCGAGCGTCAGCCGGTCGGTTCCCGCACCGAGATCGACGGTGGCCGCGGCCGCCTGAGAGAAGCTCACCAGATCGGTGGCGCCGCTGCCGGTGACCGTCTCGACTCCCGCGAGGGTCACGGTCGCGCCGGCCGCATCGAAGATGACGGAATCCGAGCCCGCACCGAGATCGACGGATCCGCCGGTCAGCGCGGCCCCGAAGGTCACCGTGTCGTCCTGTCCGGCGCCGACGATGGTCTCGGCGTTGGTCACGGTCAGGGTATTGGCGAAGGCGCCGAGGGTCAGCGCGTCGCCGCCGTCGCCGAGATCGATGGCGGTGCCCTCTGCCGCGGTGGCCAGGGTCACCCGATCGTCGCCGGTACCGCCGGTGATGGTCTCGACGTTGGCGAGGGTCAGCGTGTTGGCGAAGTCGCCGAGGGTCAGCCGGTCGCCGCCCGCGGCGAGATCGATGGTCGAACCGGTCACCGGGCTGGTCAGGGTGACCGCGTCGTCACCCTCCGCACCGACGATGGTCTCGACGTTGGCGAGGCTCACCGTGGCGCCGGCCGCATCGAAGACGACCTGATCGTCACCCGCACCGAGGTCGATCGACACGCCGTCGACGCCGCTCGCGAACACCACCAGATCGCTGGAGGCGCCGCCGTTGATCGTTTCGACGTTGGCCACCGTGACGGTGCCGCCGGCATCGCCGAAGGTCAGCCGGTCGTTGCCGCCGCCGAGGTCGACGGTCCCGTCGACGGTGCCGGACAGGGTGACGTCGTCGCCCGCCGCGCCGCCGGTGATCACTTCGGTGTTGCCGACGGTCAGCGTCGCACCGGCGTCGCCGATGGTCAGACGATCGGCCCCCGCCCCGAGATCCCAGGTCCCGCCGGTGACGGCGGCGACGGTCGAGATCGTGTCGGCCAGGTTGCCGCCGGTCAGCTGCTCGACGTTGGTGACGACCACCGTGTTGGCGAAGTCGCCGAGGGCGAGCTTGTCGTTGCCCGCGCCGAGGTCGATCTCGCCTTCGGTGAAGGCGGTGGCGAGGGTGACGGAGTCGTTCTTCGACCCGCCGACCAGGCTCTCGACGTTCGACACGGTGACCGTGGTCGCACGCGAGAGGATCAGCGTGTCGATGCCGTCGCCGAGGTCGACCGAGGCGTTCGGCATGTTGCCGTTGAAGGTGACGACGTCGTCGCCGGAGCCGCCGACCACCGTCTCGACGCCGGCCAGCGTCACGGTGGCGCCGGCCGCATCGATGGTGACGGTGTCGTTGCCGCCGTAGAGGTTGATCGAGCCGCCGGTGAAGCCGCCGCTCAACGCCACCGTGTCCGCCCCGGCCGCGCCGTAGACGGTCTCGATGTTGGTCACCGTGACGGTGTTGGTGAACTCGCCGAGGGTCAGCGTGTCGTCGCCGCCGGCCAGATCGATGGTCCCGGAGGTGTAGGCGGTCGACAGCGTGATCGCGTCCTCCGCGGCGCTGCCGAGGATGGTCTCGGCGTTGCCGACGTAGACGGTGGCCGCCGCGGCGAAGGTGACGGAATCGTCGCCCGCGCCGAGATCGATCGAGCCCCATTCCGCCGCGCCGCCGATCACCACCGTGTCGGACCCGGTCCCGCCGGTGATCGTCTCGACGTTGGTGACGGTGGCGGTGTTGTCGAAGTTGCCGAGCGTCAGACCGTCGGCGCCGGCGCCGAGGTCGATCGAACCGTCGGTGAGTGCCGCCCCGATGGTCAGCGTGTCGGCGGACGCGCCGCCGACGATGGTCTCGACGTTGAGCGCCGTGACCGTCTGCAGAGCCGCACCGAAGGTGAGCGTGTCACCGCCGGCGCCGAGGTCGACGGTCGTCCCGGTGATCGTACCGGAGAGCGCGACCGTGTCGGCTCCGGCATCGCCGGTGATGGTCTCGACGTTGGCGAGGGTCAGCGTGTTGTCGAAGGCGCCGAGCACGACCTTGTCTGCACCGTCGGCGAGGTCGATCGCCCCGCCCGTCACCTGCGAACCGAAGGCGACCGTGTCGGAGAGGCTGGCACCGGTGATCGTCTCGACGTTGGAGACGGTGACGGTGTTGACCGCCGCGGCGAGCCGGAGGGTGTCGTTGCCCGCACCCAGATCGACGGTGAGGCCGGTCGCCTGGCCGCCGAGCGTGACGAGATCGTTGGTGTTGCCGCCGGTCAGCGTCTCGACGTTGAGCACGGTCACGGTGTTGACGAAGTCGCCCAGCGTCAGGGCGTCGGCACCGGCGCCGAGGTCGATGGTGCCGTAGGTGAGCGCCGAACCGAGCGTGACGGAATCGGCGACGTTGCCGGCGACCAGCGTCTCGACGTTGGTGATCGTCAGCGTGTTGGCGTAGTTGCCGAGGACCAGCTTGTCGGAGCCGGCACCGAGATCGATCGTCCCGGCGGTCACCCGATTGGCCAGGGTCACCGTGTCGGACCCGGTGCCGCCGGTGATCGATTCGACGTTCGAAACCGTCAGGTTGTTGATGGCGTTGCCGAGGACCAGCCGGTCGGAGCCGTCGCCGAGGTCGACGGTGCCGGTCGCGGCGGTCGAGGTGAAGGTGACCACGTCGTCGGTCGCCGAGCCGATGATCGTCTCGACGGCGGTCAGCGTGACCGCATTGCCGCCCGCCTGATCGGCGAGCACCACCGTGTCGGCAGCCGAGCCGCCGACGACGGATTCGACGTTGGCCACCGTGATCGTGTTGACGAAGTTGGCGAGCACGACCTTGTCGTTGCCCGTCCCGAGATCGAAGGAGACGTTCTTCGCCTGGATGGCGAGGGCGACCGTGTCGGCGAGCGTGCCGCCGGTGACCGTCTCGACGTTCGACACCGTCACCGCATTGGCGAAGTCGCCGAGGATCAGGTGGTCGTCGCCGGCCGCGAGATCGACCGATCCCGAGGCGGCCGAACCGAGCGTCACCGTGTCGGACTGAGCGGCGCCGACGATCGTCTCGGTGTTCGACACCGTCAACGTGTTGACGAAGGCACCCAGCGTCAGCTTGTCGGATCCGTTGCCGAGGTCGACCGAACCGTCGGTCACCTGTGCCGCGAGCGTCACCGTGTCGGCCGACGAGCCGCCGACGATCGTCTCGACGTTGGAGACCGTCGCCACGTTGACGGCGTTGCCGAAGGTCAGCTTGTCCGCGCCGTCGCCGAGGTCGATCGCCGTCGACGAGACCGCCGCGCCGAAGGTGACCACGTCGGTCGCCGCACCGCCGACGATCGTCTCGGTGTTGGAGACGGTCACCGTCGCGCCGGCCGCATCGAAGATCAGCCGGTCGTTGCCGAGGCCGAGATCGAGGGTCGCGCCGGTCACCGCACCGGACAGCACCACCGTGTCGTAGCTCGCACCACCGGTGACGGTTTCGGCATTGATCACGGTCACCGTGTTCACCGCCGAGGCGAGGGTCAGCCGGTCGTTGCCGGCACCCAGATCGACGGAGACCTCCCGGGCCTGCGCGCCGAGCGTCACCGCGTCGTTGGTGGTCCCGCCGATCACCGTCTCGATGTTCGAGACGGTCAGCGTGTTGATGAAGTCGCCGAGCGTCAGCGTGTCGTTGCCGGCACCGAGATCGAGCGTTCCGACGGAGATCTGCGACCCGAGGGTGATCGCGTCGTCGGTCGACCCGCCGACGAGCGTCTCGGTGTTCGAGACGGTCAGCGTGTTGATGAAGTTGCCGAGCGTCAGCTTGTCGATGCCGGCGCCGAGATCGACCGAACCGCCCGTCGCCTGGACGCCGAGGGACACCGTGTCGGCGGCGGTCCCGCCGACGATCGTCTCGACGTTGGAGACCGTCACCACGTTGGCGAAGTTGCCGAGCGTCAGCTTGTCGGACCCGTCGCCGAGGTCGATCGTCGTCGCACTCGCCGCGGCCAGCAGCGTGACGACGTCGGTCGCCGCACCGCCGACGATGGTTTCGGTGTTGCCGACCGTCACCGTCGCGCCGGCCGCATCGATCACCAGCTTGTCGGCGCTGGTGCCGAGATCGATCGTCCCGCCGGTCACCGCACCGGACAGCGTCACCGTATCGAAGCTCGAGCCACCGATCACCGTCTCGACGTTGGCGACGGTCACCGTGTTGGCGAAGTTGCCGAGAGCGAGCTTGTCGTTGCCGGCGCCGAGATCGACCGAGACGTTCTTCGCCTGGGCTCCGAAGCTGACGACGTCGTTGGTGGAGCCGCCGATCACCGTCTCGACGTTCGACACGGTCAGCGTGTTGACGAAGTCGCCGAGCGTCAGGACGTCGTCGCCCGCGGCGAGATCGTAGGTGCCCGAGGTGATCGCCGCGCCGAACGCGAGCGTGTCGTCGTTCGATCCGCCGACCACGGTCTCGATGTTCGCGACCGTCACCGTGTTGACGTAGTTGCCGAGCGTCAGCCGGTCGATGCCGCTGCCCAGGTCGACGATGCCGCCGGTCGCCTGACCGCCGAGGATCACCGTGTCGGTGGACGAGCCACCGATCACGGTCTCGACGTTGGTGACGGTGGCCGTGTTGGCGAAGTTGCCGAAGGTCAGCTTGTCGGAGCCGTCGGCGAGATCGATCGTCGTCGCCGAGACCGCCGCGGTCAGGCTGACCACGTCGGTCGCCGCACCACCGACGATGGTCTCGACGTTGACGACGGAGGCCGTCGCACCGGTCGCCGCGAAGACCAGCTTGTCGTTGCCGGCACCGAGGTCGATGGTCGAGCCGGTCACCGCGCCGGACAGGACCACCGTGTCGACACTGGCTCCACCGATGACGGTCTCGACGTTGACCAGCGTCACCGTGTTGACGAACGTGCCCAGGGTCAGCCGATCGTTGCCGTCTCCGAGATCGACCGTGACGTTCTTCGCCTGAGCGCCGAGGGTGACGATGTCGTTGGTGGCGCCGCCGACGACCGTCTCGACGTTCGAGACGGTCAGCGTGTTGATCGTGTCGGCGAGCGACAGCGTGTCGTTGCCCGCGGCGAGATCGAGGGTTCCCGAGGTGATCTGCGACGCGACGGTGATCGTGTCGTCGGTCGAGCCGCCGACGATCACTTCCGTGTTGGAGATGGTCAGCGTGTTGATGAAGTTGCCGAGCGTCAGGCGATCGACGCCGGCCGCCAGATCGATCGTGCCGCCGGTCGCCTGCGCGCCCAGCACCACCGTGTCGATCGACGTGCCGCCGATCAGGGTCTCGACGTTGGAGACCGTCGCCTGATTGACCCCGTTGCCGAGGGTCAGCTTGTCGTCGCCGCCGCCGAGGTCGATCGTCGCCGCAGAGATCGCGGACGAGAAGGCGACCACGTCGGTCGCGGCACCGCCGACGATCGTCTCGGTGTTGGCGACCGTCACGGTCGCACCGGTCGCGCCGAAGACCAGCTTGTCGGCGCCGACTCCGAGGTCGATCGTCGCGCCGGTCACCGCGCCGGACAGGACCACCGTGTCGAAGCTCGAGCCGCCGAGGATCGTCTCGACGTTCGAGGCCGTCACCGTGTTGACGAAGCTGCCCAGCGTCAGCCTGTCGTTGCCGCCCGCGAGATCGACGGAGACGTTCTTCGCCTGCGCTCCGAGGGTGACGACGTCGTTGGTGGTGCCGCCGACGATCGTCTCGACGTTCGATGCGATCAGCGTGTTGACGTAGTCGCCGAGCGAGAGCGAGTCGGAACCGTCGGCGAGGTCGATGCTGCCGCTGGTGAAGGCCGCGCCGAGCACCACCGTGTCGGAATTCGCCGCACCGACGACCGCCTCGATGTTCGCGACCGTCACCGTGTTGACGAAGTTGCCCAGCGTCAGCTTGTCGGTTCCGCCGGCCAGATCGATGGTGCTGCCGGTCGCCTGAGCGCCGAGCACCAGCGTGTCGATCGACGAGCCGCCGACGATCGTCTCGACGTTGGAGACCGTCGCCGTGTTCGCGGCGTTGGTGAAGGTCAGCTTGTCCGACCCGGCGCCGAGATCGATCGTCGTCGCCGACACCGCGCCGGCGAAGGCGATCACGTCGGTCGCGGTTCCGCCGACGATCGTCTCGGTGTTGGTGACCGTCACCGTCGCGCCCGCCGCCGCGAGCACCAGTTTGTCGGCGCCTCCGGCGAGATCGATGGTTCCGCCGGTCTGCGCGCCCGACAGGACGACCGTGTCGGAGGTCGAGCCGCCGACGATCGTCTCGATGTTGGCCACCGTGACCGTGTTGACGAAGGCACCGAGGGTCAGCCGGTCGTTGCCGCCGCCGAGGTCGATGGTCGAGCCCTTCGACTGGGCGGACAGCACCACCGTGTCGTTGGTGGAGCCGCCGGTCAGCGTCTCCGCATTGGCGACCGTGACCGTGTTGACGAAGTCGGCGAGGACCAGCCGGTCGTTGCCGCCCGCGAGATCGAACGTGCCGGCGGTCAGCGCCGTCGCGGCGACCACCGTGTCGGCATTGGCCGCACCGGTCACGGTCTCGACGTTGGTGATCGTCACCGTGTTGACGAAGTTGCCGAGCGTCAGCCGGTCGGCGCCGCCCGCGAGATCGACGACCACGCCGTCGGCCTGCGCCCCGAGGGTGATGACGTCGGCGCCGCTGGAGCCGACGATGGTCTCCGCGTTGGAGAGCGTCGCCGTGGTGGTGGTATTGAGGGTCAGCGTGTCCGATCCGGCGCCGAGATCGACCGAGATCGCCGTGGTGCTCGCCCGGATGGTGATCGCATCGTCGCCGGTGTCGCCGATCAGATTCTCGACGTTGGTGACCGTCAGCAGGTTGTCGAACCCGCCGAGCCGCAGCGTGTCGGTTCCCGCCCCGAAGTCGTAGAGGCCTCCGGTGGCCTGGGAGGCGAGCGTCACGATGTCGGCGGACGCACTGCCGAGCAGGGTCTCGACGTTCTTGAGCGTGGCCGTCGACGGGCCACTGAGCTTCAGAGTGTCGCCACCTCCGCCGAGGTCGATCACCGCACCGGTGAGGGATCCCGTGACGCTGATGACGTCGTTGCCGGTTCCGCTGGAAATCGCGGTGGCGCCCGTCACGGCCGCGGTGGTCGGAGTGTTGCCATACTGGAAAGTAGCCACGGCCCGGATCCCTCTGAAGCCCTCTCGGCCGGGTGCGCGCACGCCTGTCGCGGACCGATTCCGAGCGGTCGTCTTCAATCAGCGGGATATTGGGAGATGATGGGTTAATCGCCTGTTAAAGCTGCAAATCGAAGCCGATGAGAATCTGAATCGTCTCCGCGGTTTTCGGCCAAAATTCGAAATGTCGTCCTTTACAGAAGTGTTTCACGAATGTTGCGTGCCGCACTTTCTCATGAAGGACGACTCGAAGTTCGAACGACGAGCCGCCCACCACTGAAACAAACCGGAGATTTCATCATGCGACCGAGTCATGTCCCGACGATAAGCAATCGATTCTGACTCGACGTCATGAGGCCACGACCTTTCTGAAATAGTCGATCGTCTCCTGCAACCCTTCACGCAGGGGGATCTTCGGTTGCCAACCAATGGTACGACCGGCGAGCGATATGTCGGGACGACGCTGCCGAGGATCGTCCGAGGGAAGCGGGTGAAATTCGACCCGGGACTTCGATCCGACCAGTTCGATCACGATCTCGGCGAGTTCACGGATCGAGAATTCCCCGGGGTTGCCCAGGTTCATCGGGCCGACGAAATCATCCGGGGTGTTCTCCATGAAGGCCAGGAAGGCATCCACCAGATCGTCGACGTAGCAGAACGATCGGGTCTGACTGCCGTCGCCGTAGAGAGTGATCGGCTCACCCTTCAGCGCCTGAACGATGAAGTTCGACACCACACGTCCGTCGGCCGGATGCATTCTCGGCCCATAGGTGTTGAAGATCCGAGCGACCTTCACTTTGACGCCGTGCTGCCTGTTGTAGTCGAAACACAGCGTCTCGGCGCAACGTTTGCCTTCGTCGTAACAGGATCTCACCCCGATCGGGTTGACGTTGCCCCAGTAGTCTTCCCGTTGCGGATGCACCGTGGGATCGCCGTAGACCTCGCTGGTCGACGCCTGGAGGAACTTGGCCTTGGTGCGCTTGGCCAGACCCAGCATGTTGATCGCACCGTGGACGCTCGTCTTGGTCGTCTGCACCGGGTCGAACTGGTAGTGGATCGGCGAGGCCGGGCACGCGAGGTTGTAGATCTCGTCGATCTCGACATAGAGCGGGAACGTGACGTCGTGTCGCATCAGCTCGAAGCGCGGATGCCCCATCAGGTGCGCCACGTTGGTGCGGCTGCCGGTGAAGAAGTTGTCGACGCAGAGCACCTCGTAGCCACGCCCGATCAGCCGTTCGCTGAGATGCGAACCGATGAAGCCGGCACCGCCGGTGACCAGGATCTTCTTCGGATGCGAGGCGTAGTTCTCGGTGCGCATGGTCAGGTCCTCGACCTTCGAACGGCTTGGGAAACGGGGGATCAGTGGTTGCGGTCGGCGCCGCCGCGCCGATGCGGTTCGCCGCGGGGAGGCGACGCCCCCTCCTCGGCATCGAGACGGGCGAGCAGGTCGGCGGCGCGGGCGTCGCCGATCCGGACGCCGTGTTCGAACAGGGCGCGGGCCCGCACCCGGTCGGGCGGATCCGCCCAGAAGGCGAAGAGTTCGCCGAGCGCCACGATCGCCGCGATCTCGCCGTCGTCGATCGCCGACTTGAGCCAGCGCAGCGCCGTGGCCGGATCGCGCGCCACTCCGGCGCCCTGCATGAAGAAGCGGCCGAGATTGACCTTGGCCGCCGAATGACCGGCCTCCGCCGCCCGCCGAGACCATTCCGCGGCACGGCCGAGATCGGTACCGACGCCGTCGCCGAGCGCATAGGCGACGGCGAGTCCGAACTGCGCATCGGGATCGCCGGCCCGCGCCGCCGCTTCCAGCCACTGCGCCGCCGACACCGTGTCGCGTGGTCCGCCGCGCCCGGTCTTCAGACAGTCGGCAAGCGCCCGCATCGCGCTGCGGTGGCCGTGTTCGGCCGCCCGCCGCCACCACTCCCGGGCCGCCCCCGGATCGCGTTCCGCCAGCATCTCACCGAGCCGGAACGCCGCTTCCAGGTCGCCCCGCGACGCCGCCGCACGCAGCATCGTCTCGGCGCGTGCCGGATCGCGTGCCACCACCTCGCCGCGCAGGTGCAAGAGGCCGAGCAGCCGCAGAGCGCCCCCGTGACCGGACTGCGCCGCCCGCCCGAGCAACTCCACCGCCCGCGGCCGATTCGCCGGGCCGCCGAGCCCGTCGAGGAGATCGATCGCCAGAGACATCGCCGCCGTCGTGTTCCCGGCCGCGGCAGCCACCTCGAACCACGGCCGGGCCGCCGGAAAATCCGCCTTGCCGAGATGGCCGCCGGCCAGCAGGGTACCGAGCCCCAGGGCCGCCTCGACGTTGCCCGCCTGCGCCGCCGGCTCGTAGAAGCGCAGCGCCGCCGCCATGTCGACCGGCCCGCCGATCCCGGCTGCATGGAGATAGCCGGCCAGCGCCTGCGCCGGCAGGTGCCCCGCCTCGGCCGCCCGGATCGCCAGTTCGCGCGCCTTCTCCGGCTCGCGGCCGATGCCGACACCGTTCGGGAAGAGTGAGGTCAGGAAGGCGTCGGCACCCGCCCCCGCGCCGCCGTCGCCGATCGCCAGCAGCGTGGCCAGCCGGGCCGTCGCCTCGGTGTGGCCCTGTGCCGCCGCCAGCTCGTACCAGCTCGCCGCGTCGGCGAGATTGCGCACCACCCCGCGCCCGGTCTCGTAGAGCCGGCCGAGTTCCCAACGCGCCTCGGCATCGCCCGCTTCCGCCAGCGGAAACAGCCGCCGCGCCGCCTCGGCCGGATGGCCCGCCTCGATCTCCCGGCGCGCCTCGGCGAGCGGATCCCCGGTCCCGCCGAGCCCCAGCCGCTTCAGCGTCCGTCCGATCAGGCCGCCCTCGCGCCGCCCGTCCCTGGTCATGGCTCGCGGAACCCTTCCGTCAACAGCGGCACCACCTTGTCGAGCACGTAGGCGAGCGGGGTGCGCGACCCGATCGCCACGTCGGCGGTGACCGGCATGCCCGGCACCAACCGGAAGTCCGTCGGCACGCCGCGCAGTTGCGCATCGACGATGTCGACGTGGGCGACGTAGATCGCCGGCCCCGACCCGCCCTGCGGTGTCGTCTGCCGGAAGCTGTCGGCCGAGACCGAGCGAACCACGCCGCGCCCGGTGCCGTGCCGGGTGTAGGGCCAGGCGTCGAACTTCAGCACCACCGGTTGACCGACCTCGATGAACCCCTGATCGGCACCGGCGACCTCGACCTCGACCTGCAGGCCGCCGCCGATCGGCACCAGGGTGAAGATCTTCTTCGCTCCCTCGATCACCGAGCCGAGCGAGATGTCGCCGATCTGCAGCACCACCGCGTCCTGCACCGCCCTGAGATCGATCATCTCCCGGCGCTTGCCGGCCTTGGCGAGATCGTCGCGGGCCGCGTCGAGCTGGCGCTGCCGGTCGACCAGTTGCTCGGCGACGTCGGCGACCCACTTGCGTTGGAAGCCGTCGCGTTCCGCCCGGACCCCGTCGAGCTGGTGCTGGGTCGAGGTCAGGGTCAGCTGCTGGACGGCGACGTTGCGCTCGATCTCGACCCGTTGGTCGGAGGCGACGATGGTGTTGAGCCGGCTGCCGGTCTGCCGCTCCTGCAGGGTCGTCCGCATCACTTCGACTTCGCGGATCAGCGACAGCCGCTCCGAATAGTAGCCGAGTTCCTTGGTCGCCCGATCGATCGCCGCCTGGGCCGCGCCGACCCGCTCGTCGTAGCCGGTCAGCGTCGCCCGGTATTGCGCGGCGCGCGCCGCATAGAGCCGCTCCTGGAGCAGGCCGGGGGCCTCACCGGTGGGAGACCGGAACGGCGTGCCGTGGAGTTCGGCGGACAGCCGTGCGGTCTCCGCCTCCAGCGTCGCGATGCGCTGCGACAGCATCCGGACGTCGGCCCCCGAGAAGGTCGGATCGAGCGTGGCGAGCACCTCGCCGGCCTTCACGATCTGGCCCTCGCGGACGTTGATCTGGCGGATGATCGAGGTCTCCAGCGGTTGCACGACGATCTTCGGTTCGACCGAGGTGACCCGGCCGCGTGCGCTGACCACCCGGTCGATCGGCACCAGACCGGCGAGCAGGATTCCCGCCACCACCATCGCCGCCAGGACGTGCAGCGTCAGCTGCGACAGACGCGAGATCCGCGCGCCGAGAATCTCGGCCGAATCCGACTGGAAATCGGCGACGTCCCGCGCGGCGGCGAGATCAGCCGCGGCCGACAGTGGCGATCGCATGGCGGGCATGATCCGATCCGGTGGCGAGGTGACGGTTCTGCTGGAACCACAGGTGACGGTAGGTCTCGCAACGCTTCAGGAGTTCGTCGTGGCGCCCGGTGTCGGAGAGCCGGCCGCGCTCCAGCACCAGGATCTGGTCGCATTCGACCAGGGCGGTCAGCCGGTGCGAGATCATCACCACGGTGCGGCCGACGGCGATGCGGCGCAGATTCTCGTTGATGATCGCTTCGCTGTCCGGATCGAGGGCGCTGGTCGCCTCGTCGAAGATCAACAGCGCCGGATCGGTGACCAGGGCGCGGGCGATCGCGAGCCGCTGGCGCTGACCGCCGGAGAGGTTCGAGGCCCCCTCCTCGATCGTCGTCTCGTAGCCGCGCGGCAGCCGTTCGATGAACTCCTCGGCGCCGGCCATCCGCGCCGCCTCGATCATCTCGGCCGGCGACGCGTCGGGACGGGCGATCAGGATGTTCTCGCGGATCGTCCCCTTGAACAGGAAGCTGTCCTGCAGGACGACCCCCATCCGCGACCTGAGGTGATCGAGATCGATCTCGCGGAGATCGACCCCGTCGATCTTGACCAGCCCCTGATAGGACTGGTGCAGTCCCTGGAGCAGCCGGGTGACGGTGGTCTTGCCCGAACCCGAGCGGCCCATCATGCCGACCACGGTGCCCGGGCGGATGGTGAAGTCGATGCCGTCGAGGGCCGGCGTCGAGGCGCCGGAATAGGTGAAGCGGACGTCCTGAAAGGCGATGGCGCCGCGCATCGTCGGCTTGACGCCGTTCGCCCGTTTCGGCTCCGGCTTGGCGTTGACCACCGAGGCGACCTCGGCGAGCGCCCCGCGCGCCTCCTGATACTGCTGCATCATCCCGGCCAGCGCGACGATCGGTTGGGTCGCCCGGGTGGCGATCATCGTGAAGGCGACCAGCGATCCGGCGTAGACGACGCTGGTCTGGGTGATCGCCAGATAGGCCCCGAGGCACAGCGAGCCCGAGTAGATCGACTTCTCGAGCGGCGCCAGCAGGGTCTGCGGCTGGTTGGCGAGGAACTGCAGATCGGTCGCGGCCTTGACCGCCTCGGCCACACAGGCGTCCCATTCGTTGCGCCGCCGCCCCTCGAGCGCCAGCGTCTTGACCGTCCGCATCCCCTGGATGGTCTCGATCAGCATCGCGCTCTTGCGGTGTTCGGCCTCGATCACCGCCACATAGGCGCGCCGGACCGGTCCCATGTAGGCGAAGATGATCGCCCCCATCGCCAGGCCGACCAGCAGCACCCAGCTCGCCAGCATCGAATCGAGCAGGAACATCGCCGGGATCAGCACCGCCAGGGTGGTGACGTCGAGGATGCCGCCGAACAGCTGTCCGGTGAGGAAGGTGCGGATCCGCCGGATCTCGCCGAGCTTGTGGGCGATCAGGCCGGTGGCGTTGCGGTCGAAGAAGTCGATCGGCAGGCCGAGCAGCTTGTCGAAGACGTAGAGGCCGATCCGGGCGTCGATCTTGGCGGTCGCCACCGCGATCACCGTGCGCCTCAGGAAGCCCAGCGTGGTGTCGAAGACCAGCACCACGACGATCACCGCGACGAGTGCCACCAGGGTCGAAAGTCTGTGATGGACCAGGACCTTGTCGACGACGATCATGTACAGCATCGGCGGCACGAGGGCGAGCACCGAGAGCACCAGCGCGGCCAGCGCGACGTCGCGGAACAGCGTCCGCTCGCGCAGCACCTGACCGATCATCCAGGCGAAGCCGAAGGGTTGATCGTCCTCGACCCGGCCGATCCGCCGCTTGACCAGCAGCGCGTCGCCGGTCCAGTGGGCGGTGAGGCGGAGTTCGTCGATCGCCAGCGCCGGCGCGTCGATCGCCCGCGGGTCGCGGACCAACAGGACCGGCGTCTCCTTGTCGGCGCGGAACCCTTCCGCCACCAGCCACGACCCGTCGGTGAGCCGCAGCATCACCGGAAAGGCACGGCCGAAACCGGCGAGATGGCTCCAGGCGAGACGGGTCGGGCGGACCTTGAGGCCGGCGTCGGCGGCGATCCGGACGAGCCGCCGCAGGCTCGGATCGCGCGCCTCGTCGACCAGATCGCGCTTCATCCGCTCCGCCGACATCGGGATGCCGAGCCGGGTCGAGACATGGGCGAGCGCCTCCAGCGCCCCCGTGCCGAGGGCGACGGATTCCCTGGGCATCGCTCCGATGCTGCCCGTCCCACTCATCTCGTTCCACCGACCCGACGCCGAACGCTTCGGCCGGATCTTGGAGCGATCAGGGTAAACGGGACGTTAAGGCAGGCCCGTCGCCGCAACCCTTCGTCAAGGGGTGTGAACGAGCGGTGAGGAGGCGTGCCGATCCGGGACGACCAAGGGGGGGGCCGAAACGCAGCCGCCCCCGCGGGCGAACCCACGGGGGCGGCGAACCGAATCCTCTCTCGATCCCGTCCGGGCGATCAGCTCGCCACGGTCGCCGCGACTTCGGCGAATTCCGGGATCTGGTCGAAGTTCATGTAGCGGTAGACGTCCGCCGACTTGCCGGCGAGGGTACCGACCGCCGCCATGTACTCGTCCATGGTCGGGATCTTGCCGAGCAGGGCGCCGACCGCGGCGAGTTCCGCCGAGCAGAGATAGACGCGGGTGTCGATGCCGAGCCGGTTCGGGAAGTTCCGGGTCGAGGTCGACAGCGCCGTCGAACCCTTGCGGATCTGCGCCTGGTTGCCCATGCACAGCGAACAGCCGGGCATCTCCATGCGCGCGCCGGACTTGCCGAGCACCGAGTAGTAGCCCTCTTCGGTCAGGATGTGGGCGTCCATCTTGGTCGGCGGCGCGATCCACAGCCGGGTCGGGATGTCCGACTTGCCGGAGAGGATCTTACCGGCGGCCCGGAAGTGACCGATGTTGGTCATGCACGAGCCGATGAACACCTCGTCGATGGTGTCGCCGGCGACTTCCGACAGCGGTTTGATGTCGTCGGGGTCGTTCGGGCAGGCGAGCAGCGGCTCGGCGATCTCGGCGAGATCGATCTCGAACACCGCCGCGTACTCGGCGTCGGCATCGGGCTGGAGCAGCTGCGGATCGGCGATCCACGCCTCCATCGCCGCGATCCGCCGCTCGAGCGACCGCCGGTCCTCGTAGCCGTTGGCGATCATCCACTTCATCAGCACGATGTTCGAGGTCATGTACTCGATGATCGGCTCCTTCGCGAGCCTGACCGTGCAGCCCGCCGCCGAGCGCTCGGCGGAGGCGTCGGAGAGCTCGAACGCCTGCTCGACCTTGAGGTTCGGCAGCCCTTCGATCTCCAGGATGCGGCCGTTGAAGACGTTCTTCTTGCCCTTCTTCTCGATCGTCAGGCTGCCCGCCTTGATCGCCGCGTAGGGAATCGCGTTGACCAGATCGCGAAGGGTGACGCCGGGCCGCATCTCGCCCTTGAAGCGGACGAGCACCGACTCCGGCATGTCGAGCGGCATCACGCCGGTCGCCGCGGCGAAGGCGACGAGGCCGGAGCCGGCCGGGAACGAGATGCCGATCGGGAAGCGGGTGTGGCTGTCGCCGCCGGTGCCGACGGTGTCGGGCAGGAGCAGGCGGTTCAGCCACGAGTGGATCACGCCGTCGCCCGGACGCAGCGAGACGCCGCCGCGGTTGGAGATGAAGGTCGGCAGCTCGTGGTGGGTCTTGACGTCGACCAGCTTCGGATAGGCCGCGGTGTGGCAGAACGACTGCATCACCAGATCGGCCGAGAAGCCGAGGCAGGCGAGGTCCTTCAGCTCGTCGCGGGTCATCGGACCGGTGGTGTCCTGGGAGCCGACGGTGGTCATCCGCGGCTCGCAATAGGTGCCGGGGCGGATGCCCTTGCCCTCCGGCAGGCCGCAGGCCCGGCCGACCATCTTCTGGGCGAGAGTGAAGCCCTTGCCCGAATCGACCGGCTCGGTCGGCAGACGGAACAGGGTCGACGGCGGCAGCCCCAGCGCCTCGCGCGCCTTGGCGGTCAGGCCGCGGCCGATGATCAGCGGAATCCGCCCGCCGGCCCGGACCTCGTCGAAGATCACCTCCGACTTGACCTTGAACTCGGCGATCACCACCCCGTTGAGGAAGGCCTTGCCCTCGTAGGGCTTCAGCTCGACGACGTCGCCCATCTCCATCTTGGAGACGTCGAGTTCGATCGGCAGGGCGCCGGCGTCTTCCATGGTGTTGTAGAAGATCGGCGCGATCTTCGAACCGAGGCAGACCCCGCCGAAGCGCTTGTTGGGGACGTGCGGGATGTCCTCGCCGGTGAACCACAGCACCGAGTTGGTCGCCGACTTGCGCGACGAGCCGGTGCCGACGACGTCGCCGACATAGGCGACCGGATGGCCGCGGGCGACCAGTTCCTCGATCAGCTTGATGGGCCCTCGCACCCCCGGCTCGTCCGGGGTGATCCCGGGACGCGGGTTCTTCAGCATGGCCAGCGCATGCAGCGGGATGTCCGGCCGGGTCGAGGCGTCGGGCGCCGGCGACAGATCGTCGGTGTTGGTCTCGCCGGAGACCTTGAACACGGTGACGGTCATCGACTGCGGCACTTCCGGACGCGAGGTGAACCACTCGGCATCGGCCCACGAGCGGATCACCGACTTGGCGTCGGCGTTGCCCTTGGCGGCGAGCTCCCTCACGTCGTGGAAGTAGTCGAACATCAGGAGCGTCTTCTTCAGCGCCGCCGCGGCGGTGGCGCCGACTTCGCCGTCGCCGAGGAGCGAGATCAGCGGCTTGATGTTGAAGCCGCCGAGCATGGTGCCGAGCAGTTCGGTGGCGAGCTTCCGGGAGACCAGGGCGTTCGCTTCGACGCCCTTGGCGACGGCGTCGAGGAAGCCGGCCTTGATCCGCGCCGCGTCGTCGACGCCGGCCGGCACCCGATGGGTCAGGAGATCGACGAGGAAGGCCTCCTCACCCGCCGGCGGATCGCGCAGCAACGCGATCAGAGACGCCGTCTGCGCCGCGTCGAGCGGCAGCGGAGGAATACCGAGAGCGGCCCGTTCGGCGACGTGGCTACGATAGCTTTCGAGCATGGGGCGGGTCCTCGATCGTTGGAAGCGCGTGGCGGAAACGCGGCTTCGATATCATGCGCGGCAGGCCCTGTCGCCCCTCCGCGAGCTCTCTCACCCGAAGGGACGAGACGCCCGCGAACCGGTTGAGTCCCGTCGACTTTTCGCACCCCGGAAGGGCGCCGGCGGGCGACGGAGAGGGGCGGACCGGCCGGATGCCGCGACCACCGCGGCACCGCGATCGATAAGCATTACCACGAAGTGCCGATCCGGAGAAACCCGATCCCGTGCAGAGCAGCGCACCGTTGCGTGACCCTGGTCGGAGATGAATCGTGTTCAATTTCGACGACTGTGGCTCCGCGGATCTTAACCGGAGCCTCGGAATGGAGTAGACACGGCGTTCGGACGGCGAGGGCCGGGGTGTCGTCGGACGGGCGCGAGCGAACGCCCGCCGAGCCGCGGGGGGTCACAGAGCGTGTCGATCGACTTCGACGAAAGCGGGACGGGACCCGCCCAACACTTGTCGCGCACCGAGAAGATGGCGCGGACCATCGGACGGCTCGCCAACGAGACGGCCCAGGGACGCCGTCTGCAGGCGTTCTTCCTCCGGTCGGTCGCCTATTCCTGGATGCGCGCCGGACTGGCCCGCCGCGTCTTCGTCGACGGCCTCGAACGCGCCGCCGCGCTGCGCCCCCAACGCGGCATCATGCTCGTCTCCAACCATCAGACGGCCTTCGACCGGCTGGTCCTGGCGATGGCGCTGTGGAGCGGCCGGGTGCCGTGGGCCCGCGAGCCGGTGTTCCCGGTCCGCTCGACCTTCTTCTACGACCACCCGATGGGAATGGTGACCAACCTGCTCGGTGCCGCCGGCGCCCTGTGGCCGCCCTTCGACCGCCGCCCCGACCGCGCCGCGCTCGACTCCGACGCGATCGAACGCACCGTCGACAGCCTCGCCCGCCCGGATTCCTTCGTCGCGCTCCATGCCGCCGACGAGGTCGACACCGCCGCCGACCCCTACGAGCTGCCCCCGGCCCGGGTCGACACCGGCCGGATCGCGCTCGAATCCCGCTCGATGGTGCTGCCGATCTTCCTCAACGGTCTCTCCGTCGACCTCCTCGCCGACGTCCGCGCCAGCTTCCGGCCGGCGATCCGCCGCGACGGTCCGTGCATCGCGGTGGTCGGCGACCCGATCGACCTCTCCGGCTACTGGGGCGACGCCTCCGGACCCGATCTGTGGACCCGCGCCGCCGACACGATCCGCTCGGCGATCGCCGACCTCGGCGATCGCGAGAAGAGCCTGCGGGCCCGCTGTGCCGCCGGCGGCATCGCCGACGATCATCCCGGCTGGCTGTCCAACCGCCGCCGCGGCCTGCCCTTCCTGCGCGCCCGCCACTGAAACGCCGCCCCTCCTCACGCCGATCGCCGGCTTGACCGGAGGTGTGGCGGAATGGTCCAATCCGCCCCGAGAGAGGCGGCCCGCGCCGCGTGGCGGATCGGCCGCCGCGAGCGGGCGGCAGGGGAGGTGCGGATGACCGATGTGGCCGTCACGACGCAGGCCTCGCCCGATGTCCGCCGCGGCGACATCGAGAAGATCTTCGCCCGCCTCGACGATCTCGGCGCCGGCACCATCGCCGTCGACCGTTTCGGCCACATCGTCTGGATCAGCGACAAGTATCTGCCGCTGCTCGGCCTCTCGAACGCCGCCGAAGGCATCGGCCACGACATCGAGGACATCATCCCGGCGAGCCAGCTGCGCCGTGTGGTGGAGACCGGCGAAGCCATCCCGCTCGACATCATGCAGCTCGGCGAGCGCCAACTGGTGGTGGTGCGGATGCCGATCCGCGACGACGACGGCGAGGTGATCGGCGCCGTCGGTTTCGTCCTGTTCGATCGGGTCAACGCGCTGAAGCCGTTGCTCACCAAGATCACCAAGCTGCAGACCGACCTCGCCCAGATGCGCGAGCGCCTCGCCCAGAGCCGCCGGCCGAAGTACTCGCTCGACGACTACATCGGCACCGCACCGGCGATCGTCGAAGCCAAGCGCCTCGCCCGCCGCGCCGCCGCCCAGGACACCACGGTGATGCTGCGCGGCGAGACCGGCACCGGCAAGGAACTGATCGCCCACGCCATCCACGACAACTCCACCCGCGCCGACCGCCCCTTCGTGGCGATCAACGTCGCCGCGGTGCCGGAGACGCTGCTCGAGGCGGAGTTCTTCGGAACCGCGCCCGGCGCCTACACCGGCGCCGACCGGCGCCCGCGGGAGGGCAAGTTCCAGCTGACCGACGGCGGCACCCTGTTCCTCGACGAGATCGGCGACATGCCGCTGACCCTCCAGACCAAGCTGCTCCGGGCGCTGCAGGAGCACGAGATCGAACCGCTCGGATCGAACCGGATCATCCACGTCGACGTCCGCATCATCGCCGCCACCAACGTCGATCTGGAGACGGCGGTCGCCGCCGGCCGGTTCCGGCGCGACCTCTACTACCGCCTCAACGTCCTGCCGATCCGACTGCCGCCGTTGCGCGAGTGCCTGGAGGACTTGCCGGTCCTGGTCCCCCACCTGCTCGATCGGCTGATCCGCACCAACGGCTTCCCCCGTCGGACGATCGCCCCGGCCGCCGTCGACGTGCTCGCCGGCTACGACTATCCCGGCAACGTCCGCGAGCTCTGCAACTTGATCGAACGGGCGGTGATCCTCTCCGACACGCCGATCCTCACCGCCGAGGACTTCGCGGCGATCCTGCCGCGGCCGATTCCGCGCCCCGGCCGGCAGACCCATGCCGAGGCGCTCGCCGCCTTCGAGCGCAGCCTGATCGCCGACGCCCTCGACCGCGCCGCGGGCCGGGCCGACGATGCCGCGGCCGCCCTCGGCCTGCCGCGCGCCACCTTCTACAAGAAAGTGGCCAAGCTCGGCCTCCAGTCTCGAAAATGAGACTCCGGTCTCACTCCCGAGACGGAGAACTTCGAATTTGATTTCAATGGATTGAAGCAACGGCCCGGCCCGGCGGAGTCTCGTTGTCGAGACGAACACCGTCGGCTCGACTGATATTATACAGCATTTCCGTGCGCCTTCGCCCCCGAAGGAAAGTGGAACGCCCCTTGCAGAGGATCTTCCGCAGAAAAGAGACGAGAGCGGACGGTCGAAACGGCCGGCCGCCGAGAGGCCGAAGACGCCTCCCTGGGGGAAAACGGACACCGAGGACATCCGCTTCGAAAACGGACGCATCTTCCATTCGAACCGCCGCCGCTCATCGGTGTGCGCAAGGGTATCGTTCGTCTAAAATTTGCACATGCCCGATCGGAAGGGAATATTCCCTTGCCGATCTAATAGTATTTTTAGTGCGAACTACAGGTTTTTACGACGATTGTCTTATGATGCATGGCGCCATGCAGGGTAAAAACACTCACGACGACTTGAGCCGGAACGATTAACAGAGCAATTCATGCGACGGAGAGCCCGCTCGCGGGGCGTTGCACGGAGAGACCCTCTCCGGACGCACCGCCGGGGGGGGGCTCGCCCGGAGGCAGTCCGCATGTCCTCCGTCGCGGCCGATCGGCCGCACCGACGCCGGGCGGCGCTCTTCGTGCCGAAGGGATCGGCACCGTCCAGGGGAGCGCCGGAAGCCCGAAAGGAAGAGACATCGAAGGAAGAACGAACAACGACAAGACCACCCAGGGGGAAAATCCATGAGTTTCCTGATAGCGCTCGGCGCATTGTGCTTTCTGATGTTCGTCGCCTATCGCGGCATGAGCGTCATTCTCTTCGCGCCGATCGCGGCGCTCGGCGCGGTGTTCCTGACGGACCCGGCGGCCGTACCGGCGATGTTCACCGGTAAGTTCATGTCGTCGATGGTCGTCTTCGTGCAGAACTACTTCCCGGTGTTCCTGCTCGGCGCGGTCTTCGGCAAGGTCATCGAGATGTCCGGCTTCGCCAAGTCGATCGTCGCGGCGACCATCCGGATCCTCGGCCCCAGCCAGGCGATGCTCTCGATCGTCGCGGTCGGCTGCATCCTGACCTACGGCGGCGTCTCGCTGTTCGTCGTGGTCTTCGCGGTCTATCCCTTCGCCGCCGAGATGTTCCGGGCGAGCAACATTCCCAAGCGTCTGATCCCGGGCACCATCGCGCTCGGCGCCTTCACGGCGACCATGGACTCCTTCCCGGGCACGCCCCAGATCCAGAACATCATTCCGACCAGCTACTTCGGCACCAACGCCTATGCCGCGCCGGTGCTCGGCACGATCGGCGGCCTGCTGATCCTGGCGATCGGCATGCTCTATCTCGACTGGCGTCGCCGCGCCGCCGCCGCCGCCGGCGAAGGTTACGGCGAAGGTCACATCAACGAGCCGGAAGTGGTCGATGCCACGCATCTGCCCAATCCGTGGGTCGCGGTCTCGCCGCTGGTCATCGTCGGCGTGGTCAACTGGATCTTCACCAACAAGCTGATCCCGGCCTACTATCACGACGGCTATTCGATCCCGTGGATCACCGCCGGCCAGCCCGGCGTCACGGTCGCCAAGGTCTCGTCGATTTCGGCGATCTGGGCGGTCGAGGGCGCGTTGCTGATCGGCATCCTGGTCGTCCTCGCCTTCTCCTTCAAGACCGTCGTCTCGAAGTTCGCCGAAGGCACCAAGTCGGCGATCGCCGGCTCGCTGCTCGCCTCGATGAATACCGCTTCGGAATACGGCTTCGGCTCGGTGATCGCCGCGCTGCCGGGCTTCGTGGTGGTCCGCGACGCGCTCTCCACCATCCCCGACCCGCTGGTCCGCGAAGCCGTCACCGTCACCTCGCTCGCCGGCATCACCGGGTCGGCGTCGGGCGGCATGTCGATCGCGCTCGCCGCGATGGCCAAGACCTTCACCGAGATGGCCACCGCCGCGAACATCCCCTTCGAGATGCTCCACCGCGTCGCCTCGATGGCCTCCGGCGGCATGGACACCCTTCCGCACAACGGCGCGGTGATCACCCTGCTGATGGTCACCGGCCTCACCCACAAGACGTCCTACAAGGACATTTTCGCCATCACCTGCATCAAGACCGGCATGGTCTTCGTGGTGATCGCCCTCTACTACCTCACGGGGATCGTTTGACATGTCGCTCAAGGGAAAAGTCGCCGTCGTCTCCGGCTCGACCAGTGGTATCGGCCTCGGAGTCGCCCGGGCTCTCGCCGCCAACGGTGCGAACCTCGTCATCAACGGTTTCGGCGACGCCGCCGAGATCGAGAAGATCCGGGCGGGCATCGCCGCGGAGTTCGGTGTCGAAGTCGCCTATGACGGCGCCGATCTGTCGAAGCCCGATCAGGTCCGGGCCCTCGTCGCGAACGCCGAGGCCCGCTTCGGCCGGGTCGACGTGCTGGTCAACAACGCCGGCATCCAATACGTCGCGCCGATCGAGGAGTTCCCGGTCGAACGCTGGGATGCGGTGATCTCGATCAATCTGTCGGCGGTGTTCCATGCCACCGCCGCGGCGCTGCCGGGGATGAAGACCCGCAACTTCGGGCGGATCATCAACATCGCCTCGGCCCACGGCCTCGTCGCCTCCGCCAACAAGGCGGCCTATGTCGCCGCCAAGCACGGCGTCGTCGGCCTGACCAAGGTGACCGCGCTGGAGACCGCCAAGACCGGAATCACCGCCAACGCGATCTGCCCCGGCTGGGTGCTCACCCCCCTGGTCCAGAAGCAGATCGACGCCATCGCCGCGCGCGACGGCATCACCGAGCCGGAGGCGCGCCACAAGCTGCTCGCCGAGAAGCAACCCTCGCTCGACTTCGCAACCCCCGAGCAGATCGGCGAACTCGCCGTGTTCCTCTCGTCGGATGCGGCCGCGCAGATCCGCGGATCGTCGATCTCGATCGACGGGGCCTGGACGGCGCAGTGAGCAGAAGAGACCGCGGCGGCGATCGGGACCCCTTCCGCTCGCCGCCGTGACGAGACCGGCGCGACGCCCTCGGGTGGCCGTGCCGGCTCGACTGGAGGCGGCGCGCGCCGGTCGGCGCGGAACGACGGGCTGCGCGCCCCTCCCTTTTCCCCAAACGAAGACACGAGAGGAAACGGTATGTCCAAGGTCACGGGCCTTGCGGATGCGGTGTCGAAGATACCG
>CALFRR010000091.1 GCA_937919435.1 uncultured Alphaproteobacteria bacterium | reverse complement strand
CGGGTGCGCTCGCCGACGCCGGCGAACACCGAATAACCACCGTGCGCCTTGGCGACGTTGTTGATCAGTTCCATGATCAGAACGGTCTTGCCGACGCCGGCGCCGCCGAACAGGCCGATCTTGCCGCCCTTCGAGTAGGGCGCCAGGAGGTCGACGACCTTGATGCCGGTGACCAGGATCTCGGCTTCGGTCGACTGCTCGGCGAAGGTCGGGGCCGGCGCGTGGATCGGACGATACTCGGAGGCTTCGACCGGGCCGGCTTCGTCGACCGGCTGGCCGATCACGTTGATGATCCGGCCGAGGGTCCCGTCGCCGACCGGCACCGCGATCGGCAGGCCGGTGTCGACCACTTCCTGACCGCGCGAGAGGCCTTCGGTCGAGTCCATGGCGACGGTGCGCACGGTGGTCTCGCCCAGATGCTGCGCGACTTCGAGCACCAGACGGTTGCCGCCGTTGTCGGTTTCCAGTGCGTTCAGGATCGCCGGAAGATGATCTTCGAACTGCACGTCGACGACGGCACCCATCACCTGCCGAATGCGACCGAGCTTCTTGTCAGCCATCGTGATGTCCTCTGGAATTGAAAACTCAGACCGCTTCGGCGCCCGAGATGATTTCGATGAGTTCCTTGGTGATCATCGCCTGGCGCGACCGGTTGTAGGTCGTGGTCAGCTTCTTGATCATTTCGCCGGCGTTGCGCGTCGCGCTGTCCATCGCCGACATGCGCGCACCCTGCTCGGACGCGGCGTTCTCGAGCATCGCCCGGAAGATCTGGGTCGAGACGTTGCGCGGCAGCAGCTCGGCGAGGATCTCTTCCTCGCTCGGCTCGCATTCGTAGACCGCGCCGTCGCTCGCCGCACCGCTGCCCGCCGGGATCTCCGCCGGGATCAGCGGCTGCGCGGTCGGGATCTGCTGGATCACCGACTTGAAACGGGAGAAGAACAGGGTGGCGACGTCGAATTCCCCGGCCTCGAACATCGCCCGGATCTTCCGGCCGACGCCGTCGGCGTGGTCGTAGCCGATCTGCTTGACCGCCTTGAACTCGATCACTTCGACGATCTTGTCGGCGAACAGCCGGCGCAGCTGATCGGCGCCCTTGCGGCCGACGCAGAGGATCTTGACGTCCTTGCCTTCGGCGATCAGCCGCTGGGCGGTGTCGCGGGCGAGGCGGGCGATCGACGAGTTGAAGGCACCGCAGAGGCCGCGCTCGGCGGTGCAGACGACCAGCAGATGAACCTGATCGCGACCATTGCCGGCGAGCAGCTCGGGCGCATCGGCCCGGCCCTCGTAGGCCCTGGCGAGATTGGCGAGCACCGCACCCATCTTCTGGGCGAACGGACGCGCCGCCTCGGCCGCCTGCTGGGCACGCCGGAGCTTCGCCGCGGCCACCATCTGCATGGCCTTGGTGATCTTCTGCGTCGCCTTGACCGAGGCGATGCGGTTCCTGAGGTCCTTCAAACTCGGCATCGGGCCGTCCGTTCTCGCTGAGGGTCGGATCGTCTCCGCCCGTTCCACCGGTCACGATCCGTGCGGGCGCTCCCGCACGGAACCGCTCGATCCTCGGCCGCTCAGGCGAAGGACTTGGTGTAGGCTTCCACGACGCTCTTCAGCTTGGCGCCGAGATCGGCGGTCAGCTCGCGCTTGTCGCGGATGCCGTCGAGGAGCGCCGTGTGCTCGGAGCGCAGCAGCCGGAGCAGGCCCTGCTCGTAGCCGCCGACCTTGGCGGTCGGCAGACCGTCGAGATAGCCGTTGATGCCGGCATAGATCACGCAGACCTGCTCTTCGGTCTTCAGCGGCGAGAACTGTGCCTGCTTCAGGAGCTCGGTCAGACGGGCGCCGCGGTTGAGCAGACGCTGGGTCACCGCATCGAGGTCGGAGCCGAACTGAGCGAAGGCCGCCATCTCGCGATACTGCGCCAGCTCGCCCTTGATCTTGCCGGCGACCTGCTTCATCGCCTTGACCTGGGCCGAAGATCCGACGCGCGACACCGACAGGCCGACGTTCACCGCCGGGCGGATGCCCTGGTAGAACAGGTCGGTCTCCAGGAAGATCTGGCCGTCGGTGATCGAGATCACGTTGGTCGGGATGTAGGCCGAG
>CALFRR010000090.1 GCA_937919435.1 uncultured Alphaproteobacteria bacterium | reverse complement strand
CGACCACCGAGATCTACACTCTTTCCCTACACGACGCTCTTCCGATCTGCGGATCTTCGGCTCGGCGGAGGCGTCGGCGGCGACCCGCCCGGCGGCGAGCGCGATCTTGCCCATTTCGGTCGCGGTCATGTTCATGGGTCAGGACCTCTTGACGCCCGCGAGCATCAGGCGGGACACGATGTTGAGGGTGAGCACGCCGGCGGTGATGATCAGTGCACCCGCCCAGGCGAGCGCCACCCATTCGTCGTACGGGCTTCCGGCATATTGATAGATCGCCAGCGGAAGGCTGGCCATCGGCTTGGTCATGTCGAACGACCAGGAGAGATTGCCGAGCGAGGTGAACAGCAGCGGCGCGGTCTCGCCGGCGGCCCGGGCGATGGCCAGCAGCACACCGGTGACGATGCCGGCGCGGGCGGCCCGCCACATCACCGAGACCACCACCCGCCAGTGCGGCGCACCGAGCGCGAAGGCGGCCTCGCGCAGCGAACCCGGGACCAGCCGCAGCATGTCCTCGGTCGAGCGCACCACCACCGGCAGGATCACCACGGCGAGCGCGATCGAGCCGGCCCAGGCGGAGAAGCCGCCGAACGGCAGCACCACCGCCTGATAGACGAACAGGCCGATCAGGATCGACGGCGCCGACAGGAGCACGTCGTTGACGAAGCGGACGGCGCCGCCGATCTTCGACTTGGTTCCGAGTTCGGCGAGGTAGGTGCCGGCCATCACCCCGATCGGGGCGGCGATGACGACCGAGATCACCACCTGGATCAGCGTGCCGACCACCGCGTTGGCGAGGCCGCCACCGCGGCCGGGCGGCAGCGTCGGGTTGGTGAAGACCGACAGCGACAGGGCGCTCGCGCCGCGGATCACCAGGGTCCACAGGATCCAGGCGAGCAGCACCAGAACCATCGCCGCGAGGCCGGAGGCCACCACCTTGAGGATCAGATCGGCCGCCATGCGGCGCTTGAAAAGGCTCATGTCATCACCTCAGTCGAGACGGCTCTTGACCAGCCAGCGGGCCAGGGCGAGGACCAGGAAGGAGATCACGAACAGGGTGAAGCCGAGTTCGAGCAGCGCGTTCAGCTTCAGGCTGCCGGGGCCGGCCTCGGGGAATTCGTTGGCGATGGTCGAGGCGATCGACGCGCCCGGGGCGAACAGCGACGCCTTGATCCGGTTGGCGTTGCCGATCACGAAGGTGACCGCCATGGTCTCGCCGAGCGCCCGGCCGAGGCCGAGCATGATGCCGCCGACCAGCGCGGTGCGGCCGTAGGGGACCGAGACGTGGCGGAAGACCTCCGCGGTGGTCGACCCCACCCCGTAGGCCGCTTCCTTCAACACGCCCGGTACGGATTCGATGATCTCGACGAACATCGCCGACATGAACGGCACGATCATCAGCGCCAGGATCAGGCCGGCGGTGAGGATGCCGGTGCCGAGCGGCGGACCGGAAAACAGGATGCCGATCAGCGGGATCGGCCCGAGCACCGCGGCGATCGCCGGCTCGACCCATTCGGCCATCAGCGGCGCGACGACGAAGAAGCCCCACATGCCGAAGATGATCGAGGGAACCGCCGCGAGCAGCTGGATCGCCGTACCGATCGGCCGGCGCACCGGGATCGGCGCCACCTCGGTCAGGAAGAAGGCGATGCCGAAGGAGACGGGAACGCCGATCACCACCGCGATCACCGCGGTCACCAGCGTGCCGTAGAGCATCACCACCGCGCCGTAGCGCTCGGTCACCGGGTTCCAGTCGGACGAGGTGAAGAAGTCCAGCCCCTCGGCGACCAGGATCGGCAGACCGCCGAAGAACAGCTGGATCAGGATCGCCCCGAGAACCACCAGTACCAACGCGCCGCAGGCGAACAGCGCCCACCGGAAGGTCGCGTCGGCGGCCTGCTTGCCACCGCGGAAGATCGACGGCGGGGTCGATGCGGCGAAGTCGCTCGGTGAGGAGAGGGTCTGATCGGTCACGAACGGTCGCTCCGTCGGCACGGTGCCGTGCGGGTCGCCCCGGACGGCGGATCGGCGGCGATCGCCGCCGGAAGAAGGCCGGCGCGGAGGGGGATCGCCCTCCCCGCGCCGGCCCTGCGCATCACTTCAGGACCGGGGCGCCGGAGGCGTCCTTGATCTCCGCCTTCCAGGCCTTGCGGACTTCGTCCTGCACGGCGGTCGGCAGCGGGATGTAGTGGAGCTTCTCGGCGACGGCACCGCCGTCCTTGTAGGCCCAGTCGAAGAACTTCATCACCTCGAGCGAGGCGGCGGTGTCCTTCGGGTCCTTCGGCAGCAGGATGAAGGTCGCCGAGACGATCGGCCAGGTGGCGTCGCCGGCGGTGTCGATCATAGACGCGGCGAAGTCCTTGGCGTTCTTCCAGTCGGCGTTGGCGGCGGCGGCCTGGAAGGAGGCGACCGTCGGCTCGACGAACTTGCCGGCCTTGTTGGCGAGCTTGGTCGTGGTCAGGCCGTTGGAGGCGGCGTAGACGTACTCGACGTAGCCGATCGCGCCCTTGGCGTTCTTGACCGCGCCGGCGACGCCGTCGTTGCCCTTGGCGCCGTTGCCCGCCGGCCACGAGACCGAGGTCGAAGCACCCGCCTTGGCCTTCCAGTCGGCCGAAATCTCGGAGAGATAGCTGGTGTAGACGTAGGTCGTGCCCGAGCCGTCCGAGCGATAGACCGGCTGGATGGCGAGGTCGGGCAGCTTGACGTCCGGGTTCAGCTTGACGATCGCCGGGTCGTTCCACTTGGCGATCTTGCCGAGATAGATGTCGGCGAGGGTGGCGCCGTCGAGCTTCAGCTCGTTCGGCTTGACGCCCTCGAGGTTGACGATCATCACCACCGACCCGATCACGGTCGGGAACTGCAGCAGCTTGCCGTCGGTGAGCTGCTTGGTCTCCATCGGCGCGTCGGAGGCGCCGAAGTCGACGGTGCGGGCGAGGATCTGCTTCTGTCCGCCGCCGGAGCCGATCGACTGATAGTTGAGCGCGGAACCCGCCTTCGCCTTGTAGTCGGCGCCCCAGGCGGTATAGACCGGCGCCGGGAAGGACGCGCCGGCACCGGTGAAGTCGACGGCCAGCGCCGCGCCCGTCGAGGCGATGAAGCCGAGGGCGGCGAGGGCCAGAGTGGTGCGGCGCATCTGAGCGTACGCGTCGAGCATTGTCGTTCCCCATTGCGGTTGAGCTCCGTCGCCGCCGTTGCGGTTCGGGAGCGCGCCGACGACCTCGCAGGCCGGTCGCCGTCGGGGGGCACTTTCGTCGAGTGCCATGACAGTCACGTGACAATACCGATACGAAGACGTCACAATCGTCATGTTCACGCCTCGCCGGCCGCCGGAAAGAGCGTCAGGAACGCCTCCGGGACCGGGGCTGCGACCTCGAGACGGCCGCCGCGCGGGGTCGGCACCACCAATCGACGGGCGTGCAGCATCAACCGCGACGCTGCGCCGCGCCGGCCGTAGAGCCCGTCGCCGAGGATCGGATGACCGATCGCGGCGAGATGGGCGCGCAACTGATGACGTCGGCCGGTGGCGGGATGGAGCTCGAGCAGCGCCGAGCCGCGATCCGCCGCGCTCGCCAGCAGCCGCCATTCGGTCTCGGCGGGAATCGCTCCGGGGGCATCGGCGGCGACCGCCACCATCCGACCGCCCTTCGCCGTCTCGCGCGGGGCGAGCGCCAGGGAGATCCGCCCTTCGGTATCCTCGGGCACCCCCTCGACCACCGCCAGATAGGTCTTGGCGACCGCCCGGGTCTCGAAGGCGCGGCCGAGCTTCGCCGCCACCGCGCGGGTGCGGGCGGCGAGGATCACGCCGGAGGTCTCGCGATCGAGCCGGTGGACGAGCCGCGGCCGCTCGCCACCCTCGTCGACGAGGAGCGTCAGCAGATCGTCGAGATTGTCGGAGGTGCGCGAGCCCGGATGGACCGGCAGACCCGACGGCTTGTCGAAGACGATCAGATCGGCGTCGGCGTGGAGGGTGATCGCGTCGAGCCGGGCGCGGGCGGCGGCGACCCGGTCGGGATCGGGAGCCGGCGCGGGCTTCGCTCCGGGTTTCGCTGCGGCCCTCGCCGGGGCCGCGTCGGCGATCCGGACCCGTTGGCCCGGGGTGAGGCCGTCGGCGAGGCGGAACGGGCGGCCGTCGACCGAGAGCCGGCCGGAGCGCAGCAGACCGATCGCGGCGCCGTGCGGCAGCTCCGGGCAATGGATGCGGAGGAAGCGGTCGAGCCGCATCCCCTTCTCGCTCGTGTGGACGACGCGCTCCATGGCCCTGCCGCCGGCGTCAGTCGCCGATCGCCTCCTCGATGTCGGGATCGTAGGACGCGGCGTCGAAGCCGAGCAGGTTCCACGACTGGCGCATGTGCGGCGGCAGCGGCGCGGTGACGTCGATGATCCCGCGGCCCGACGGATGCGGCAGGGTGATGCGGCGGGCGAGCAGATGCAGCTTGTTCTGCATGCCGCCGGGCAGTTCCCAGTCGCGCTTGTCGAAGTACTTCGGGTCGCCGACGATCGGGTGGCCGATGTGGGCGGTGTGGGCGCGCAGCTGATGGGTGCGGCCGGTGGTCGGCTTGAGGCTCAGCCAGGCGAGCTTCTGGCCGGCGGTGTCGACCACCGAATAGTGGGTCAGGGCGTGCGCCGCACCGTCCTCGCCGTGGCGGGCGATGCGCATGGTCTCGCCGTCGTTCTCCTCGTCGCGGGCGAGCCAGGTCGAGATCTTGCCCTGCTTGGGGTGAGGCACCCCGGCGACCAGCGCCCAGTAGATCTTGCGGGCCGAACGCGAGCGGAAGGTGGCGGCGAGGGTCGCGGCGACCAGCCGGCGCTTGGCGATCACCAGACAGCCGGCGGTGTCCTTGTCGAGGCGGTGGACCAGTCGGGGCACCTGCCCCTTCTTGTCGGCGAGGCTCTGGAGCATCGCGTCGACGTGACGGGTAACGCCGGAACCGCCCTGCACCGAGAGGCCGGCCGGCTTGTTCAGCACCATCACGTCGGCGTCCTCGAAGAGGATGCGCGAGGTGAGGAAGGCGGCATCGCCCTCCAGCGGCTCGGCGGTGTCCTTCCGCGGGCGCTCGTCCTTCAGGTCGGTGGGCAGCGGCGGAACGCGGACGGCCTGGCCGGGCACCACCCGAGCGGAGGTGTCGACGCGCTTGCCGTCGACGCGCACCTGTCCGGTTCGGGCGAGCTTCTGCAGCGCGCCGAAGGCGAGACCGGGGTAATGGGCCTTGAACCAGCGATCGAGGCGCATTCCGGCCTCGTCCTCGCCGACGATGATGGTTTCGACCGTCGCCATGACGCTCCTCTCGGGGGAAGCCCACGTGATGGCGGAAACGGCGGCCGGGTGCAAGCCCGACGACGTCGTTCTCGGGCGCGAAGGCCCGAAGAACCGCGTTTTCAGGAGGCGACGGCGTTGCGGACGGCGAACAGCGCCACCGCCAGCGCCAGAACCGACAGGCCGATCGAGGCGAGCACGTAGCCGATCGCGGTCGCGGTGGCGCCGCGCTGCCAGAGCACCAGGGCATCGAGCGAGAACGCCGAGAAGGTGGTGAAGCCGCCGAGGATGCCGGTCATGAAGAACAGCCGGAAGGCATCCGAACCGGTCCCTGGCGCCCGGGTCATCAGGAGACCGGCGAAGGCGCCCATCACCGCCGAGCCGACGACGTTGACGGTGAGCGTCCCCCACGGGAAATGCGGCCCGAACAGCGCCACCGACGCCAGCGTCGTGCCGTAACGGGCGACGGCGCCGATGCCACCGCCGACGAAGACGAGGCAGACGAACTGGATCTGAGTGATGAGCGACATCGGCATGGCGTGTTCCGCAGAGAAGCTCCCGCGCCTTCTTAAGCACGATCCGCACCGCGGCGTCACCCTCGGCCCGCATTTTCGGCGGATCCGGCCCGCACCACGGACATGGAACGCGGTTGCTTGACTCTCGTCCGCCCGCTGCCCAAACAGTCCCCGCCGCTGTTGACCCGCGGCAGGCGCGAGGTGGAGATGAGCCCATCCGAGCCGCCGGACGACCGGCGCGCGACGAACGACCGACCGATGGTCGCCCAGACGATCGTCTTTTCCGAGGTCGACGTGGTCCGCGAGGGCCGCAGCGCCCTCGAGGCCGTCTCTCTGACCCTCGCCGAGCACCGGATCGGCATCGTCGGGCTCAACGGGTCGGGAAAATCGACGCTGCTCAAGGCGATCGTCGGTCTCGTCCGGCCGACCGGCGGGCGGATCACGGTCGACGGGCGCGACGCGATCGCAGAGGCGCGGGCGGTCCGCGCCACGACCGGCTTCCTGTTCCAGGACCCCGACAATCAGATCGTCTTTCCGATCGTCGCCGAGGATCTCGCCTTCGGGCTGAAGAACCACGGTTTCGACCGGCGCGAGACGGCGGCGCGGGTCGCGGCGGCACTCGACCGGCTGGGCATCGGCGGTTTCGCGAAACGCCGGATCCACGAGCTCTCCGGCGGTGAGAAGCAGCTCGTCGCGCTCGCCGGGGTGCTGGCGCTCGGTCCGAAGACGGTGCTGTTCGACGAGCCGACCTCGCAGCTCGACCTCAGGAACCGGAATCGCCTCGAAGATGTGCTGCGGGTGATGCCGGAACAGGCGATCGTCGTCGCCCACGACCTCGAGCTGCTGGCCGACTTCGACCGGGTGATCGTGATGGAGGCCGGCCGGGTGGTCGCCGACGATCGGCCGGCCCGGGCGCTCGCCGTCTACCGGGAGCGGGCGGCATGATCGACGGGATCGGCGAGACCGGCACGACGCTGCTCCACCGGCTGCCCGCCGGCGGCAAGCTCGCCGGTCTGGCGATCGTCGCGACGCTCCTGTTCTTCGTTTCGAACCCTGCCCTGCTCGCCGCCGCCCTGCCCTTCGGCGCCGCCGCGATGCTCGCCACCGGGCGGCCGCCGGCGGTGCTGTTGCACCAGATCGCGGTGCCGGCGATCACCATCGCTCTGGTCGGTCTCGCCGACCTGCTGCTGGTCGATGCCGAGACCGCGCTGGTCGTGGTGCTGCGGCTCGCCGCGCTGCTCGCCTTCGCGGTGGCGGTGACGCTGACCACCACCTCGGCCGAACTCGCCGACACCTTCGAGCGGGCGCTGGCGCCCTTCGACCGGGCCGGCCTCGTCGATGCGCCGAGGGCCGCGCTGACCCTCACTCTGGCGATCCGCTTCGTGCCGCTGGTCGGCCAGGAGATCGCCGCGATCCGCGAGGCGCAGGCGGTGCGCGGCCTCGCGGCGAACCCGGTGGCGCTCGCGGTGCCGCTGATCGTCCGCATCCTGGTCCGCGCCGAACGGGTGGCCGAGGCGATCGACGCCCGCGGCTTCCCGCCGCCGCGCCCCGACCGTTCCCGCTCGCCGACGTCGCCCATGGGCGGTGCTCCCTCCCCTTCGCAGATGCCTGGAGATCTCCATGACCACCCGTGACATCGGCCTCGTCGCCCTCTTCGCCGCGGTGATCGTCGCGCTCGGTACGGTGCCGGCGCTGCCGCTCGCCTTCGGCGTGCCGATCACCCTGCAGTCGCTCGGCGTGATGCTCGCCGGACTGATCCTCGGCGCGAAGCGGGGGGCTCTGGCGCCGATCGTGGTGATCGTGCTGGTCGGCATCGGTCTGCCGGTGCTGGCCGGTGGACGCGGCGGACTGCCGGTCTATGCCGGACCGACCGCCGGCTTCCTGTTCGGCTGGGTGCCGTCGGCCTTCGTCGCCGGGTGGATCGCCGAACGCTTCGACCGGCCGGAGAACACCGCCGCCGTCCGCTTCGTCGGACTCGTCGCCGCGGCGGTGCTCGGCGTGGTGGTGGTGCTCTACGCCTGCGGCATCGGCTGGCTGGCGCTGGTCACCGGAATCGGCTTCTCCAAGGCGTTCTTCGGCTCGCTCGCCTTCGTCCCCGGCGACGTCGCCAAGGCGGTGATCGCGGCGATCGTCACCAGGAAGGTCGGCGACGCCTGGGCACTGAGGCGCTGACGCACCGGGGGCCCCGAGGCGCCGATACGCCGGGGGCGGAGCGACCGCGACCGGCGGGGCGAGGCGATCCGCCGACCGTAGCGTCATGTCGCTGCAAAGTGCGCGGACGAAGATCCCGGGGCTCCCTCCGTATGGTCGGAGGGACCGTCCCTCAGGGAATCGTTCCGATGGTCCACCTCTCCCGCCGCAACCTTCTCGCCGGCGTCGCCGCCTCCCCCTTCGTCACCGCCGCCGAGCCCGGCCGGCCGTTTTCGGTCGCGTCCGCCGCCGCCGCGGCCACCCCGGCGGCGACCGCCGAAGCCGTGCCGCTTCGTATGCCGCCCAATCCGGTCGGCGCCTTCGACCGTCTGTGGCGCTTCGACGTCGATCCGATCGCCGGCCCGGTCGGCCGTCTGGTGGCGCCGCCCGACGCGCGGCTCGCCCCGGGCACGGCGCGGCGGCTGACGGTGATGCACTTCAACGACCTGCACAACAACGTCACTCTGCCGCATCCGGCGCGCGGCGAGAGCCGGCTGTTCGCCCAGATGGTCAAGGCGGTTCGGGAGAAGCGCGCCGCGGCTGATGCGGACGAGATCGTCCTGTTCCTCTCCGGCGGCGACGACCAGACCGGCAGCCTGCTCGACGAGCTCCTCGCCTTCACCCCCGAAGAGACGATCGTCCATCCCTCCTACCGCTCCTTCGTGGTATCGGGGGTCGATGCGGCGGTGCTCGGCAACCACGAGTTCGATCGCGGCACCGCGGTGCTCGCCGACCTCCTGTCGCGCAACGGCGACCTGCCGGCGCTGTCCGCCAACGTCGCCGACACCGCCCATCTGGTGCGCGGCCGGCACGTCCACCCGATCCTGCTCGGGTTCGCCAAGGGTCTCCGGATCGGCCTCGTCGGACTGACCACGCCGGAGGACACCCGCACCGGCACCCGCGAGAACCCGGGACTGTCGGTCGCCGATCCGCTCGCCGTCATCCGCAACGTGCTGCCGGCGCTGGCGGCGATCTCGGACGTGGTGATCGTCCTCTCCCATCTCGGCTACGGCGGCTCGGGCAGCGGCGCGGCGGCGGGCGGGGCAGAACGGCGGCTCGCCGGCGGCGACACGCGGCTCGCCGAACTCTGCGCCGAACTGACCGACAAGCCGGTGCTGATCGTCGGCGGCCACACCCACACCGCCCTCAACGCCGACGGGCTGGAGCCGAGCAACCTCGTCGCCGGCCGAGTGATGATCGTCCAGGCCGGCTTCCACGGCAGCCATCTCGGCGAGGCGCGGTTCGATCTGGCGATCGAGCCCGCCGGCACGCGGCTGGTCGCCCCGGCGGCACGGCTGGTCGCGCTGAAGAAATCGGATCGGCGGGTCCCCGCCGGCGATCCGAAGGCGGCCGGTTTCCAGCAGGACGGCGACTGGGACGAGGCGTTCCACGGCCTCGTCGTGGCGCCGCTGGTCGAGAAACTCGACGGGCGTCTGCTCGATCCGATCGCCGAGGTCGACGCCGACGAAACGATCGGCACCGAACGTACCCAGGCCGACCGCTACGTCGGCGAGACGGCGATCGCCGGGCTGATGAACGATCTGCTGGTCGCCCGCTCGGCGCAGTTCCCGGACGGGGCCGTCGACTTCGCCGCGTTCAACGCCACCGGTCTGGTCGCCGGGGTGCCGGCGAAGGGCGCGATCACCTTCGGCGACTGGTTCCAGGTGATGCCCTTCGCCGATTCGATCCAGATCCTGACGGTGACCGGCCGCGACGTCCGCGATATGCTCGAGTCCAACGCCAAGCGGATCGTCCGTCCGGAAGAGACGACCGGCGCTTCGGCGATCGATCTGAAGAGCTACGTCAGCCGCGGCTTCCTGCACTTCTCGTCGGGCGTGCGCTATCGGATCGCGCTGGGCGCTTCGGCGACCGAGGCGAAGGCGGTCGACATCACCCTCGCCGGCCGGAAGATCGAAGAGGTGCTCGATCGGCCGTTCCGGCTGGCGGTCGGCAGCTACATCGGCAACGGCGGTTTCGCCGAAGCCTGGAACGGGCGGGAGATCGGCGGCGGCCTGCCGAAGGGCATCGTCGGCCACGACCTGACGAAGTACGCCAAGCGCGACACCGGCTTCGTCTATCGCAACGAAGTGGTGGCGGAGATCCGCGCTCGCGGCCGGTTGACCCGCGACGGCGGCGCCAGGAAGGACGGCCGGCTGATCGTGGCGGCGAACTGAGACGCGAGCGGCAGGCGGCGGGCGATCGGCTCCCGCCCGCCGCTTCTCGGCCGCCGCCGCGATCCGGCCGGCCTCAACGGGCCCCGGCAAAGAAGGCGACGATCGCCGCCTCGAGATCGCGGTGAATGCGCGCCCGATCGACGCCGGGCGGATCGGAACAGATCAGCGGCTCGGCCGCGGCGAGTGACGGCGGGCAGGGATCGACGAACACGAAGTGGCGTCCGGCGGTGGTCGACCGCTCGGGCGGCCGCGGCAGCGCAGCGGCCAGCGCCTCCGCATTGGGACCGGCGGGCATGAAGGAATCGTCCTCGGGCCGGACCAACAGAAGTCGTTGGGTGACCGAGGCCAGACCGGCCCGGTCGAAGGGAACCGCCAGCGGATCGATGACCACCAGGCCCGAGAGCCGCGGCTCGCGGGCGAACCATTCGGCGGGCACCGCCGGCACCGGGACGTTCGCGCCGGCGATGCCGCAGGCCGCGCGGTCTTCGGGGTGAGCGGCGCAATGGGTGCGGAATCGGCCGAAGTCCGGCGCCGCCCCGGCGAGCACCAGCGCCGTGTAGCCGCCGGCGGAGTAGCCGACCGCGAGCCGTCGGGCGGGGTCGAGATGCGGCGCCAGCAGCGGGCTCTTCTCCACCGCCCGTTCGGCGAGGACGACCTGACGCGGGCGATCGACGTAGGCGCGGCCGGAATCGCGGCCGTCCAGTCGGCCGGCGGAATCGCCGACATGGACCGGCGCCACCACGACGTGGCCGGCGCGGGCGAGCGCGGCGGCGAGTTCGCGATGCGAGAGCGGGGTTCCGCCCGATCCGTGCGACAGCAGGACCACCGGAAAACGTCCGGCGGCGGGCGGCGCCTCGCGGGCGGCGGAGAGGGTGAACGGACCAAGGGCGAGCGGTGTCTCCGCCGTTTCGGTCGGATACCAGACCCAGGTGTCGAACGGCACCCGGTCGGCGGTGGACAGACGCGCCAGACCCGCCTCGAAGGCCCGGGCCGGCAGACAGAACAGCAGAACGACCAGGAAGACGGCACGCGACATCGGGTCCCTCCACGGGAGACGGGGGAGCCGGCGCCCGATGAGGCGGGCCGCGGCGGGTGGGCGGACGGGGCAGGCGTGCGGATCACGTCCCGGATCCGCCGCCGCGCTCGCGCCGGAGCTTCGCCCACCACTCCAGACGCTTCCTGATCTCGCGCTCGAAGCCGCGCTCGGGCGGGTCGTAGAACCGGCGACGGCCGAGCTTCTCGGGGAAATAGTCCTGACCGGAGAAAGCGTCGGGCTGATCGTGGTCGTAGAGATAACCGTCCGAATAGCCCTCCGCCTTCATCAGCTTGGTCGGGGCGTTGAGGATGTGCTTCGGTGGCGACAGCGACCCGCCGTCGGCGGCGAGCCGGCGGGCGGCCTTCAGCGCGGTGTAGACGGCGTTCGACTTGGGCGCGGTGGCGACGTAGACCAGCGCTTCGGCGATCGCCAGTTCGCCTTCGGGACTGCCGAGGAAGTCGTAGGCGTCCTTGGCCGCGTTGGCGACGACCAGGGCTTGGGGATCGGCCAGCCCGACGTCCTCGACCGCCATGCGGACGATCCGGCGGGCGAGGAACAGCACGTCCTCGCCGGCCTCCAGCATCCGCGCGTACCAGTAGAGGGCGGCGTCGGGATCCGAGCCGCGCACCGACTTGTGCAGCGCCGAG
>CALFRR010000089.1 GCA_937919435.1 uncultured Alphaproteobacteria bacterium | reverse complement strand
CGGCTGGTCGGGCGCTGGGGAATCGCCCATTGCGGCTTCCTGCTCGAATGCCTCGACGAGGACGACGCGCAGGCCCGTCTCGGCCTGTTCGCGGCGATGGACGGCGCGGTGGGCGCGATCTCTCCGGAGCCGGGCGACGCCGATCCGAGGGGGCGCCCGAGCGCGCGAACCTTGTAACACTCCCAAGGTGACCGAAATTCCGAAACACGATATCGGCACCCGGCCTCTCGACCCCTCGAACTGAAATGAAATAGGCTCCCTCCAACGTCCGAAAACAAAAGATCGGCGAGCCATGCACGAAAAGCTCGAATTCCTCTTGGCTCTGGCCCGCGAGAAGCATTTCGGTCGCGCCGCACAGGTGTGTGGGGTTTCGCAGCCGAACCTGTCCGCGGCGATCAAACAATTGGAATCCATGCTCGGCGTACCGCTGGTCGACCGCGGCGCGCGGTTTCTCGGCTTCACCCCGGAAGGTGACCGGGTGCTCGAGTGGGCCCGCCGCATCGTCGGCGACACCCGGGCGATGCGGGCCGACATCGAGACGATGAAGCAGGGGCTGACCGGACACCTGCGGCTCGCGGTGATCCCGACCGTGCTGCCGGTGATCTCGCGCCTGACCTCGGCCTTCTGGACCCGCCACCCCGGGATCAAGCTGACCGTCTCGTCGCACACCTCGACCGAAGTGCTGTCGCTGATCGAGAATCTCGAGGTCGACGCCGGCATCACCTATCTCGACAACGAACCGCTCGGCCGGGTCTCGGAAGTGCCGCTCTACCGCGAACGCCACCACCTGGTGACGTCCGAGAGCCATCCGTTCGGCGATCGCCCGACCATCACCTGGGAAGAAGTGGCGACGCTGCCGCTCTGCCTGCTGACCCCCTCGATGCAGAATCGCCGGATCATCGACCGCGTGCTCCGCGAAGTCGGTTGCCGGGTCGATCCGCTGCTGGAGACGAGTTCGATCGAGGTGATCGCCGGTCACGTGCGCACCGGACAGTGGTCGACGATCATGCCGCGGGTCATGGCGGAGGAACTCGGGTTCCCCCAGACCGTCCGGTGCATTCCGATCGTCGCCCCGGAAGTCGCCAATCTGGTCGGTCTGGTGGTCGGGCGACGCGATCCGCAGCCGCCGCTGACCGCCGCGCTGGTCACCGAAGCCCGGCATCTGGCGACCGTCCTGGCCGGGCGGACCTGAGCCGGCCGCCGACACGGCGCGGCGGTGACGTCACAGGGTCGTCCGCACCTCGCCGCTCCGCCCCACCAAGATCGCCCCGAGACCGCGGCGCCGCGCCAGCGCTTCGCCGTCGTCGAGACCGGCGACCATCAGCGCCGTCGCCCAGGCATCGGCGGTCATGCAGTCGGGCGCGATCACCGTCGCCTGGACGAGATCGCCGGCGATCGGTGCGCCCCGGCGCGGATCCATCGTGTGGGAGACACGGCGGCCGCCGATCTCCCGGAAATGACGGTAGTCGCCGGAGGTCGCCACCGCCGCGTCGACGAGTTCGACGACGCCGAGCAGCTCGCGCACTGTCGGGTCCGGCTTCTCCTGGCCGACCGCCCAGGCGCGCCCGTCGGGTTTGCGGCCGTGCGCCCGCATCTCCCCGTCGATGCCGACGAGAAAGGCGGCGACGCCGAAGTCGGCCGCGACCCGCGCCATGCGGTCGACACCGTAGCCCTTGGCGATGCCCGACAGATCGATCGTGCGGGCCGCGTGGCGGCGGACCCGGCCGCCGAGGCGATCGAGTTCGAGCGTCTTCGGCGCGATCCCCTCGCCACGGGCGATCGATCCGGCGGTCGCGCCGGTGAGGGCGCTCCCCTCCCCGGCCCCGAATCCCCAGGCCCGGACCAGATCGCCGACCCCGATGTCGAAGGTGCCACCCGACGCCTCGCCGATCGCGATGCCCGCCTCCAGCACCTCCATCAGCATCGCCGGCACCGGTTGCCAGACGCCGAGCGGCGCCCGGTTCAGCCGCTCCAGATCGCTCTCGCGGCGGTGGCGGGACATCTGGCGCTCGACCTCTTCGACCGCTTCGGCGAGGGCCGCGGCGAAGGCCTCGCCGTCGAAATCGTCGTCGACGAAGACCACCGCCGACCAGCGCGCCCCCATCGCCGGACCGTTGAAGGCCCGCCGGGAGAGGCCCGCGCCGACGATCGCGAAGGGATCAGTAGACGTCTTCCACATAGCGTCCTCCCGCCCGGAGCGTGGCGAGGTCGAGACCGAGCGGCCGGACCACCGTGTCGAGCGTCCGGGTCACCGCGGCCCCCATGTCGCGGCTGCCGCAGACCAGGATCTGCCCGCCCTGGCGGATCAGTTCGCGCAGCCGAGGGGCATCGGCGGCGATGCGGTCCTGGACATGGGCGCCGGCGGTCGGATCGCGCGAGAAGGCGGTGGTCAGCGAGGTCAGCCGCTTCTCGGCGAGATGGCGAGCGAGTTCGTGCTCGTAGAGGAAGTCGGAGGCAGGGCTGCGGCCGCCCCAGTAGAGGTGCACCGGGCGCGAGCCGTCGTTCGCCCGGACGAAGCCGGCGAGCGGGCCGATGCCGGTGCCGGCGCCGATCAGGATCAGGGGCGTACGGCCCGCCGCCGGGTGGAAGCTCGGATTGGGCCGGACGAAGGCGTCGATCCGGCCGCCGGCGGCGAGCCCGTGCAGGAAGCCCGAGCAGACGCCGCCCGGCATCAGCCGGACGCAGATCTCGGCCACACCGTCGGCGGTCGACGAGGCGAGCGAGTAGAACCGCGGCACGATCTCGCCCGGCGGCACGATGCCGAGGAGATCGCCGGCGGCGAAGTCCGGCAGCCGACCCGGCCGGCCGCGCCGCCCCGACGGAGCCGCGAAGCGCAGGATCGCGACCGGCGCACCGACCGCCTCGCCGTAGTCCTCGCGGCCGACCAGCTCGAGCGGACCGGTCTTCGCCGGTTCGGCGACGTGTTCGAGGACGAGGTCGTGACCGAGAACATGGCCGAGGTCCTGCCCCCAGCGGGCGAACTCCTGCGCCGACCGGCGATCGATGCGCTTGGTGTCGAGGAGCTCGGGGAACCCGGCCGCCGCCAGGGCCCGCGCGACGGTCCGCGCATGGCCGCAGAAGTCGGGATAGTTGCGGTCGCCGAAACCGAGGACCGCGACCGGCGGACGGCCGGAGGCCGAAGCGAGCCGATCGAGGAACCGGGAGGCACTGGCCGGCGCACCGCCGTCGCCCCAGCTCGAGGTCAGGATCAACAGCCGTTCGGCGCGGGTGTGGGCCTCGTCGAGATCGTTCATGTCGGCGACGTGGACACGGTGACCGGTGGCGGTCAGAGCACCGGCGAGGGTGTCGGCGAAGCCCCGGGTCGACCCGGTCTCGCTGCCGACCAGGATCACCGTGTCGGCGGTCGCGGCCGGGACGCTCGTCGTCGCACGGCGCGGCGCGGCGAGCTTCCGACGGCGATACCACATCGACACGCCGGTTCCGGCGAGCACCGGCACCGCGGCGGCCGAAAGGCCGAGGACGAGGCCGACCGCCCAGGCACCGCGGCCGGTGTGGAGCATCCGGACGATCCGGTCGATCCGGTCGAAGAGGGTCGCCGGAACGAAGGCCAGCGTCTCGCCGGTCGCCGGGTCGATCGCAGCCTCGCCGGCCCGGCTCGTCAGACGGAAGACGTCGCCGGAGACGCCCGGCTCGGGAAAGCCGAGTTCGTCGAGATCGGCGACGTCGACCGCCTTCAGGGCCGCCAGTCCGCCGACCGGCGACGGCGCCGCTTCGGAGGCGGTGACCGCCGGCAGATCGCCGCCGCGCTCCGGCAGGAAGCCGAAGGTCGAGGCCGACATCCAGGCGGCGGTGAGCGAGGAGAGGAGCAGCCCGACCACCGCCAGCCGGGCGAGTTCGCCGTGCAGCCGCTCCGCGCCGTGGCCGCGGATCGGGCCGAAGAACGACCGCCAGCCGCCGAGCCGCCGGGCGGTGAGCGGCAGACCGGTCAGGGCCAGAATCAGCATCGCGACGCCGCCCACCGCGACCGCCGTACGGCAGGTCTCGCCGAAGGCCAGAGCACGGTGCAGATCGGTGAGGAAGCGGACGGTCGGAGAGACGCGCTGTTCGCCGAGACCGGCGCCGGTCGCCGGATCGATGCGTTCGACGCCGCTGGTCTCGCCGTCGGTGTAGGCGGCGGTGACGACGCCCGTCGAACGCACCCGGATGGTCGAGACCGCCTCGTGACGCGCCGCGACCGCTTCGGCCAGGGCGGCGACGGAGACGCCGCGCTCGATCGCCGGCGTCGTCCACCGATCGAGCGTCGGAACCACCGAGAGCGCCGCACCGGTGACGGCGACCGCGACGAGGAGCAGGGCGAGCACGAGGCCCGGCAGCGAGTGGAGACGTCGCAACATCGTGGTCCTCCTCAGAACGAGACCTTGAAGGACTTGACGTAGCCCCTGCCGGCGAGCGGCTTGCCGACCTGGGCGGCGGAGAGCGGGGCGACGATCTCGGACGGGTTGTCGCGACCGTCTTCGACCGAGGTGTCGACGTGGACGGTGTAGCCGGCGTCGATCAGAGCATCGGCGACGTCGACGGTGATCTTCAGTGTCTTGCCGGAGCCGATGCTGGCGCCGGTGATGCCGTCGACCTCGGCCGCCCGCCCGCCCGAGGCGCGCTGCCAATCGGTGAGGTGGCGCCAGTACTTGGCGACGTCGCCGGCCATCCAGAGGGTGCCCTTGTAGCGGCCGTTCGCGTCGGCGACCCACAGCACGACATAGGCGCCGGGACCGCCGTAGGACTTCAGGGTGGTCTCCAGGGTGATCGGCCTGGCCGCCGCCACGCTCGGCAGGACGAAGGCGGCGGTGACGGCGAGGGTCGAAAGAGCGCGTTTCATCGGTCGGATCTCGTTTCTCGGGCGCGTCGGATCAGTTCACTTCGACCTTGGGCCGGGCCTTGCCCTGGAAGAGCCCGTTGTCGGGGACCGGGGCGGCCGGGTCGGTCGGTCCGGTGACCGGCAGGCGCGGGCGGATCCCGCCGCCGTCCCGGTCGCAGCGGCCACGATCGTCGTCGTCGTCGTCGCCGTGGTGGCGGTGACGGTCGCGCCGATGTTCGCGGCGGCCGTGGCCGTCGCCTCGGTCGGCGACGCGGAATCGGGCGCCCTCGGCACAGGCGGCGCGGTCGCCGGGGTCGACGCAGGTGCGAGTGTCGTTCGCGGGAACGACCGGGACGCCCGGGACGCCGGCGGCGAGCGCCGTACCGACGGCGGTCGCGCCGACGAGCAGAGCGGCGGTGAGCAGGAAGGAGGTCTTCATCGGAGGTCTCCGGTTCGTCATCGAACGGGACCACCCTCGCCCCCGTGCCTGACGGGGACCTGAAGCGCGATGCGATCGGCGTTCAGCCTCGCGTCAGGTTCGCGGGCCGCGCTCGCCGAAGTCGACCCGGGCGCGGAAGCCGTCGGCGCGCCCCGGGATCGGCGAAGCGAGGTCGAGGCGCATCTCCGCGCCGCGGCAGACCGCGGCGACGATCGCGAGACCGAGCCCCGCGCCTTCGGCGGTCGTCGGACCGCGCTCGAAGCGCCGCGTGAGCCGGGCCAGACGCTCGGCGGGAACCGGCTCGCCGTCGTTCTCCACCACCAGGCCCTCGCGGTCGAGCCGCACCGCGACACGCCCCTCCGGCGTGCCGTGCTTCAGCGCATTCTCGACGAGATTGCGGGCGAGCACGGCGAAGGCATCGGCGTCGATGTCGACGAGCGGACCACCGTCGGCGGGGACGTCGAGATCCAACCGGTCGGCGATGTCGAGGCGCCGGTCGATCTCCTCGATCACCAGCGCGAGGACGCGGCCCAGTCCGATCGGCGTCTCGGCGATCAGTCCGCCGCCTTCGGCCTTGGCCAGTTGCAGGAGCTTCTCCGACAGGCTCGCCAGACGGCGCAGCGAGGCCGCGACGGCACGGGCGCGCTCGCGCAACGCCTCGTCTTCGGTCTCGGCGAGGAGGCGTTGGGTCTGGGCGAGTGCGGCGGCGATCGGGGTGCGCAGTTCGTGGGCGCTGTTGGCGGTGAAGCTGCGTTCGGCTTCGAGCGCACCGCGCAACCGCTCGATCAGCGCATCGACCGCGCCGGCGACCGGAGCGAACTCGTCGGGCAGACCGTCGGCCCCGAGCGGCGAGAGATTGCCGCGCCCGCGCGCCTCGATCTTCTCGCGGAAGGCGACGATCGGCCGGAGCGTCGTGCGGCCGACGAAGACCGCGGCGAGCAGCGCGATCGGCCCGAGCACGGCGAGCGGCCAGACCATCGCCAGCACCGCGCCGCGCACCGTACCCTCGCGATGGGCGAGGTCCTCGACCGAAGTGATCCAGATCGTCTCGCGCACCGCCGCCTCGACATAGAGGCGCAGACCGCCGACCGAGTGGAACCCCGGCGTCAGCCCCTTGGGGATCCGCTCCGGTTCGGCGTCGGAGGACTGCAGCAACTCGTTGCCGGCGGCATCGCGCACCACGTAGGTGATGTACTCGCGATGCGGGCCGATCGGCGGCATGTGCTGGGCGGTGGCGTCGGCCTCCTGCGACAGCACCTCCGAATAGGCCAGCGGCAGGATGCGCTGGGCCACCTCCTGGAGCGCACCGTCGAAGACCTCGTCGATCTCGCGACGGACGACCAGCCCGGCGGTGACGATCGCGGCGAGCCAGAGCACGCTGACGGCGACGGCGAGGCCGATGCCGAGGCGGCGGCCGAGGCTCCAGCGCCGTGTGGCGGATCGCGGGCTCACGCCGGCTCTCCGTTGCCGCCGAGCCGATAGCCCATGCCGCGCACCGTCTCGACGATGTCGGCGCCGAGTTTCTTGCGCAGTCGCGCGACATAGACCTCGATGGTGTTGCTCTCCACTTCCGCGTCGAACGAATAGAGGCGCTCCTCGAGCTGCGCCTTGGAGAGGAGTTGGTTCGGCCGCACCACGAAGGCTTCGAACAGCGACCATTCGCGCGCGGTCAGGGCCACCGGCCGGCCGGCCCGGGTGACCGAGCGGGCGGCGAGATCGACGTCGATGTCGCGGATCGTCACCAGCGGATTGGGATTGCCCGAATAGCGCCGTCCGACCGCCCGCACCCGGGCGGAGAGTTCGCCGAGGTCGAAGGGTTTGACGAGGTAGTCGTCGGCGCCGGTGTCGAGTGCGGCGATCCGGTCGGAGATCTGATCGCGGGCGGTGAGCACGATCACCGGCGTCACGTCGCCGGCGCTCCGCCGCTGTCGGAGGAAGTCGAGGCCCCGCCCGTCGGGCAACATCAGGTCGAGCAGGACGAGGTCGTAGACGGCGCTGCGGACCGCCGCGTCGGCGTCGGCGAGGCGTTCCACCCAATCGACCGAATGGCCGTCGGCGACGATCTGATCCCGGACCGCCCGACCGAGCGCCGTGTCGTCTTCGATCGCCAGGATGCGCATGTGTCGCCTCGTTCGGTTTCGTGACAGTCTAATCCCGCCGCGCACCGGCGCGGAGCGGGAATTCGACGTGTCGTTCAGGCTCGCTTCAGGCGAACGTGGTCCCATCGGCGCAGCGTGGACCGCGACAGGGAGGGCAGCGCGTGAAGATCCCGGCCTCGATCGCCGTCGGCCTGCTCCTGGCCCTGACCGGTCCGGCGTTCGCCGATCGCGCCTGTTCGACGCCGCTCGCCGACTGGCAGCCGCGCGGTGCGCTGGAACGCAAGCTCTCGGCCGAGGGCTGGACCGACGTCGCCATCCGCTCCGACGACGGCTGCTACAAGGTCATCGGCATCGATCCGACGGGCGAGCGGACCAAGGCGCGCTTCGATCCATCGACCCTGGAACGCCTCGGCCGCGGCGGCGGTGGCGGCCACGGCCCCCGTCATCGGCATCGCGGCGGCGCCGACGGCGGCGAAGACGACTGACTCCCGCCGAACTCCCCGGCAGCCCCCTCCCGACGTCCTCCCGACGGAATCGATCATGAACTCGACCAACTCCCTCGCGATCGGCAGCATCTTCGTCGGCATCGCCGTACTGGCCCTGAAACTCCTGGCCTGGTGGGTGACCGGCTCGGTGGCGCTGCTCTCCGACGGCCTCGAGAGCACGGTCAACGTCGCCACGGCGATCGCCGCATTCATCGCGATCCGCGTCTCGGCCCGTCCCGCCGACGACCGCCATCCCTACGGGCATCACAAGGCAGAGTATTTCAGCGCGGTGCTGGAGGGGGTGATGATCATCGTCGCCGCCCTGCTGATCATGCATCAGGCCTATCAGGGGGTGATGCGACCGCACGAGCTCGACGCTCCGTTGATCGGCCTCCTGATCAACGGTGTGGCGAGTGGCTTCAACGGCCTCTGGTGCTGGATGCTGATCACCCGCGGGCGTCGACTGCGGTCGCCGGCGCTGGTCGCCGACGGCCATCATCTGCTCTCCGACGTGGTCTCGTCGGCCGGCGTGGCGATCGGCGTGCTGGCGGCGGTGGTCACCGGCTGGATGATCCTCGATCCGATCCTCGCCGGCGTCGTCGCGCTCAACATCCTGTGGTCGGGCTGGAAGGTGGTGGCGAGCTCGCTCTCCGGCCTCCTCGACGAGGCGGTGCCGCCGGAGACGCTGACCCGGATCGAGGCGATCGTCGCCACCGCGGCGACCGGTGCGATCGAAGCCCACGATCTCAGGACCCGTCACGCCGGAAAGGCGACCTTCGTCGATTTCCATCTGGTGGTGCCCGACCGGCTGACGGTGGTCGAGGCGCATGCGATCTGCGATCGCATCGAGACGGCGATCTCCGGCGAGTTCGAAGGCGCGATCGTCAGCATCCACGTCGAGCCGGAAGCCCACGCCCGGGACAGGGGCATCCGGGTCGTCTGACGTCGCGACGGCCGCCGTTCCGGACGGAGCGGGTCGCTCCGGCGGAATCGGCGGTGCCCGCGAGGTTCACGCCCGGCTCGGGGTCCAACGGGCCTCGATCACCAGTGGGGCGCCCGGCGCGACGAGATGCGGGGCGGTGTTGACCCCGTTCGGCGGTCCGGAGAGCGGGTTGAGGCAGGTCGCGTCGGGCTGCTTGTCGAAGACCACCATCGATCGCGCCGCCGAGGCGACGTCGAGGGTCAGCAGGCCCGGCCAGATCAGCTTCGCCCGCAGGCCCTTCTCGAAGCCGAAGCAATCGTCCCAGGGACCGGGGCGCGGTGCGATCCGGCGGCCGGTCGGCACCTCGTTCGAGCCCGGCTCCTCCTGCCAATCGGCGGCGAAGGCGAGTTCGAGCCGACCGCTCGCCCCGTCGAGATCCTTGCGGAACCACGGATGCCAGCCGGCGTCGGCCGGAAACGCGGTGTCGGCGGCCTCGATCACGAGGCTCGTCTCCAGCGCGCCGTCGACGATCCTCAGGGTCTGGGTGACCGTGCCGCGCCACGGCCAGGGTTCGCCGAGATCGAAGGCGAACACCGCCCGGTCGGCGGCCGCCTCGACGGTCCGCCACGGTGCGAAACAGGCCATTCCGTGGAGGGCGTGCGGCGGCTTGTTGACCGGCAGCCGGTGGGTCTCACCGGCATGGGCGAGGATCCCATCGGCGAGCCGCCCGACCCAGGGGATCATCGGGAAGCAACCGTACTGGAAGGCGCGGCGCTCCGGCGTCCAGGGCCGGAGCACCTCGTGTCCGAAGAACGCGAGCGAACCGATCCGGCAGCCGTCGACCGGGCGCACGGTGAGTGCGACGTCGTCGGCGGCGAGCCGGATCTCGGGACCGCGAGGCCCCGGCCAGGGCGCGTCGAAGGCACGGCGCACCGCGCGGTGGCCGTCGTCGGGGAGAAGGAGTGAGGTCCGATCGTCCATCGTCAGCTCCGGGTGAGAGGATCGCGTACCGGCCGAGCGGCGTGGGTCTCGTCGATCGCCAGCACGCAGAGGAAGGAGACCAGCGACACCGCCGCCACGTATCCGGCCACCAGCCAGGGTCCGCCACCGGCCCAGCGCACCAGCACCGCGGCGATCAGCGGGGTGAGCCCGCCGAGGATCGCCGAGAACTGGTAGGCGAAGGACAGGCCGGTGTAGCGGACGTCGGTGCCGAACATCCGGGCGAACATCGTCGGCTGGACGGCGAACATCATCGTCGGCCCGAAGTTGTAGGCGATCGCGAAGGCGAGCCAGATCGCCGGCAGGCTGCCGGTGCCGAGCAACAGGAAGAACGGAAAGATGAACAGCACGCAGACCGCAGCGCCGAACAGATAGATCCGGCGCTGGCCGATCCGGTCGGAGAGCCGGCCGATCAACGGGCAGGCGACGATGCCGATCGCCGAGGCGATCAACATGCCGGTCAGCGGCAGTTCGCGGCCGAGGCCGATCTGATTGGCGACATAGGCGATGCCGAAGGCGTTGACGATGTTGGAGGAGACCGTCTCGGCGAGGCGGGCGCCGAGGGCCAGGACGATCTCCCGCGGGTGCCGGCGCATCAGCTCGACGATCGGCAGCGGCCGCGGCCGGCCGGCGGCGGCCTTCGCCCGCTCGGCCCGGGCCTTCAGGAACTCCGGCGTCTCTTCGGTGGTGAGCCGGATCTGCATGCCGACCGCCAGCATCACCGCCGACAGCAGGAACGGAATCCGCCAGCCCCAGTCGAGGAACGCCGCCTCGCCCATCACCCAGAGGCAGAAGGCGAAGACCCCGGTCGCCAGCATGATGCCGGCCGAGGCCGCGGTCTGCGGCAGCGAGCCGAGGAAGCCGCGCCGGGCGAGCGGCGCCGATTCGATGGTCATCAGGGCGGCGCCGCCGTATTCGCCGCCGAGCCCGAAGCCCTGGACGAGGCGCAGCACCACCAGCATCACCGGAGCCCACACGCCGACGGTCTCCACCGTCGGCAGACAGCCGATCAGAAAGGTCGAGGTGCCGGTGATCAGCAGGGTGGCGATCAGCGTCGCCTTGCGGCCGACCCGGTCGCCGTAGTGGCCGAAGACGATGCCGCCGAGGGGGCGGGCGAAGAAACCGACGCCGAAGGTGGCGAAGGCGGCGATCAGCGCGAGGCCGGGATCGCTCGCCGGGAAGAACAGCCGGCCGAAGACCAGGCCGGAGGCGGTGCCGAACACGAAGAAGTCGTACCACTCGAGCAGAGCGCCGGCGAAGCTCGCCGCGACGACCTTCCGCAGTTGCTTGTCGCCGACGCCGTGGGCGGGATCGGACGGGGGGTGAGCGGTCAAGGCGTGTCCTCCAGGTTGACCCGGGGGCCGGTCGGTCGCCGTCGGACGCGACCGCCGTCCCTTCTCGGTTGGCGCGGCCGCCCGTGGGCGACCGCCGGTCTCGTCCCGCCTTCAGGTTCGGGGGCTGGTTCGGGGGCTCAGGGGTGCGACGATCGCCGCCGCGTCGTCGCGGCCGTGGCCTGCGGCGTGGGCGAGCGAGAACACCGACAGCGCGGCGGAGGCGACCGGCACCGGGATGCCGCCCCGGGCCGCCGCATCGACCGACAGGCGCAGGTCCTTGGCGGCGAGATCGACGGCGAAGCGCGGCGCGAAGTCGCCCCGGGTCATCCAATCGAGCCGAATGCCGGCCTGCGTCGACCAACCGCCGGTGGTGGCGAGCGCCGCGGCGAAGGCGGCGGGCTCGATTCCGGCGGCCTTCGCCAGGAGCCAGCCTTCGGCGAGCACGGCGAGGTTGGTCATGCCGATCAGGTTGGAGATCAGCTTGAAGATCGTCGCCCCTTCGACCGAGCCCATGTCGAAGACGGCGTTCGACATCCGCTCGACGAGCGGTGCGATCACCGCCCGAGCCGGGGCCGGACCGCCGACGAACACCGGGATCTCGCCCTTCTCGGCGAGCGCCGGCGTCTTGCCGAGGGTGCAGGCGACGAAGGAGGCGCCGGTCTCGGCGGCGATCCGGTCGGCGATCCGGCGCGAGGTGCCGGGATCGATGGTCGACAGGTCGACCGCCACCGCGCCCGGCTTCAGATCGCCGATCCGCTCGGCCCAGAAGGCCTCGACCATCTCCGGTGTCGGCAGGCAGGAGAAGACGACGTCGCGGCCGGCGACCGCATCGGCGGCGTCCTTCGCGGCGCTCGCCCCGACCGCCACCACGGCGGCGACCGCCGCCGTCGAGAGATCGTGGACGGCGAGGCTCCACGGACCGCCGGCCAGCCGCCGGGCGACGGCGCCGCCCATGGCGCCGAGACCGACGAAACCGATCGAGAGCGAGGTCATTCGGCGGCTCCCTTCCCGGTGATCATGGCGAGGGCGGTGGCGTCCTCGGCGTCGACGTCGGCGCCGATCGGCTCCCAATCGATCAGAGCGCAGGTGAGGAAGCCGACGAAGGGAACCGCGGCGAGCCAGAAGAAGGCGTCGGTACCGAAGCTGCCCCACAGGATCGGCCAGAAGATCAGGCCGGCGATCGCCCCGGTCCGCATGATGGCGCGGGCGAAGCCGACACCGGCGGGCCTGAGCGACGGCGGATAGGACAGCGTGGCGATGGTCATGCCGAGACCGCCGGGGCCCGACGAATGGAAGAAGATGATCGAGCCGAGCAGCGACAGGGCGAACCACGGGTTGGTCTTGCCCCACAGGCCGAGGACGATCAGCGCGGCGAAGACCATGGCGAAGCCGAACAGCGACTGCAGCCGGGCGCCGAAGCGGTGCACCACCATCGAGCCGATCGCACCGCCGGTGACGCCGCACAGCAGGTTGACCGCGACCGATCCCCACAGCGCGTTGCCGAGACCACCGGCGAGGATGCCGGCCAGCGTCATCGGCAGGTAGACGCCGACGGCGTTGTACTGCCACGCCTGCATGGTGGCGACGACGCAGCCGAGCACGGTGCGGCGGGCGTAGGGGCCGGCGAACAGGACGCGATAGGCGCCGTCGAGCTTGGCCGCGGTCACGGCTTCGGCATGGGCGTCGGGGGCGACCTGGGCGGCGACGCCGTAGCGTTCGCGCAGCACCTTGCAGGAGAGATCGAAACGGTTGGCGCGGGCCGCCCACATCGCGGATTCGCCGAGGAAGACCCAGCGCAGGGCGATCACCAGGAGGCCGAAGCCGGCGCCGATCAGGATGCCCCAGCGCCACAGCATCGGCTCGGAGGCCGACCAGGCGACGAGCGCCAGGAGCACCAGATAGACGACCGTGGTCGAGAGGTACCAACCCATCTGCCACAGGTTGACCGAGGTGCCGGACTTCTTCGACGAGGCGCCGCGCAGTTCCGCCACGGCGGAGGTCGCCAGCGGGAAGTCGATGCCGAGGCCGAGGCCCATCACGACGCGGCAGACCAGCACCGCCCAGATGCTCGGCGCGAAGGCGACGCCGGCGGCGCCGAGGACGCAGAGTCCCATGCCGATGACGAAGGCGTTCTTCTGCCCGTAGGCGTTGATGATCCGGTTCGAGAGGAGACCGCCGATCAGCGCGGCGATCAGCACCGAGGCGTTGACCGTCGCGGCGAGGCCGGGGGAGATGCCGAACTGGGCGGCGATGTACTTGTTGCCGAAACCGATCATCGCCGCCTGATAGGCGTCGATCAGGATGCCGCCGAGGGCGATCAGGGTGATCCCGAGGCCGGACCGGACGGCCGGATGGCGATTGACGAGATCGACGACGTCCTGGGGACGCCGGATCAGATGAGGCGTGTCCGCGAAACTCATGGTCATGGCGTTTCCGTTTCCCGTTCTGTGCTCGCGCCACGTCGGGCGCGGGTGCGGTTCGCTGGTGCCGCGCCGGAGCGCGTGAGAAGGGCATGCGGTTGCGACCGACCGCCGACGCCGCGAGGGCCGGCGGTCGGCGGGGTTCAGTGCCGGAAGGCGATCAGAACCTTGATCGAGGACGGCTCGCGGGCCCGCGCATAGGCGGCCGCCGCCTCCTCGACCGGGAAGACGTCGGTGACGAGGTCGGAGGTGTCGAACAGCCCGCGTTCGAGCCAGTCGATCACCGCGTCGAAATCGGCCGGGACGTACATGCCGGAGGACAGGAGATCGCGCTCGAAGCGCTGCATCATCGGCAGCGGGATCTCGCGCGGCCCCGACGGCACGCCCATGCAGACGACCGGTCCGCCGGCCATCACCCGCCGGCAGGCGTCCATGATGGTCGCCGGGGCGGCGACCACGTCGATCACCGAGGTGAACTTCTCGTCGTCGGCGAGTTCGCCCGGCGCGAAGGCCCGAGCGGCGCCGTATTTCCGGGCCAGGGCGCGCTTGCTCGGGTCCGGCTCGATCACGCTGATCCGTCCCGCCCCCATGATCCGGAGCGCCTGGACGATCGACAGGCCGATGGTGCCGCAACCGATCACCAGCACGTCCTCGCGGGCGTCCTCGCGGATCCGCGACACGCAGTGATGGGCGCAGGCTGCCGGCTCGGCGAAGGCGAGCACGTCCAGCGGCACCGAACGCGAGGCGCGGTGCAGGTTGCGGGCCTTCACCACCAGCGAGGAGCGGCCGTAGCCGGGGGCCCGGAAGCCGGCGACCATCGGCGGTTCGCAGAGGTTGTAGCGGCCGGAGAGACAGGCCCGGCACTTCATGCAGGGCTGGATCGGATCGGCGACGACGTGATCGCCGACCGCGACGCAGGTGACCTCGGCTCCGAGCTCGGCGACCACCGCCGAGATCTCGTGGCCGGTCACCATCGGCGGCTTGGCGAAGGGATGTCCGCCGCCGAGCACGTGCAGTTCGGAACCGCAGATGCCGAGATGCGAGACGTTCAACCGGACCTCGTCGGCGGCGAGGACCGGCGGTTCGATCTCCTCCTTGCGGCAGGTGACGGTGCCGAGTTCGGGGAAGAAGACCTGAGAGACGAGCGTCATGGGGATCCTCCTGAATCCGAGTGTTCTTGTTCGCGCGGGGCTCAGCGGCGGGCGATCGCCTCGTCGACGATCTCGCCGAGGCGGCGCAGTCGCGGCACCGAGACGTCGGTGAGCATCGCCGGCACGTCCTCGGCGCCGATCACCGAAGCCCAGACCGCCCGTCCGGCGAGGAAGCCGGATGCTCCGGCCGCCATCGCGATCCGGACCGCGCGGCCGAACACGTCGGCGGCGACTCCGGAGGACAGGATCACCCAGGGCATCGCCATCTTCTCGTTCAGCCGGCGACAGGCGGCGAGGAGGTCGGCCTCGGAGCCCTTGCCGCCGAGCGGCATCTCGGCCTTGTAGAGATCGGCCCCGGTGTCGCCGAGTTCGGCCGCGGCGGCGACGATCGCGGCCTCCCGGTCGAAGGCCCAGCCGCGGCGCGGCGGCCGGACCACCGGCTCGATGATCGAGACGAGACCGGCCGAACGGCAGCGGGCGACGAAGTCCGCGACCATCGCCCGGCGCTCCGACGGATCCTCGTCCGAGCGCCAGAGCACCAGCAGCTTCAGCGCCTTGGCGCCGCGGGCACGGACCGCGACGGGATCGACGCCGGCATCGACGCGGACCGCGTCGACCGGAATGCCGTTGCCCGGCAGGAACTCGTCGGCGGCGACGATCAGACCGGACGAGGGCGCCAGCGCGCCGGTCTCCAACACCCGGTCGAGACAGAACTGGCGATCGACCAGGGTCGCCGAGGCCCAGGGCGAGAGAATCCGCGCCGCGGTGGTCTTGAATTCGGTGAGCACCTCGTCGGCGACCGGGCGCGGTGCACCGGCCGCGGCGAACATCAGCCGCATCGCTTCGCGTTGGTCGACCGCCAGCATGGCGAAGGCGCCGGACGGACGAGCGAGGTCGGCGAGGCGGCAGGGGGTGGAGAGATCGGTCAAGGGAGGCTCCCGGATCAGACGGCCGGCGAGCGGGCCGCGGCCCGTTCGGCGAGGAAGGTTTCGAGTTCGGAGAGGGTCGGCACCGCCCGTCGCCCGTCGAGGGCTCGGCAGGACAGCGCCGCGGTGGCGTTGGCTTCGAGAAGCGCGGTCGGCCAGTCGCGGCCGCGCACCAGTGCGGAGAGCAGGCCGCCGTGAAAGACGTCGCCGGCGCCGAGGGTCGAGCGGATCTCGATGCCGTCGAACGCCACGGCGCGGGCCCGGCCGGCGGGGCGGGCATCGAAGCGATCGCCCCACCAGGCGAACGAACCGGCGGACCCGCGGGTGGCGACCACCGCCCGGGTGCCCGCGGCGAGCGCGCGGGCGGCGGCCTCGTCGATCCCCGCCTCGTCGTGCGGCAGTCCGAAATGGGCGGCGAGCGCCTCGGTGGTCGGCACGTGCAGATCGACCAGCGACAGGTCGAGCCCGGCCACCGGATTGCCGGCATCGACGGCCAGTCGCGGCCGACCGGCGGTCGGACGAGCGCGGAGACGATCGGCGACCGGCGCGAAGCCGAGGTGGTCGACGTGGATCCATTCCGCCGCGGCGAGCGCGGCTTCGGCCGCCGCCGGGAAGGCGGAGAGCGCCGGCAGCGGCGGCACCTTCAGAGTGGAGATGGCACGGGTGCCGCGATCGGCGGCGACGACGACGCAGGACGCCTGGGTCGGCACCTCCGGATCGATCAGCACGCCGGAAACGTCGACACCCTCGGCGGCGAGCAGCGACAGTGCCGTCTCGCCCGCCGAATCGCGACCGACGCGGCCGACGAAGGCGACGGGAATGCCGTGACGGGCGAGGACCACCGCGGCGTTGGCCGCCGGACCTCCGCCCGAGACGGTCACCTCTTCGCCGACCAGACGCTCGTCGGCGTCCGGATAACGCGGCACCAGCGCCAGGGCGTCGAGCGTCACGACTCCCACACAGACCACACGCGGAGACACCGACATATCGCTCCCTCGAGATTTGGTTCGTGGCTTCTTGTGTACGTTAGTTTTCATTATTTGCGCAATAGGGGACATTACCGGCTCGATAAATGTGCGATTTCTCACATTCTAGGGCAACGTGATCGCCCGATCCGACGGCGCATCCGGCCGGCTTTCCGCCTCGTGCGACTCACGGGCGCGTCGGCCGGCCGATCCGCCCGAGGTGGTTGCCGAATTCGTGCGAAAGTTTACAAGATCGACCAGCCCGCAGGGCCGACGAGAGAACGACGCGAGATGGACCGGGAAAACTATCGATATCGAGACGCGCCGCAGCGACGGGCCGGGATTCTCGGCGCGTTGCAGGAAACCGGCTTTCTGACCATCTCGGAGCTGGCCGAGCGGCTGGGCGTGTCGGAGATGACCATTCGGCGCGACGCCCGTCTGCTCGACCGGCGCGGAGAGGCGATCGCGTCGCGCGGTGCTCTACGGCTGCCGACGACCGCGCCCTCGGCCGATCCCGAGTCCGACGACGACTATCTGCACCGCGCCCGGTCGGCGGCGGCGGCGAAGGAAGTGATCGGCCGGTTGGCGGCGGATGACGTCCGCGACGACGACGTGATCGCGATCGACGCCGGCACCACCGCCTTCGAGTTGGCGCGGGCGCTGCCGGCCGGCTTCACCGGCACCGTGGTGACCCACTCGATTCCGGTGATCGATCTGCTCGCCGGCCGGCCGCAGATCAAGACGATCGCGCTCGGCGGCGACGTCCATCCGCCGAGTCGGGCGCTGGTCGGGTCGTGGACCGTCGACAGCGCCAACCGCCTGCGGGTCCGCACCTTCTACCTCGGCGCCGCGGCGGTCGACGAGCGCGGCATCTATGCCGCCGCCGACGTCGAGCGGCAGGTCAAGACGACCCTGATGGGCATCGCCGACCGGGTGGTGCTGCTGCTCGATCGCCGCAAGTTCGAGGCGACGGCGCCGGTGCTGCTCTGCGACTGGGACGAGATCGATCTGCTGATCTGCGACGAGCGTCCGCCGGCGGCGATCACCCCGCTGCTCGGCTGCCCTTGGCTGTGCCCCTGACGCTCCGACACGGGCGAGCCCGTCTCGGCGGCGGCGGCACGCAGTGCGCCCGCAGCTTCCCGCAGCCGCCACCGGCCCAGGCCGTATGCGGCCGGGCATGCGACCGGACCGCGTTCCGGCATCGCCCCTTGTCACTCGGCCCCGACCGGCGCCAAGATCGCGCCGGAGACGTCCGAGCCGCGGCCGGGCGCCACGTGATCGTCGTGGTCGGTGCGCGATGATGGATGCGTTTCCCACTCTCCGGGGAGAGGCACCATGCGCATTCCGAGCTTCGTCACATCCCGTCCGATCGACCGCCGCTGCTTCCTCACCGGGACCGCCGCCGGTGCCCTGATCCTTCTCCATCCCTTCGCCGCCCGTGCCGCCGCCGGTCAGGCGCATCTCAGGATCATGGAGACGACCGACCTGCACGTCGCGGTCCTCCCCTACGACTATTACGCCGACCGGCCGAACGACACCTTCGGCCTCGCCCGCACCGCGGCGATCGTCGCGGCGATCCGGGCCGAAGCGGCCAACTCGATGCTCGTCGACAACGGCGACATCCTCCAGGGCAACCCGATGGGCGACTACATCGCCACCGAGAAGCGCCTGAAGGCCGGCGACGTCCATCCGGTGTTCAAGGCGATGAACACCCTCGACTACACGGTCGCAACTTTCGGCAACCACGAGTTCAACTACGGCCTCGATTTCCTCGCCGCCGCCACGGCCGGCGCCGGCTTCCCCTTCGTCTGCTGCAACCTGATCAAGGCGACGGTGCTCGGCGCCGACCCGACCAAGGATCCGCTGCTGACCAGGCCCTATCTCATCGTCGAGAAGGAGATCGTCGACGGCACCGGGGTCAAGGAGCGGGTCAAGGTCGGCTTCATCGGCTTCGTGCCGCCGCAGATCATGGTCTGGGACGCCAAGAATCTGGAGGGCAAGGTCACGACCCGCGACGCCGTCGAGGCGGCGCGCGCCTGGGTGCCGCAGATGAAGGAGGCCGGTGCCGACATCGTCGTCGCCCTGTCGCATGCCGGCATCGACACCGCCGCCCATTCCGACCGGATGGAGAACTCCTCGTTCCACGTCGCCGCCGTCCCCGGCGTCGATGTCGTCCTCGCCGGCCACCAGCACTTCGTCTTCCCCGACCTCGGGCCGAAGCCGGCCTTCCCCGACGGCCCGGGCATCGACAACAGGGCCGGCACCGTCGCCGGCAAGCCGGCGGTGATGGCCGGTTTCTGGGGCTCCCATCTCGGCATCGTCGATCTGTTGATCGAGAAGCGGGACGGCCGCTGGACGATCCTCTCGCACACCTCCGAAGCGCGGCCGATCTTCAAGAAGGACGGCACCGCCACCGTCCCGCTGGTCGAGAGCGTGCCGGCGGTCGTCGCCGCCGTGCAGTCGGATCACGACGAGACGCTCGCCTATGTCCGCCGCCCGGTCGGCAGGACCTCGGCGCCGCTCCACTCCTACTTCGCCCTGGTCGCCGACGACCCGAGCGTCCAGATCGTCTCCCAGGCCCAACTCTGGTACATGAAGGACATGCTCAAGGGCTCGAAGTGGGCGGATCTGCCGCTGCTCTCGGCCGCGGCGCCGTTCAAGGCCGGCGGACGGTCGGGACCGAGCTACTACACCGACGTGCCGACCGGCCCGATCGCCATCAAGAACGTCGCCGATCTCTACCTCTACCCCAACACCGTCCGGGCGGTGGAGGTGAGCGGCGCCACGGTGCGCGAATGGCTGGAGATGTCGGCCGGCATCTTCAGGAAGGTCGAGCCGGGCAAGGCCGACCAGCCGCTGATCGACACCGCCTTCCCGAGCTACAACTTCGACGTCATCGACGGCGTCACCTACGAGATCGATCTCACCCGGGCGGCCCGCTACGACAAGGACGGCAAGCTGGTCGCCCCCGACGCCCACCGCATCGTCGATCTGAAGTTCGAAGGCAAGCCGATCGACGAGGCCGCCCGCTTCGTCGTCGCCACCAACAACTACCGGGCCGGCGGCGGCGGCAACTTCCCCGGCGTCGGTCCGGCGGCGATCGTCTTCGTCGGCCCCGACACCAACCGTGACGTGCTGGTGCGCTACATCATGGAACAGGGCACGATCAACCCGACCGCCGACGCCAACTGGCGTTTCAAGGCGGTACCGGGCACGTCGGTCAGCTTCGAGACCGGTCCCGGCGGCAAGGCCTACGCGGCTTCCGTCACCGGCGCCCGCATCGAGGCGGCCGGCGACGGAGCGAACGGCTTCGCCCTCTACCGCCTGACCCTCGGCTGAGCGGAAAGAGGCCAGCCTCTCCCGGCCGAGGCGCGCGGGCTCCTCGGCCCCGAGGGCCGCGAGAAGGGCGGCCAGGCGGGCGCCGTCCGAGGCGGAGGCACGACGGATCCAGGTGACGCCGTTCGGTCCCCGACCGAACGCGGCGAGGATCGATGCCGCCGAAGCCTCGCAGCGCGACCCGGCGCTCGCGGCGAATCGGGCGTTCCGCTCTGGAATCGACCCGGCCGCCGGCCGGTCTCGGCCGGTCGGCATACCCGATATCCCCGTGGCCGCGTACCGAACCGTTCCCCACCACGATCCGGGACAGCAACGCGCGCGCCGCGCGCCGCGCGATCGCTCTCGACGTCCGGAGGGCGACGCTCCGCCCGCGCAGAAGCTGCGAACCAGCAGAAGGCCGGCCAGCCACCGATCGACGGACGACGGCCGGACCGCCCCCTCCCGGACGAAGATCGCGGCGGCGCCGTCTCGCGAAGACGCGCGTTCCCACAACCTCTGACGGTCGGCCAATCGCTCCCGAAAAGTCATGTTGTAAATTTCGTACGGCCAAAAGGCCGAGAACGGCGCTGTTGAATTACAACATATTGACAAGCTGAGCCGAGGTTCACATGATCCGGCCACTCGCCTGGATCGAGCCCTCGAAAGAAGGGAAACACCTCGGGAGAGTGGGATGGAGACGCTGCTCGACGACCCTGCGGGTCGCCGAACCGGTTTCGTCGTCGCCGTCGCGGGTCGATCCATCGACCGGTGACACGCCTCGGACGCCGACCCTGCGGTCGGGCCCGAAGATCGACGGTCGAAGACGCCGACGCCGCCGACGGGTCACCAACGGCGACCGACGGCACACTCCTCCAACTCGCTCTCCCACCGTTTCCTCCTCTCGGAGGCCGAGCCTCGCCGCCCGGCCCGGATCGCTGCGTCCGTGGCCGTCACGGGCGGCGCCGGCGGGACGAGACGACCGATCCGGGCGGCCGAGCGCCGGATCCCCCGCATCTCCCTGGAGGACGTCATGCAGTCCGATCTCATTCCCATCCTGCGCCAGAACTGGCGCATCTTGCTGGCGGCGACCGCCGGCTGGGCACTCGATGCATTCGACTTCACGATGCTGCTCTTCCTGATCCCGCATCTGAAGGATCTCTTCCAGGTCACTCTGCCGGAGATGGCCTTCGTCGTCACCGCGACCGGCCTCGCCAAGGTGATCGGCACCGTCGTCTGGGGTGCCGCGGCGGACAAGTTCGGCCGCAAGCTGCCGTTCATGGTGGCGATCCTGTGGTTCTCCTTCTTCTGCGGCCTCAGTGGCCTCGCCTGGAGCTACCTGTCGTTCCTCGTCTTCCGCATCTTCTTCGGGATGGGGTTCGGCGGCGAATGGTCGGCCTCGGCGGCCCTGCTGATGGAATCGGTGCCGGAACGGGCCCGCTCGCTCGCCGCGGGCATCATGATGGCCGGCTACGAGTTCGGCTATTTCCTGTCGGCGCTCTGCTTCTACCAGCTCTATCCGGTGATCGGCTGGCGCTGGATGTTCTTCCTCGGCATCCTGCCGGCGGTGTTGTCGATCTTCGTTCGGGCCGGCGTGAAGGAATCGCCCTCGTGGGAAGCCAAGCAGAGGAAGGCGCTGCCGCCGCAGAAGCTGAAGATCACCCCGGCGGTGATCCAGGGCTGGGCCTTCATGGGCTTCGTCAACTTCATGCTGTGGGCGGTGTTCGCGCTCTATCCGACCTTCCTGATCACCGCCCGCGGTCTGTCGCCGGCCGGCGTCTTCCCCTACATCGCGACCTATTCGATCGCCTCGATCATCGGCAAGCCGCTCGCCGGCCGCATGGTCGAACGCTACGGCGAACGCCGGGTGCTCGTCACCTATCTGCTGGCGACCATTCCCTCGACCCTGCTCTACACCCTGATCGACGCGCCCTGGGCGATGGCGGTCGGCGCCGTGCTGATGGGCCTCGTCGCCAACAGCGTGTTCGGCGTGGTCCCGGCCTATCTCGCCCGCCGCTTCCCGGCCGACAACCGCGGCCTCGGGGTCGGCATCGGCTATGCGATGACCTCGCTCAGCGTCGGCGCCCCCTACGTGATCGCGGTGTTCACCGCCACCTGGGGACTGCCGGTGTCGATGACCGCCTTCATCATTCTCGGTGCCCTGGTCTCGGCGGTGATCGCCGCCTTCCCGACCGAGCGCTGGCTGGTGCGTGAGGAAGACGAAGTCCGCAACGAAACGGAAGCCGCCTCGGCCTGAGGCGGCGGACGACAGGACGAATCCGATGACCGAAATCGCTGTTCCCTGGGTCCCGGCCCAACGCTATCCCGATCCCGCCTTCGAGATCCTCGATCCCTCGTTCGCCCGCTACCGTCTCGACGCCGGTGCCGTCGAGCGGCTCCATACGGGCGCACGCTGGGGCGAGGGGCCGGTCTGGGTCGGCGACGGGCGGTATCTGCTGTGGTCCGACATTCCCAACGATCGTGTCCTGCGTTGGCACGAGACCACCGGGACGGTCGACGTCTGGCGGGGGCCCTCGGGCTTCACCAACGGCCAGACCCGCGACCGACAGGGACGCATCGTCTACTGCGAACACCTCGGACGCCGGGTGATGCGGGTCGAACACGACGGCTCGCTCACCGTTCTCGCCGACCGTTTCGACGGAAAGCGGCTGAACTCGCCGAACGACGTGGTGGTGAAGTCGGACGGATCGGTGTGGTTCACCGATCCGCCCTACGGCATCCTCGGATATTTCGAGGGGATCAAGGCCCCCTCGGAACTGCCGACCAACGTCTATCGGATCGACGGCGCGACCGGTGAGATCACCGTCGTCGCCGAAGGCATCGATCGGCCGAACGGGCTCGCCTTCTCACCCGACGAGAGCCTGCTCTACATCGCCGAAACCGGAGTCTGGCCGCGGCTGATCCACGTCTTCGACGTCGTCGACGGCGGCCGGGGCCTCGCCCACGGGCGGGTGTTCGTCCGCTGCGCCGAGGGCGAGCGGCCGGACGGCTTCCGGGTCGACGTCGACGGCAACCTCTGGTGCGGCTGGGGGATGAGCGCCGAACTCGACGGCGTCCGGGTGTTCGACCCCTCGGGGCGGCCGATCGGGCACATCCATCTGCCGGAGCGCTGCGCCAACCTGTGCTTCGGCGGGCTCCATCGCAATCGCCTGTTCATGGCGGCGAGCCGCAGCCTCTACGCCGTCCACGTCAACACCCAGGGCGCCGTCTGACGGCACCGCCCTCGAACCGAGAGCAGAAGAAATCACAGAGGAAACACGATGGACGTCGCCATTCCCCAGAAGAGGTGGATCCGCATCATCCCACCGGTGATGATCGTCTACATCTTCGCCTTCATGGACCGCATGAACTTCGGCTTCGCGATGGCCGGAGGGATGAACGAAGCGCTCGGCATCTCCGCATCGACCGCGGGTCTCGCGGCCGGCGTGTTCTTCTTCGGCTACCTCGTCCTGCAGATCCCCGGCGGGCACATCGCCGAGAAGGGGTGGGGCAAGAAGTTCGTCGCCCTGACCACCCTGTGCTGGGGCGGCCTGTCGGCGCTGACCGGGCTGGTCACCGACGCCTGGCAACTGATGGTGCTGCGCTTCCTGCTCGGCGTCGCCGAGGGCGGCGTCTGGCCGGCGATCCTGGTGATCATCGCCAAGTGGTTCCCGGCCGAAGAGCGGGCGCGGGCCAACGCCCTGTTCATCATGAACATCAACATCGCCATCCTGGTCACCAACCCGGTGTCGGGCTGGATCATCCAGAACTACGGCTGGCGGAACGTCTTCGTCATCGAAGGCATAGTCTCGGTGCTGTTGATCCTGGTGTGGTGGCCGCTGATCGACGAACGGCCGCGCGACGCCAAGTGGATCACTCCGGCGGAGCGCGACTACATCGAGACGCGGATCGCGGCGGAAGAGAAGGCGGTGCACTCGACCGGCGTCACCTCCTATCGCGGGCTGTTCGCCGACGCCAACCTGTGGAAGCTGACCGCCTTCTACTTCTTCTTCCAGGTCGGCGACATCGGCTTCATGATGTGGCTGCCGACGATCATGAAGGATCTGATGCAGCAGGGCATGACGATGATCGGCTTCCTGTCGGCGTTGCCGTTCCTCGCCGCCATGGCCGGGCTCTACGTCATCGCGGTGCTGTCGGACCGGTCGAGCAAGCGCAAGCTCTATCTGGCGATCCCGGCGGTGGTCTTCGCCGCGGCACTGGTCGCCTCGGTCGAGACCCGCGACATCACTCTCGTCGCCTTCGGCTTCATCGTGATCTGCGGCCTGTTCCACAACGCCTACAACGGCGTCTTCTGGAGCCTGCCGCCGCGGCTGTTCGCGACCGAGGTGTGCGGCGGCGCCCGCGGCTTCATCAACGGGATCGGCAACCTCGGCGGCTTCGTCGGGCCGTTCATGGTCGGCTGGGTGGTGACCGGCTTCGGCAGCACCCGTTACGGCCTCTATGCGCTCGCCGGGTTCCTGCTGCTCGCCTTCCTGACCGCCCTGACCCTGCCGGCCGAGAAGGTCGACGGACCGATCGCGAAGTGAGCGATCCCGCTCGGAGAAGAAGGGCCGGAGCCGTGTCGCACGGCTCCGGCCTCGTCTTTCGTCGCTCGCCGAGGGGCGGGAGGCGCGAACCGAACTCAGAACGAGAGGTCGAGCGTGCGGCCTCCGAAGACACGATCGCGCGAACCCTCCAGATGGAGGCGCATCAGCATCCTGGCCTTGTCGGCGTCGCGATGACGGATCGCCTCGAAGATCGCGGTGTGCTCGGCGAACACGCCCTCGAGCGCCGTGTCGGGACCCATCACCGAGAGACCGTGGATCTTCATGCCGGCGCCGATGTGCTCCTTGAGGGCGTTCATCGAGGAGACGTGATAGTGGTTGTTCGACGCCTCGGCGATGGCGCAATGGAAGTTGAAGTCGGCATCCTCGCGATGGGTGTGGATGCGGGTGGCGTCGCGCATCTCGTGAAGCGCGGTCTCGATCGCCGCCAGCACCGGTTCGTTCCAGCGCCGGGCCGCCCAATAGGCGCTCTCGGGCTCGAGCGTGATGCGGAACTCGTAGCAGCGCTGAATGTCGGCGATGCTCTCGACCGGGGCGAATCCCGGCGTCGGCAGGGCCGACTCGCCGGCCGGAGCGGATCGCACGAAGGTTCCCGACCCCCGCCGCGAATAGATCAGCCCCTCGTCGCGCAGCAGCTGCAGCGCATCGCGGACGATCGGCCGGGAGACGAGGTAGCGACCGGCGAGCTCGAGTTCGCCCGGCAGTTTCTGGCCGGGAGTGACCCCACCCGACGTGATCTCGGCGAGCAGCCGTCGATAGACCTGATCGACCAGGGGGCTCCGTTTGCGGTCCGGCCGGGGGGCATCCTCCGCGCGTCCGTCACGTTCGTCCTCGCTCACGTCGCTCGTCCGATCCATCGTCATGCGCGGCCCTTCGGCCTCCTTCGCGTTCGGCGCATCCGCCGAATCTCCTTCGGCGTGATCCTGCGTCATCGATCGAGCTTAGCTCCAAGTTGTCAATTTGTGAATTGCCTTTTTGAAGGCGCCGATCGCCCGCCCGCGGACGGTCCGCCGACCGTCGAACCGCCGGTCGATCACCGCCCTACCCGTCCGGTTTCGCGGATTCCGGCCGTCCTGGCGCCGTCGTCCGCCGGCCCTGCCGCTCCTGTGGGACGGGGCTTAGAAAACTGTCCGGAGAACAAATTACAACATATTGACATTTCCGCACCGATCTGATGACCTGTCGGCAAAGAACGAGAAGGAGGAACGCCGGCCGCCCCGTCCTCCGGTGCGGCGACCGTTCCTCCTCGTGCCGAAAGCGGCCCGTGTCCGACCGTCCGGACCGGGGCCGGTCGGCGAAGGCGGGGAAGATCACGATGTCCGGTGCCACAGATCTCGGGACGCGGTTCGACGGCGGGCGACCGGCCGGCACCCGGCTGTTCCTGATCGCCGACGATCTCACCGGCGCGCTCGATGCGGCGGCGCGCTTCGCCTCGCCGTCCGCGCCGGTCCCGGTCCTCTGGCGGCTCCCCGACGCCACGATCGGCGACCGCGTCGTCCTCGACAGCGCGACCCGCGAAGTCGGTCCGGACATGGCGGCGGCACGGGTCGCCGCCCTCCTGGCATCTCGCCCCCACGACGACGGCACGATCCTCTACGCCAAGCTCGACAGTCTGCTGCGCGGCAACGCCGCCGCCGAGATCGGCGCCTGGCTCGCCGCGGTGCGCCCGCGACGCTGCATCGTCGCGCCGGCGTTCCCGCAGCAGGGACGGATCGGCCGTGGCGGCCGACAGATCTTCGCCCGCGACGGCGCGTGGATCGCGACCGCCTGCGATCTCGTCGCCGACCTGCGCGCCGCCGGTCACGACGTCACCCTCTGTCGCCCCGGAGCGGCGGTTCCCGACGGGATCTCGTTCTGGGATGCCGAGACCGTCGCCGATCTGGCGGCGATCGCGGCGGCCGGCGACGCCTGCCCGGGCACCACCCTGTGGTCGGGCAGCGGCGGTCTGGCGAGCGCACTGGCGGCGCACCGGGCCGGCGGCGGCCTCGCCGAGGCGTCGGTCGGCGCGCTCCGCGGCCCGATTCTCGGCCTCTTCGGCACCGATCATCCGGTGATGCTCGGCCAGATCGCCGCGATGGCCGACGACCTGCTGGCGCTGTCGGCGGGCGACGAGACCGCTGCGGTCCGGGTGCGCGGCGCGCTCGCGCGCCAGGGGCTCGCCCTGGTCCGCCCCGACCTTCCCGCCGGCCTCGACCGGAGCGACGCGGCGGCGCGGATCGAACGACTGTTCGCCGATCTCACCGCGCGGCTCGATCCGCCGGGCACCCTGGTGGTCGCCGGCGGAGAGACGCTGCGCGGCCTCTGTGTGGCGCTGGCGGTCGATCGTCTCGATCTCGAAGGCGAACTGACCCCCGGTGTTCCGGTGTCGCGGATCCGCGGCGGCCGCTTCGACGGCGTGCGGGTCGTCTCGAAGTCCGGCGCCTTCGGCCCCCCCGATCTCCTGCGGCGTCTGCTGGTCGTCGCCCCCCTGAACTCCGAGCCCGAGAGGAACTGCCCTTGACCCCACATCTGGCCATCACCATGGGCGATCCGGCCGGCGTCGGCCCGGAGATCATCGTCAAGGCCTGCGCCGCGCTGAAGCCACGGATCGACGCCGGCGAACTGCGTCTGCTCGTGATCGGCTCGAACGTCGCGCTCGAAGCGGCTCGGCGTGCCCACACCCCCGATCTCGTCCTCCCCGAGGTCGATGCCGACGGCGACTGGCCGGCGCTCGCCACGCTGCAGGCCTGCCCGGAGGGCGAGCCGATCCGCGCCGGTGTGCTGTCGGTCGACGGCGGACGCTTCGCCTATCACGCCGTCGAGCGCGCCGTCCGCCTCGCCGAGGCGAAGCGCATCCACGGCATCGTCACCGCGCCGCTCAACAAGGAGGCGCTGAACAAGGCCGGTTTCCATTTCGCCGGCCACACCGACATGCTGGCCCATCTCACCGGTGCCAAGGGCTCGGTGATGATGCTGGCCCACGGCAACATGCGGGTCAGCCACGTCACCACCCACGTCGCGCTCGAAGACGTGCCGAAGAAACTGACGCCGGAGCGGCTGCGCTACGTCGTCGATCTCACCCACGAGACCCTGGCCGGGCTCGGACTGGAGCGCCGGCGGATCGCGGTCGCGGCCCTCAACCCGCATGCCGGCGAGGGCGGCCTGTTCGGCCGGCAGGACATCGACGTCTCCGAGCCGACCATCGCGAAGTGCGTCGCCGACGGTCTCGACGTGGTCGGGCCGGTGCCGGGCGACACGGTGTTCGTCAAGCTCCGGGCCGGCCAGTACGACGCGGTGGTCGCGATGTACCACGACCAGGGGCACATCCCGGTCAAGATCCTCGGCTTCGACGTCGATCCGGTGACCGGCAAGTGGAACGCCCTCTCCGGCGTCAACATCACCCTGGGGCTGCCGATCATCCGCACCTCGGTCGACCACGGCACCGCCTTCGACATCGCCGGCAAGGGGATCGCCAGCGAGCAGAGCCTGCTCGAAGCGATCGACTACGCCGAGAAACTCGCCGCCACCCGCATCACCGCGCCGGAAGGAGCCGTCGTCGCATGAACCCGCTCGCAACTCCCATCGAACTCGTCCAACCGGCGCGTCTCCTGTTCGGCGGCGGAACGGTCGGCGAGGTCGGCCGGTGGCTCTCGGGTCGCGGCATCCGCCGGACGCTGGTGGTCACCGACGGTTTCAATGCGGCGCGGGTCGATCGGCTGGGTCTCCCGGGTGAACCGATCGTGTGGAGCGACCTCGCGGGAGAACCGACCACCGACGACCTCGCCGCGCTGATCGCGGCGGCCGAGGCCGCGAAGGTCGAGGCGGTCGTCGGCTTCGGCGGCGGCAGCGCGATGGATCTCGCCAAGCTCGCCGCGGTGCTGCCGGGAAGCGGCCAGCGGTTCGCCGACGTCGTCGGCCCGGAGAAGGTGGCGCGCAAGGGCGCCGTCCTGGTCCAGGTGCCGACCACCGCCGGCACCGGCTCGGAGGTCGGCACCCGGGCGCTGGTCACCGATCTCGCGACCTCGGCGAAGTCGGCGGTCCAGAGCCTGCACATGCTCGCCGATCTGGCGGTGGTGGATCCGGATCTCGCCCTCGGCATGCCCCGGGCGATCACCGTGGCGACCGGCGTCGACGCGCTCGCCCACTGCGTCGAGGCCTTCACCAACCGGAGGGCCCATCCGACCATCGACCTCTACGCCCTGGAAGGCATCCGGCTGGTCGGCCGCTGGCTCGCCCGGGCGGCCGAGGCCGGCGACGACCTCGAGGCGCGGGCCGGCATGGCGCTCGCCTCGCTCTACGGCGGCTACTGCCTCGGTCCGGTCAACACCGCCGCCGGACACGCCGTGTCCTATCCGCTGGGCGCCCGGTTCCACGTCGCCCACGGCGCCGCCAATGCGCTGATCTTCCCGCACGTCCTCGCCTTCAACGCGCCGGCGGTGCCGGAGCGCACGGCGGCGGTGCTCGAAGCTCTCGGTCTGCCGGTCTCCGCCGACCCGCGGACGGTGTTCGAGGCCACCCATCGCTGGTGCGTCGATCTCGGCTGCGAGATGCGGCTCTCCGCCTTCGGCGTGCCGGAGAGCGAGTGGGCCGGGATGGCCAGGGAGGCCCACGCCATCCGGCGCCTCCTCGACAACAACCCGCGCGACCTCACCGAGGCCGACATCCTCTCCATCTACCGCGCCGCCGCCTGAAGCGACGCGATGCCCGAGCGCACCGACACGATGACGGTCGCCTCCAACATCAACGGAAACCCCATGAGCAAGATCAAAGGCCCCTTCGTCGCGATCGTCACGCCGTTCGACGACCAGGAGGAAGTCAACCTCGCCGCCCTCACCCGCCAGGTGAACCGTCAGGCGAAGGCCGGCAACGGCGTGTTCTGCGCCGGTACCAACGGCGAGTTCTACACGCTGTCGTTCGAGGAGAAGGTGAAGCTCGCGAAGACCTGCGTCGAGGCGGCGGCGGGCCGGGTACCGGTGCTCGCCCACATCGGCGAGATCTCGACCCATCAGACGATCGCGCTCGGCAAGGCGATCGAGACGCTCGGCGTGAAGGCGGTGTCGGTGGTGACGCCGTCGTTCATCGCCTGTTCGCAGAGCGAACTCGTCACCTACTACACCCGCGTCGCAGACGCGCTGTCGGTACCGGTCTACCTCTACAACATCCCGGCCCGGACGGGGAACAAGATCGAGCCGGAGACCGCGGCGCAGCTCGCCGACCATCCCAACATCATCGGCATCAAGGACTCGGCCGGGTCGCAGGAGAGCCTCGACGGATTCCTGGCGATCGCCCGCGCCCGCGACGACTTCGACGTGCTGGTCGGCCCCGACCATCTGATCCTGCACGGCCTGAAGAACGGCGCCAGCGGCTGCATCTCGGGTCTCGGCAACATCGCACCGCTCACCCTCAACGCCATCTGGACCGCCTTCTCGGCCGGTGACGTCGCCGAAGCCGAGAAGCAGCAGGCCCACTACGGCGAGCTGCGCAAGGCGCTCTACGCCCACGGCTTCCCGCCGACCATGGTCAAGCGCGCCCTCCGTCTGGCGATGGCCGACGTCGGCAGGAGCCGCGGCCCGGCGATCGTCTCCGACGAGGTCGACGCCGCGGTCGCGATCGTCTCCGCGAAGTTCGCCGAAGCCGTCGCCTGAGGCCGACGCGAGCGCGTCGATCGGCGGCCCCGACCGAACCGGTCTCCGCCGGGGCTCGCGCCCCGACGGACCTTCCGCGAGCGGCGCCGATCGCCCGGACCTTCCACGGAGTGAAGAAAATGTCGTTCACCGTCGTCAGCCTGGGCGGCCCGGTCGCCGCAGAGGGCGAAGAGATCTTCCGCGCCGCCGGCGTGCGGTCGCTCGCCACCGGTCCCTATCCGAAGAAGGACGAGGTCATCGCCCTGCTCGCCGCCGAACGGGTCGATGCGATCGTCGTCCGTCTGGTCGAGAAGATCGACGCCGACGTCCTGAAGGCGTCGCCGCAGCTCAAGGTCGTCGCCAAGCACGGCGCCGGCACCAACGACATCGATGTCGCCGCCGCCGGAACACTCGGAATCCCGGTGCTGGCGGCGGTCGGTGCCAACGCCCATTCGGTGGCCGAGCACGCCCTCGCCCTGATGCTGGCGCTGGCCAAGGACCTGCGCCGCCAGGACGCCTTCGTCCGCGGCGGCGGTTGGGAGAAGAAGGTCTACGGAGGCCACGAGCTGCGCGGCCGTACCCTCGGTCTGGTCGGCATCGGCATGATCGGCCGGGCCTTCGCGGCGATGGTCGAGCCGCTCGGCATGAAGACGATCGCCTTCGATCCCTATGCCCCCGAGGAGGCGTTCGGGCCGCACGCGGTGCGCGTCGCCGAACTCGACACGCTGCTGAAGACCGCCGACGTGGTCAGCCTGCACTGTCCGCTCACCCCCTCGACCGACAGACTGATCGGCGCGGCGCAGTTCGCGCTGATGAAGCCCTCCGCGGTGTTGATCAACACGGCGCGCGGCGAAGTGGTCGACGAGGCGGCGCTGGTCGCGGCGCTGAAGGACGGCACCATCGCCGGTGCCGGTCTCGACAGCTTCGCCCCAGAGCCGCCGGCCGCCGACAACCCGCTGTGGGCGCTTCCCAACGTGATCGTCAGTCCGCACGTCGGCGGGGTCACCGAAGAAGCGCGCCGCGAAGTGTCGCTGATGACCTGTCGCAACGTCGTCGCGCTGCTCACCGGCGGCGACGTCCCGCCGCGGTGCTTCGTACGGCCGAAGTGACGGTCGATCCGGCGTCGGCGTCCCGAAACGGGCGCCGACGCCGACGATCTCAGCCGACCGGCCGCCGGGGAGCGTCGAGCCAGCCGTCCGGCGCCTCCGCCGCGAAGGCCGGACCGGAGAACGTCGTCACCGACTCGGACCCGACGTCGACCGGTCGACCGAAGGCCGCGTCCCAGAGGTCCGGCGCGAAGGCGCGCCGCGCCTCGGCGAAGGCTTCTATGCGATCGTGCCACTGTCCGCGGCGCAGCATCTGGGCGGCGCACCAGAGGCCGTCGACCTGCCGCGGCCGGTTGACGGGCACCTCTCCGGTCGCGCCGTGGAACCGCAGGAATCCGTCGACCGCCAGCCGCCGGCCGTCGGGGGCCAGCGGCAGATCACCGGCCAGCGTGTGCTCGAGCTCTCCGGCGGGAACGTCGACGAATCCGGGCCGGGCGAGAAGGCGCGCGAGCTCGCCACGGTTCTCCGCCGCATCGCACCAGCGGGCCGCACGATCGAGCGCCGCGAGCAGGCGGGCGACCGCCGCGGGCGACCGCCGGACGAAATCCTCCCGCATCGCCAGGACCTTCTCTGGGCTCGCCGGCCACAGGGCGGTGGTCGGCAACAGGAGACGCCCGACCCCGGCCTCGACCGCCCGTCCGACCCACGGCGCGCCGACACAGACGGCATCGACGTCACCGGACGTCATCGCCTCGACCATGTGGGGCGGCGGCACGACGACGAGGCGCAGGTCGCGCTCGGGGTCGACGCCGGCCGTCTCCAGCCAATGGCAGAGCTGATAGTGGTGATTGCTGAACGGGAAGACGGCGGCCACCGTCGGCGGCTCGGCGCCACGCGCCGCCCGCTCGGCGACCACCCGGGCGAAGGTGCGGCCCGAGGCGAAGGGATCGCCCGGCGCACCCCAGTCGCCGCCTTCCGCCGCGAGCGCCGGCGTGATGGCGATCGAGTTGCCGCCGCGGCTGAGGACGAAGGGGGCGACGAGCGGCGAGCGGACGTGACCGATCCCGAGCCGGGTCGACACGGTCATCGGCGCCAGGAGGTGGGCGACGTCGAAGTGGCCGAGGAACATCCGGTCGCGGATGTTGGCCCAGGAGGTCTCGCGGACCAGCTCGAGCTCGATTCCCTCTGCGGCGGCGAAGCCGAGTTCGTGGGCGACGATCAACGGTGCCGCGTCGACGAGCGGCATGAAGCCGGCCCGCCAGCAGGTCCGATCCCCTCTCTCGGCGACGACGGCCGCCTCCGTCTCGGTCATCGCGATCGTCCCATCAGGTCAGGAGCTGCGCCGCGGTCACCACGCTCTGCGCGATGTCCGCCAGTTTCATCTTCTCGTTCATCGCCGCCCGCCGCATCGACGCATAGGCCTCCTCCTCGGACAGCCCCTTGGACTTCATCAGAATCCCCTTGGCGCGCTCGATCACCTTGCGCTCGGCGAGCTCGGTGCGGGCCTGATGGAGTTCCCGTTGCAGATGGTCGAAGGCATTGAAGCGGGAGACGGTCATGTCGAGGATCGACTTGACCCGTTCCTTCTTCAGGCCGTCGACGATGTAGGCGGACACGCCCGCGTCGACCGCCGCCTCGATAGAGGCGGTATCGGACTGGTCGACGAACATCGCCACCGGCCGCTTCACCGTGCGGGAGACCTGGAACATCTGCTCGAGCACGTCGCGCGACGGGCTCTCGAGATCGATCAGGATCACGTCCGGGTCGATCTCGAAGATCCGCAGCAACAGCTCGCGGGTGGTGTCGAGGCGCACCACGCGGGCGTGTCCGGCCTCGCGCAGACCGTCCTCCAGCACGGCCGCCCGCGCCGGATTCGCGTCGATCACCAGAATGGTGAGTGATGTGTCGGCCACCGCTCGCCTCGTCGTTCCCGCAGTGCATCATGAGCGGAGCCTCGTCGGCCGGCAAGACCGGAGGTCGATCGGGCCGCGCGCCGAACGACCGAGACGGCCGCAGCCGCTCATTCGGCGGCGACGGCGACGGCCCGTCCCTCCTCGGCGACGATCCGGGCGATCTCGGACCGGCAGGAACCGCAGTTGGTGCCGGCTCCGGTCGCCTCGCCGACCGCCTCGACCGACCGGCAGCCGTCGGCGACGGCCCGGCGGATCCGGTTCGCCCCGACCCCGAAACACGAGCAGATCCGACGTCCGGGGTCGGCGACCGCTCCGGCCGGCCGCCCGGCGAGACAGGCGACCGCTTCGCCGGAGACGATCGGACCGGCCTCGAAGCGGCCGATCAGCCAGTCGCGGGCGACCTCGACCGGCTCCGGGGCGACGAACAGCACGCCGGAGACCACACCGTCGCGGATCCCGGCGAGGCGCAGACGCCCCGCCCTACGATCGACCACCCCGACGACCTCGGCGGCGGATCCGAACAGTGCGGCGGCAAAGCTCTCGGGGTCGGCGAGCGGCGTGCGGCCGGCGAGTTCGAAGCGTTCGCCGTCGACGATCCGGGCGCGGGCCCAATAGTCGCAGTCGAGCGCCACGGGAGCGTCGCGGAGCACCGCGAATCCGTACCAGACGGCCGGAAACGGCGACATCGAGACGACCGCCGCCTTCGATTCCGGCTGTCCGGAGATCGGATCGACCTCGGACGCGACCAGCGCGTCGATCCGCCCGGCAGAGGCGAAGCGATCGGTCCAGTGGATCGGCACGAACAGCGAGCCGGGGCGCTGGCGATCGGTGACGAGCGCACGGACGACGACCTCGGCCCGGTCGCTCGCGATCTCGACCAGTGTGGCCGGAGCGATGCCGAGCCGTTCGGCGTCGGCGGGAGCGATCTCGACGAAGGGCTCCGCGACATGGCCGGAGAGCTTCGGAGCGACGCCGGTGCGGGTCATCGTGTGCCACTGGTCGCGGATCCGGCCGGTGTTGAGACGGAACGGCCGATCGGCGGTCGTCTCCGCCCGGGGGCCTCGGAACGGCGTGGCGACGAAACGGCCGCGCCCGTCGGGAGTGAAGAAGCGCCCGTCGGCGAAGAACCGCTTCGCCGCGCCGTCCGCCGCCGCACCGGCCGGCCGCGGCCACAGGACCGGCGCCAGCGCCTCGAAGCCGGGATCGTCGAGGGTCGCGAGAGCGGAGATGTCGAAGTCGCGCCGAATCTCCGGCCGGTGACCGGAGAGGGCGGCGTGCTCGCGGAAGATCGCGGCCGGGCCCTTCCAGGCGAAGGCTTCGGCCCAGCCCATCCGCTTCGCCACTTCGGCGAGCGCCCACCAGTCCGGCATCGCCTCGCCGATCGGCGCGCGGAACGCCCGCTGACGCGAGATCCGACGCTCCGAGTTGGTCACCGTGCCGTCCTTCTCGCCCCAGGCCCGGGCCGGCAGCAGCACGTCGGCGAGATCGGTGGTGTCGGTCGACCGCATCACCTCGGAGACCACCACGAAGGGACAGCCGGCGATCGCCCGCTTCACCCGGTCGGCGTCGGGCAGGCTGTCGACCGGATTGGTCGCGACGATCCACAGCGCTCGGATGCGACCCGCTTCGACCGCATCGAACAGGTCGACGGCCTTCAGCCCCGGCGTCGCGGCGATCGTCGGCGATCCCCAGAAGTCCCGCACCAGATCGCGGTGGACGGGATCGGCGAGGTCCAGATGGGCGGCGAGCTGGTTGGCGAGACCGCCGACCTCGCGGCCGCCCATCGCGTTGGGCTGGCCGGTGACCGAGAAGGGCCCCTGCCCTTCGCGGCCGATCCGACCGGTGAGCAGGTGGCAGTTGAGGATCGCGTCGACCTTGTCGGTGCCGGCCGAGGACTGGTTGACGCCCTGACCATAGACCGTCACCACCCGCTCGGTCGCGGCGAAGAGCGCGAAGAACGCGGCGATCTCGGCCGCCGGGAGCCCGGTCGCACGCGCCACCTCGGCGACGTCGGCGAAGTCGCTCACCGCCGCGAGGGCGGCGTCCAGGCCGGTGGTGTGGTCGGCGACGAAGGACGCATCGCGCCGCCCGTCGCGTTCCAGATGGTGGAAGAGACCGGCGAACAGCGCGACGTCGGAGCCGGGCTCGAGCCCGAGGTGGAGATCGGCGAGATCGCTCGTCGCGGTGCGCCGGGGATCGACGGTGACCACCCGCAGCGTCGGGCGAGCCCGCTTCGCCGCCGCCAGCCGCTGGAACAGGATCGGATGGCACCAGGCGAGATTCGCGCCGACCAGCACCACCAGATCCGCGGCCTCGAGGTCCTCGTAGACGCCCGGCACGGTGTCGGAGCCGAAGGCGCGGCGATGGCCGGCGACCGACGAGGCCATGCACAGGCGCGAGTTGGTGTCGATGTTGGCCGAGCCGACGAAGCCCTTCATCAGCTTGTTGGCGACGTAATAGTCCTCGGTGAGGAGCTGGCCGGAGACGTAGAGCGCCACCGCATCCGGTCCGTGGTCGCGGATCGTCTCGCAGAAGCGGTCGGCGACCGTGTCGAGCGCGGTCTCCCAGGAGACGGGGCGACCGCCGATCTCGGGGTGGGCGAGACGCCCGGCCGCGGTCAGCGTCTCGCCGAGCGCCGAGCCCTTCACGCAGAGCCGGCCGAAGTTGGCGGGGTGATCGGGATCGCCGGAGACCGTGACGGCGCCGTCGGCGCGGGTCTCGATCTTCACGCCGCAGCCGGTGCCGCAATAGGGACAGGTGGTGAGAGTGGTCGCGACGGTCTCGGACATGGGACGGGTTCCTCGTGCCGACGAACCGCTTCGCCGGTGCCTCGGGCCTGGATCGAAAGGACGGAGACCGGTGCCGGCCGTCAGGCGGTCCGGCGCAGCTCGGGTGCCGACGCGCCGACGAGGCTCCGCGGGGCGAAGACGCCGCCGATGCCGATCACCACCGGATCGTCGAAGCCGATCGTCGCCATGCCCTCCGCCAGCCGCTCCAGCGGGCCGTGCCAACGACGTTCGTCGGTGCGCGAGACGTTCGCGGCGACGACGACCGCCGTCGCCGCGTCCCTCCCCTCCGCCATGAGCCGGGCCGCCACCTCGGGCGCGGTGCGGCCGGCCATGTAGAAGACCGTCGTCGTCGATGGATCGGCCAACGCCCGCCAGTCGAGCGTCGCCGGAAGTTCGCCGGTCCGGGCGTGTCCGGTGACGTAACGCACCGACTGGGCGTGATCCCGATGGGTCAGCGCGGTGTTGCCGCCGGCCGCCAGGGCGCTCGCCGCGGTGATCCCGGGAACCACCGTGACCGCGATTCCCGCCCGTTCGAGGAAGTCGATCTCCTCGCCGGAACGGCCGAAGACGGAAGGGTCGCCGGCCTTCAGCCGAACCACCTTCTTGCCGGCACGGGCCAGCGCCAACATCGTCCGATTGATGTCCTCCTGGCGACAACTGGTCCGTCCACCCCGTTTGCCGACCAGCGTCCGCTTCGCCTCGCGGCGGGCGAACTCGAGCACCGCGGGCGAGACGAGGTCGTCGAACAGGATCACGTCGGCGGCGGCGAGGGCCCGCACCGCCTTGAGGGTGAGGTGCTCGGGATCGCCGGGCCCGGCCCCGACCAGGGTCACCGACCCGCGCGACGGAGATCCGACGGGTGCCGCGACCTCGGCGAGGATTCGCGCTTCGGGCACTTCGAGGGCGGCGTGGGCGCGGCGGTCGCCGAGGCCGGGCGGCGGAGCGGAAACGTCGGTCGTCGTCTCGGTCATGGTGCGCTCCTCTCAGGCGTCGGTGAGGTTCGGCAGGCCGAGGCGCAGGCGCCCGTCGGAGCCGATCACGACGGGAAAGCTCTCGGCACAGCCCTCGTCCGCTCCGGTGGCGGCGCCGCTCGCCAGGTCGATCACCCAGTTGTGCAGCGGGCAGGCCACCTTGCGGCCATGGACGATGCCGTCGGCGAGCGGTCCGCCGCGGTGTGGACAGCGGTTCTCGAGCGCGAACACGTCGTCGTCGGCGGTCCGGAAGACGGCGATCTCGTGACCGGCCCAGCGCACGGTGCGCGCCGAGAGCCGCGGCAGGTCGGCGAAGGTGCCGATGTCGATCCATCGGATGTCGGTCATCACGGGTCTCCTCCGGGTCATTCGGCGGCGAGTGGCGGAACCACGGCGAGGGGGGCGAACTCGTGCGCTTCGAGCCCGGCGACGCGCTCCGCCCAGGGGTCGACCTGCGCGTGCTTCTGCGAGAGGAGGAACCGTTCCCAGAGGGCGGTGCGGGCCGCGGCGTCCTCGAGGATCGTCCGCCGGATCGTCTCCAGGCCGACCCGATCGACCCATTTGTAGATCCGCTCGAGGTAGTGGCCGCCCTCGCGGTAGAGCTGGAGCAGCGCCGCGGTGGCGACGATCGCCTCGTCCTCGGTGGCGACGTGGCCGAGCAGATCGGTGGCACGGACGTGCAGACCGGCGGCGCCGGCGACGTGGATGTCGTAGCCGGAGTCGACGCAGACGATGCCGATGTCCTTGATCGTCGCCTCGGCGCAGTTGCGCGGGCAACCGGAGACGCCGAGCTTGACCTTGGCCGGGGTCCACGAGCCCCACATCAGCTTCTCGAGCTTCACCCCGAGGCCCGTCGAATCCTGGGTGCCGAAGCGGCACCATTCGCTACCGACGCAGGTCTTCACCGTCCGGAGGCCCTTGGCGTAGGCGGCGCCGGAGATCATCCCGGCGTCGTTGAGGTCCTTCCAGATGCCCGGCAGGTCCTCCTTCCGCACGCCGAGCAGGTCGACGCGCTGGCCGCCGGTCATCTTCACCGTCGGCACCTTCCACTTGTCGGCGATGTCGGCGATCGCCCGGAGTTCGGCCGCCGTGGTCAGTCCGCCCCACATCCGCGGCACCACCGAGAAGGTGCCGTCCTTCTGGATGTTGGCGTGCAGGCGCTCGTTGACGAAACGCGAGCGGTTGTCGTCGACGTCCTCGCCCGGCCATTCGCAGACGAGGTAGTAGTTGAGCGCCGGCCGGCACGAGGAACAGCCGCCGGAGGTCTTCCAGCCGAGTTCCTGCATCACTTCCGGAATCGACTTCAACCGATTGGTGCGAATGGCTTCCCTGACCTCGGCGTGGCCGAGATCGGTGCATTTGCACAGCGACTTGCGGGCCGAACCGGCGAAAGCGGCGCCGAGGGTGGCGGCGAGCAGGCCCTCGACCTTCGGAGCGCACTGACCGCAGGAGCCGGAGGCCTTGGTGACCGTCCGGACTTCGTCGAGAGTGGTCAGACCCTTCGCCCGGATCGCCCCGACGATGGTGCCCTTGCAGACGCCGTTGCAGCCGCAGATCTCAGCGTCATCCGGCAAGGCTGCAACGGCCGCCGTAGGGTCCAGGGGGGCGCCCCCCTGGTGGGCCTGGCCGAAGATCAGGGTGTCGCGCATCGACGAGACGTCGGTCCGCTTCTTCAGGAGGTCGAAGTACCAGGCGCCGTCGCCGGTCTCGCCGTAGAGCACCGCACCGGCGAGGCGGCCGTCCTCGATCACCAGCCGCTTGTAGATGCCGCGGGCGGGATCGCGCAGCACGATCTCGTCGCGGTCGTCGCGTTCGGCGAAGTCGCCGGCCGAGAACAGGTCGATGCCGGTGACCTTGAGCTTGGTCGAGGTGACCGAACCCTCGTAGGCGGCGGCCTCGCCGGCCAGCGTCGCGGCGAGCACCCGGCCCATCTCGTAGAGCGGGGCCACCAGTCCGTAACACTGGCCGCGGTGTTCGACGCATTCGCCGACCGCGAAGATCGACGGATCGGAGGTGCGCAGCCGGTCGTCGACCACCACGCCGCGGCCGACCTCGAGCCCGCTGTCGCGCGCCAGACGGGCGTTGGGGCGGATACCGACCGCCATCACCACCAGATCGGCGGGGATCACCCGCCCGTCGGCGAGTTCCACCCCGGTGACGGCCGTCTCGCCGAGGATCGCCCTGGTGTTCGCCCGGGTCACGACCTCGATGCCGCGCGCCGCGATCGCCTTCTCGAGCAGGAAGCCGGCGGAGGTGTCGAGCTGGCGCTCCATCAGGGTCGGCATCAAGTGGACGACCGAGACCTCCATGCCCTTGGCCTTCAGCCCGGCGGCCGCCTCGAGCCCGAGCAGGCCGCCACCGATCACCACGGCGCGTCCGCCACAGGCGGCGGCGGCGAGCATCCGCTCGACGTCGTCGAGGTCGCGGAAGGTGACGACTCCCGGCAGATCCTTGCCGGGAACCGGGATGACGAACGGCTCGGAGCCGGTGGCGACGATCAACTCGTCGTAGCCGACCGTCTTGCCGGAGGCCGAGGTCACCGTCTTCGCCGCCCGGTCGATCGCCACGACGGTGTCGCCGCGCTCCAGGGTGACGCCGTTCGCCGCGTACCAGGCCTCGTCGTGGATGACGATGTCGGCGAAGGTCTTGTCGCCGGCGAGCACCGGCGACAGCATGATGCGGTCGTAGTTCACCCGCGGCTCGGCGCCGAAGACGGTGACCCGGTAGGCGCCGGGGGCTCGGGCGAAGAGTTCGTCGAGGGTGCGGCCGGCGGCCATGCCGTTGCCGATCACGACCAGCTTCTTCGGAGTGGGGACGATGTTCATGTCGGGGTCCTCCTCGGGAGATCCGTCGGGGATCGGAACCTTCAGGCGTGCTTCTGCGCGACGGCCCGGGCGGGGGTGACGGGGGCGTTCGGCGCGGCGGACCCGCCGGGCGCGCCGTGCTCGAACTCTTCGAGGAAGGACAGCACCTCCTCGCGGTTCTCCCAGTAGCGAGGGTGCTCGAGCAGGGCCCGGCGGCTGCGCGGACGGGGCATGTCGACGTCGACGATCTTGCCGATCCGGGCGTTCGGACCGTTGGTCATCATCACCACCCGGTCGGCGAGCAGGATCGCCTCGTCGACGTCGTGGGTGACGCAGATCGCGGTGACGCGGGTGCGGCTCCACACCTCCATCAGCACTTCCTGGAGCTGCCAACGGGTCAGGCTGTCGAGCATGCCGAAGGGTTCGTCGAGCAGCAGCAGCTTCGGCGACAGGGCGAAGGCCCGGGCGATGCCGACCCGCTGGCGCATGCCGTTCGACATCTCGGAGGCCGGCTTGTCCATGGCGTCGGCGAGCCCGACCCGCGCCAGGTAGTATTCGGCGACGTCGATCTTCTCGGCGCGCGACGCGGTCGGATAGACCTCGTCGCAGCCGATCAGGACGTTGTCGCGGGCGGTCAGCCAGGGGAACAGGCTCGGCGCCTGGAACACCACGGCGCGATCGGGGCCGGCGCGATCGACCTCGCGGCCGTCGAGCACGATGCCGCCGGTCGACACGTCGGTGAGGCCGGCGACCATGGTCAGCACCGTCGACTTGCCGCATCCGGAATGGCCGATCAGCGAGACGAATTCACCGCGGCGCATGTTGAGGTCGAAGCCGTCGACGACGGTCAACGGGCCCTTCGGGGTCGGATAGATCTTCCTGACCTCGTCGAACTCGACGAAGCGCTCGACGATGCGGGTCTTCGGCCGCGCCGCGGCGGCGTAGGCGCTCGGCA
>CALFRR010000088.1 GCA_937919435.1 uncultured Alphaproteobacteria bacterium | reverse complement strand
CGCGACGCCAGCTCTTCGACGAGATGTTCGGTGAGCGCGGCGATCGTCGCCGACGGAGGCTGCGAGACCATCATGATTTCACCTCGCGGTTGGGGCAGGTGCGGCAGGCGCGACGCAGGCGCGCCCGGGTGGAATTGGTCGCTCGGAAGGGCGCCGACTGCTCGCGTCGGCACTGGTCGCGGCCGATCTCGTCGAGCACCGGGCACATGACCGTCGCGCCCATCAGGGCGCCGCGGACCATCTGCTCGGCCCGGCCGAGGTCGCCTCGATACCGGTTCGAAATGATCTCGGAGACGGTCGAGCCGGAGTATCCGATGAGGTCTCCGGCGGCCTTCTGGCCGATCTCCTGGGCGGATACCGCGAGTGCGATCACCCATTCGGGCGCGTCCGGCGCCCAGGCGGTGCGGGCGGTCGCCACATGATCCCGGGAAGTGGTGCCGGGGCGAGGTCCACGGTTCATGGGCTCACCTCCTCGGCGTCCGAGAGGCCGACGACCTCGTTCCGATTGGGATCGAACACCAGCTTCGTGCGCAGGATCCGCGGAGGCAGCGGACCGGTGTTCATGCTCGGCCGGAGCCGCCAGCGCGCCTGTCGCTTCGACGTCGCGGTGCGCTCGACCTTCAGATAGCCGACGCCGGCGAGCCGGAGGACGTAGGACTTCGCGGCGATCGGCGAGATCGGCAGTTCCTCGGTCGACGCGGCGAGCGCCACCTCGGCATGGGTGAACGATCCCAGAGCCCGGATGGCGTTCCACATCGCGCCCTGGCCGGTCTCGACGACCCGTCCGTCGGCGGAGAGCGAGGGCAGCCGGGTCGGGCGCTGGACGACACGCCACATCGTGACGCCGCCGGCCTGGACGCGCGCCAGGAACCCGGCTCGTTCGAGCGTCGTCAGATCGCGGCGGATCGACGAGAGATCGACGTCCTGCGACCGTTCGAGGATGAAGGTGGCGTCGAACAGTGCATCCCGATCGAACGCGGTCAGATTGCGGATGAGCGTCCAGTAATGGTCGCGGCCCCGTCGGATCGGCGTGCCGGGATCGACCCGGAGAGCGAGGATGATCGACATCACGCCCCCCTCGGCCGCGGGGCGGCGCCCGTGTAGAAGGAGCCGGTGAAGTCCCCCGCCGTCATGATCTTGGCGCCGAGATTGCGCGCCGCCTCGGTCACCAGATCGAGGTTCACCACGATGCGGCGGGCTCGGCCCTGGCTCTCGCGGCGGATCCGCTCCAGGAGATCGTCGCCGATCTCGATCGGCGAGAGGAGCGAGGCGAGCGCCCGCGTGTCTTCGAGGTCGCAGGGCTGCGCCGGTTCCCAGACCAGCACGCGGTTGTGGACGCGCTCTACCTCGGCGAGCTTCGCCGGCAGCTTCTCTTCGCCGAGCAACAGGATGGGCGCGCCGCTCTCCTCCTGGATCTGGCGCACCATCTCGATCATGTGCTTGTCGCAGAGCTTGTCCGCCTCGTCGATGATCAGCGGCCGGTCGTCATCGACCAGCGTCTCGACGACGCGGTCGACGAGCTGGGCGATCGTGCCCTTCGTCTCGACGTTGAGTTCGGAGCAGATCTTCTCGAGCAGTACCTTGCGCGACCAGCTGTCGCCGACCTCGACCCGAGCGGCCTTCGTCTTGTTCTGAGTGTAGATCGCCGAATAGGTCTTCCCGAAGCCGCTGTGGCCGTAGAAGACACCGAGGCCCGGCCTGCCGGGGCCGCGATCGCGTAGACGTTCCATCGTCGCCATGCAGGCGGCGACGTTCTTGAGCAAGGCGACCGTACCCTTGACGGCCGGAATGTTGGCGTTCATCGTGACCTCATTCGCTTTGACTCACGCCCCGGTTCGCCGGGGCGTTTCTTTTCAGATCGACGCAACTCAACGCAGCACTTGGTCTCCGCCCTCTTCGTAGAGGCCGCGCATCACGCGGTACTCGGAGCCGGCGGAATAGGATCCGAGCCAGAAGGCATCGTCGGAGGGCAGTTCCTCGCCGGCCGCGCGACGCAGCTCGAGATCGAGCGCTCGCCGGAACCGCTGCTGGCGGGTCTCCTGAAGGCGCAGTGGATGGACGTTCGACCGGGTGTTGGAGATCTCGACGGGGACATCGGTCGCGGCGGCGGCGAGGATCTCCGCGGCGCGCGGCGCCAGCGGGACGTTTTCGGGTTCGCGGCCGACCTTCAGCGCCTCGCGGATCGCCGGTGTCTCGTGGCTGATTTCGCGCTTCGGCAGCGGCAGGACGTTGCTGGCGGCATCGGCCTCGGCGGCCTTGCGCTTCGCCAGCGCGATGGTGCGGTCGATGCCGCTGGGGCCGTCGACGAGACGGCGGGTTTCCTTGCGGATCCGCTTGACGTCCTCGTTGACCATCGCCTCGTAGAGCGCCTTCTTCGCCTTCACGAAGGCGGGGCGATCGACGTCGAGCAACGCGGCGCATTCCGCGACGTCGAGGAACCGGCCGTCTTCCGCATCGAAGACGTAGATCCTGCCCATGTCGCGCGGATCGAGGCGGACGAAGACGTCGGTGCCGACCAGGATCGAATGAGAGAGGTACTTCTGTTTGCCGACCTTGATCCCGTGCGGCCCCATCTTCCGCCGGCCATTCTTGTCGGGTGCCGGCATGAGGAGGACGTCCAGAGCGCGCTCGTCGACGCGGGCAACCGGTGTCGTCGAGGCAGCGGCGGCCTCGTAGGGCGAAACGCCCGTCGTTCCGTGGGTCCTTCGATTGTAGACGTACTCCACCCAGTCATCGATCTTCTGCTGGAGTTCGGCGCCGGTCAGCGAAACAGCGAAGGTCTTCGCATCGTCCTCCCCGAGGCGGTCGGCGAAGCTCTTGCGCTCCTCGATCGCCTTCCGGTCGATGACGTTGTGCCCGATGAAGCCCTCGAGCTGCGGCCCGACCTCGTGTTGGAAGGTGCCGATGACGCGCTCGACGAACGGCTTCTGATCGGGGCAATAAGCGTCGGCCGGATCGGCGTCGATGCCGAGCGCCTGCAGGAACCGCTGCGTCTCTTCGGCCTTGAAGTCGCTGCCGTTGTCCGTCTTGAGCCGCTTCGGCACGCCCCAGGCCATGATCGCCGTCCGCAGCATCAGGCAGACGGCCGAAGCGCGGGGCGTCCTGGAAAGCGTGATCTTCAGCCTGCGCGGCGCGACGTCGATCGCCGCATAGAGCGACCAGCGGCCGTCCGTGCAGAGCGCGTCGACCGGCGACGCGTCGATCATCCAGAGCTGGTTGGGCTCCTTGATCCAGGAATAGGCGTTGGTGCCTCTGAGTTTGTAGTTCGAGCGGTACTTGTCGGGGTTGGTGGCCTTGGTCAGCGCGATCATCTTGGTCTCGCGCAACTTGGCGATCACCTGCTGAAAAGTCCGTGGCGACGGCAGTGGTTTCAGCTCGCCGCTCGCGTCGATCAGTTCGGCGCCGAACTTCTCCTCGACATAGCCTCGGATCTCACGCGCACTGAGCTGTGAACTCGCCCCCAGCCAGCCGAGGATGAAGGTCTCCACCGCCCCGCCGTTCGCCGTCTCGAGCAGGCCCTTCCCCTGGCGCGACAGGGCCGGGTCATGGGCGAGCCGGTCGGCGCGGCCGAGGAATTTCGCCGACCGCCAGCGGGCGAGCGTGCGCTTCGACAGGCGCTCGACGACGTCGGTGATCCAGGGTTCGATCTGCACCGAACGCATGTTGTAGCGGTCGACGAAGATCTGCATCCGGCTCGCCTCGCCGAGACGTTGCCCCTTCGAAAACGCTTCGAAGGACGCGAGGATCGCCAGCCGCGCGTCGCGTTCGCGGGCAGCTCGATCGGTCAGGCCTTCGCCGAGCTGGAGATCGGGCGTCGCCGACGCCGGCGCCGCCTCGATCTTCCGGTGGCGCTGCTCGTAGGCGAGCCGCGCGGGAGTCGGCAGGAGATTGACGTGGTACTCGAAACCGCCGCCGCGGCCGGCCCTCGGCCGGCACCACGGGAGACAGCCGTTCCAGCCCTCGCGGAGCGCATAGGCCTGCACGCCGCGCTCGGTTCCCGGCAGGTCCGGGAGAGCTTCGGCGGAGATCTCGGCGGCGGTCAGCCACTCTTTCATCGCCGCGCCCTCCACTCTGCATCCGCCGCCTGTTCTGCCCGTTCGGCGCGTTCCCGGAGTTCGCGTGCACGCTCCCGCTTCAGGAGCGCCTCGTACTTGGCCTCGACCACGATCAGACCGGCCTCCGACAACAGGGCGTTGAGCGCCCTCGCGTCGCCGGTCACCATCACGAGGCCGGCGAGGCGCAGCGCGGAGATCGCGTGCGGCTTCTCCTGGCTGGCGAGCGCGTCGAGCATCACTCGGGTGACGCGCTCGCCGACGACCTCGGACAGCGCCGCGGCGATCTCGTCGCGGCTCCGTCCATCGTCCTCGAGCGTCCGTGCGATCGCGCGCGACATGCGCCGGGCCGGAGTCCACGCGCGCACTTCGTCGGCGCCGAACCGAGGCACGACCGGTGTCGGCGCCACGTCGCGGAAGAGGTCGAAGGTGTCGGTGTCGCGAGGGGCCCGGCGCATGGGTGTCACGCGCTCCTACGCCGCGGGGCGATCGTGCGGCGGGTCGCCATCCAGACGTCGATCGCATCGGCATGGGCGGCGAAGAACCGGCCCTGGTCGGCCGGGGACAGGCGCGAGAACCGATCGGAGACCCGCTCCCAGCCGGTGAACTTCGTCGGCGCCGGGATCCGGTCGATCACCGCGATCGCATCGGCGACGCTGCCCGCCTGGGGAGGCTCGGAGAGCAGGAGATCGACGATCGCCGCCTGTCGCGCGCCGTCCTGATGAGAGAGCTGCAGCAGCTCGGAGGCGTTCTTCGCGATGGGGGCGAGCGCGATCCGATTCCGCACCATCGGGACGATGCCCGAAGCGATCTGAACGGCGATGCGCACCGACCGCTCGGAGATGTCCAGCGCCTCGGCGGCGGCCGCCGAAAACCTAATGGCAAAATCCTGCCGATTGGTCGCGGGTTCGATCCCGCGCCGTTTACCGCCGCGGCGATCGACGGTGTTGACGGTCTCGTAGATCTCCTTCCAGGCAGCGATGTGCACCGCCCTGTCGAGCACCGTCAGCTCGATCGTCGCCATGTTCGCCCGGATCTCGCGCAGGCGGATCGCCGCCTCGTCCGCGTACTCGGCGGCTGCGAACACCCGGGCGTCGATGGTGCTCAGGCCGACTTCAACATGGGCCGCGAGGCGGTGCGCGCCGTTCACCAGACGGTATCCGGAACCGCGCTCGACGACCTCGATCGGTGGCAGATCGTCGCCCTCGGCGAGGGCTTCGGCGAAGGTCGAGACCCACACCGGATTGATCGGCCGGAGCCGTCCGGAAGCGTCGATCGACGAGATTTCGAGGGATTGGAAGTTCATGTGAGGCTCTTTCGAATGGGCTTCGAAGAGGCCCCGGGCGGTCGCCCGCCCGGGGAAGTCTGGGAGGAAACGGGAGGCTCCCACCCCACCACTTGCCGCAGGTGGCGCGTGTCCTCAGACTTGCTGTGCAACCAAACGAGTCGGAGGAATGGGTATGGATGAGCGCGAGAAGATCGAGGCGCTGGAGAAGCGGGTCGGAGATCTCGAAAAGCGGATCTCCGGACTGGCCAGCGAGGTCGCTTCCCTTCGGAAGGCCTCCGGCAAGGCGGTCAAGGCACTTCAACCGCCGCCGCGGGTAACTCGGCGCTGAGCAGAGCGATGCAGAGCTCGGGCATCAGATGGATAGTCGCGGCGCGATAGAACGCGGCGGCGACGATGTCGTCTGCCTGAGAGAGGTCGACATGGAGGAGTCGAGCGGCAGCATGCCCGCGCCGAACCTCGATGGTCGAAGCCTCGCCTTGGCTCAAGACATCGAGGCCACAGTCGACCGCCTCGCTAATCATGTCGTCGATGCGGGTGACGCGATCGATGCCGCTGTAGGCGAAGTTTCCGATCAGAGCCGCGGCGCGGAGAATTTCGCTCGTAGGTGACGAAGAGAGATTGTCGATCAGCTTGGTATGGAACTTGATGTGCATCACACCCTCCTGAGAAGCACCTCGGCCCAGATCAGGACCGAGGCGACGAACGAGACGAGCGCGACCGCCTCCAGGGCGGCACGCGTGACGTCGGCGACGATGGTGAGGGCGGGGGAGACGGGGCGGACCGCCTCCCCCGCAGTGCGCGCCGCTCGGGGCGGTTCGCCCCCGTTGAGGGGATGCGGCGCGGATTGGATGTCGAGCCGACGGGTGATCGCGGACACGGGAGCGCTCATGCGGCCACTCCCGTGTCGGCGGCGTCGGAGCATTTCGGACTCGCGGCGGTGGTGGCGGTCGTGGCAGGGTGCGCACGACGACGGATGTAGCGGTCGGGCCACAGTTCCTGCACCGAGACACCGAGCGCCTGGGAAATGACCAGGGCGCCGGCGAGGCTTCGCCCATCAAGGGCCTGCCTGCAGGCGCTCTCGTAGAGACCATGGTCGAGAGCCAGACCGGTGAGGGTCAACCCTCGTCGGGCCAGCTCCGCTCGGATCGAGTGGCGATCCCACTTCTGCGCCATCGTCTTCGTTCCTTCCGAGGGGGTCCTGGCAGACCGCTCCTCGCTGGGGTGTTGTGCAACGTTTGGTGCTACGAATGTGCCTGCAAAATTGCGGCATGACAAGCAAAAACGCGGTTCGGACTTCCGCGTTTATGCAGCGTACGGACTAGTCCAGAAAATCATGCAAAAACAACTTGTTAGGTGATGATATGGCTTCCGAAAGAAGTCCGAAGCCAGTTCGGAGTTCCGAAATCGGGTTCACTCCGGAGGCTGGAGAGCGCCTTAGCGAGGTAATCAAAATCATCGGATCCGCAAAACGCGCGGCTGCCTGCGCTGGAATTTCCGTTGATCAACTGGCGAGATGGCGGGACGGAGTAAGTCGTCCTTCGTTTTTTGGTATTGTCGCGCTTTGCTACGAGGCTAAAGTAAATATCACTTGGCTTGCGAGTGGAGCGGAACCAAAATTCCTACACGAAACGGAAAACAACATCAGAAATATATTCCGCGAGGAAATTGTTAGGACAAAGCTGCAAGGCAGCAAATTTGCGGATGATTTTTCTCTGGTTCCACGCCTCACTGTGGAGGCATCTGCCGGCCCTGGCGCCCTCGTCGATCACGAGGATGCGATCGAGATGATCGCGTTTCAGGCGACTTGGTTGCGGAAGCGCGGCATCAATCCGGGGGCCGCGCGCGCCCTAACGGTGCGTGGTGACTCGATGGAGCCGACGATTCGGTCCGGCGATATCCTGCTCGTGGACACCTCGAAGGATAGGATCGAGGACAACGGCATCTATGTCGTTGTTTCCGGCGGATACGTCCTCGTTAAACGAGTACACCCCCGGCTCGATGGATCTCTGATGCTGATCAGCGATAATGCGACTTATCCGCCCGAGGATGTTCCGGCTATAGAAGCTTCGGTATTTCGTGTCGCCGGGCGCGTCATGTGGTTTGGGAGGTCGATTTAGTCATGCGCAATATGTTATTTATTTTTGTTATGTCGATTTTTGTTTCCTCATGCACCATGGTCGCTGTTCCTGATGATGCTCCGGTGTTTACAGCGACGTATAAGGGCAATTATGCATCGATCGGCGATTGTACGTTTGCTCGTCTTCAGCGCGAACTTGGTCAAGTGTCGCTGGCTCACCTATCCAGCCAGAAGGCGGTTCAGTTGTCCGAAGGCGAGTATCGGGGGATTCGGTGGACAATGGAGATCCGTGACGTCGGAGACGGCACCTCTAGCGTCGTTTTCAGGTCGTACCGCGCCGTTTGGGGACCCAATTTCTATGCCGACCAGGTTCGTCCGAGCCTTGAGGCGTGCGTTCCCTGAAGTGCCTTCATGCCATCCGTTCTTGCGCGCCGGTTCTTCCGTTCGAAGGGCCGGCGCGCGCATTTCACGGCTGTTTTCCGCCGCGGTTTGGCCTTGTTCGGCGAAGTTCCGCCAAGTTCGGCCTTATGCCATCCGTTCTTGCGGGTTACAAATGCCCGCCTGACGAAACGAAGAAGGGCGCCGTCGAGGCGCCCTAGCTGCTCTTCGGCTATGAGGCGGAGATCGATCTAGGGACCGGAATAGGGACCCGACTAAGGGCCGGGTCGCACACCCCAACAAAAACAGCACCTTAATGAGTGGAAGTGGCGGAGACGGAGGGATTCGAACCCTCGGTACCCTTTTGGGGGTACGCTCATTTAGCAAACGAGTGCCTTCAGCCTCTCGGCCACGTCTCCGGCGCGCCCTCTATGCCCGAGGCGCGGGCGTATTTCAAGACACGCCGAGGCCGATCCCCTCTCTCTCCGTACCTCCTCCACATCGCCGCCGCTCACTTACCCTCGAACGCCCCGGCGCAGCTCCGAACCTCCGTCTCGGCCCGGAGACCCGCACCCGCTCGAACGAGCGCGGACACGTGCCTCGGCGCGCACGACGATTCGGCGCCGCATCGCACCGATCGACGGCCCGCCTCCGTCCGGCGCCGTCGGTCGCCCGCGACGGGTCGGTCCGCGCCGTCCGCCGATCACTCGGCGCCGACCCGGGCGAGGACCTCCGGCGGGATCCCATAGGTGGCGATCGCGTCCTCGTGGCCGAGGAAACCCATCGCCTCGCGCTGGACGAAGTAGTTCCAGACCGCTTCGGCCGCCGCCGCGAGCAGCCGATCGCGTTCGCCCGGCGCCGGCTTCGCCGAAGCCGCCGGCCGCCCCGTCCCGCCCACGTCGAAGGCGGCGAGCGCGGCCAACGTCGCTTCCACCGCTTCCCCGGCCCGACCGAGCGCCGCCGCCTTCTCGGAGGCGATCTCCAGTTCGAGCGAAAGCGGTCCACCCAGGGAAATCCGGTATTCGGACCCGATGTCGCGCGTCATCGCTGCCTCCCCGGTCGATCCGCAACCGCTCACAGCATGACAGGCATTCGGAAAAAACGCACGCCGCCGATGGTCGAGGCCGGCGCCCGCGATGCTCCGCCGGCGGCCTCCGGTGTCTTCGGTCCGCTCTCACGGGTCGATCATCGGGTTGCCGGCGAGCTTCGCCACGGACGACGCGGAGACCGTCGTGGTGTCGCGGGCACGGCCGTCGCGGATCGACTCGACGACGGCGGCGAGCACGAGCCGTCGCCCGACGGCGCCGCATCCGGCGGATTTCGGCATACTGGCGAGCGGGCGATTCGTTCGCCGAGGAGACAGGTCTTGGCCACTTCCGTCTTCGCCACGCCCGAACGGGTCGAGCGACTGCAGATCGAGACCACCACCGGCTGCAATCTCGCCTGTGCCGGCTGCCAGCGCACGATCGGGCTCGCCGAAGGCCGGTGGGTCAACCGGACGATGAAACCGGCGGTATTCGAGGAGATCCTCGCCCATGCGCCGCCCGCCCGCGTGCTGATCCTCCAGGGGATCGGCGAACCGACCCTGCATCCCGACCTCGAACGGCTGATCCGCGCCGCCCGCGCGACCGGCAAGTACGAGATCGTCAGCTTCAACACCAACGCCCTGTTCCGTGAGGTCGCCGACTACCTGGCCCTGGCGGCGGCCGGGCTCGGCCACGTCTCGGTCTCGGTCGACAGCCTGGAGCCGGAGACGGCGGAACTTCTGCGCTCCGGCACCGACGTGAAGCGGCTGGAGACGATGATCGCGGCGCTCGCCCGGATCTTCGGCGGCATGACCCTGTCGATCGTGCTCAGCCAGCGCAATCTGCCGGAACTCGAGGGCCTGCTCGGCCGGCTCAGGCGGCTCGGCGGGCGCTTCGTCGAGATCCAGCCGCTGATCTCCTACGCCACCGCCTCAGACCCGTTCACCCTGCGGCCGAGCGATCTCGTCGAGGCCCGCGCCGTCCTCGACCGGGTGCGCCGCGCCCATCCCGATCTGGTGCTGATGCCGGCGGCCGGGCTGACGCCGAACGGCAGCCGCTGCCGGCGGCCGTTCCGTGCCGCCTACGTCACCGTCGACGGCTTCCTGACCCCGTGCTGCACCACCAACGACGCCGACCTGTTCGGCCGGGTCGATCTGCGCAAGGTCGGTTTCGCCGAAGCCTGGAAGAGCGACACGGTGCAGCGCTGGCTCGACGGCTTCTTCGATCGCGACGACGAGATCTGCCGCGGCTGCGCCTTCAACCCGGCAGGCACGGCGCTCGCCGCGCCGTCGCTCGACGCCGCCCGGGCCCATCACGACGCCGGCCGGCTGGAACCGGCGGAAGCCGCGCTCAGGGCGATCTCGGCGACGCCGGAGGCGGTCGAGAGTCTTCATCGGCTCGGCCTGATCCTCGCCGACAAGGACCAGGCCGGCGACGGGGCCGACGGCTTGGCGCTGCTCGAGGCGACCACCCGGCTCTCCGACGATCCGCGCTGGCGCCACAACACGGCGCTGATCCTCGCCCGCAAGGGCGACCGCGACGAGGCGATCCGTCGGCTGGCGGCACTGCTCGGCGAGCGGCCGGACTATGTCTCGACCTATCGCTCGCTCGCTCGTCTGCTCGACGAGGCGGGCGATCCCGAGGGCGCGGCGGACGTTCTGGCGCGGTTCGTCGAGCGGGCGCTCGACAGCGGTGCCGAGGCGCTGGTCGACGATGCGCTCGCCGCCCTCCTCGCCGCGCGGGCCGAGCCGAAGAACCTGATCTTCCTCGCCAACCGGCTGCGGATGGCGGGCCGTCAGGACGGGGCCCGCCGTCTCCTCGACCGGCGCCTCGCCCGGGCACCCGACGACATCGAGGCGCGGTTCACCCGGACCATGGCCAATCTCGCCGTGGTCCACGCCGACACCGCCGAGATCGAGACCCGGCGCGCTGCATACACCCACGATCTCGCCGATCTCGCCGCGCTGGTCGAGCGGGCGAGCCCGGAGGAGCGGGCGCGGGCGGCGGGCGTGATCGGCGGGGCGAAGCCGTTCTTCCTCTCCTATCAGGGCCGCGACGACCGCGATCTGCAGGTGATCTACGGTGACGTCGTCGGCCGGCTCGCCGCCGCCGGACGGGTGGCGCTGCCGACGCCGGGGCCGGCGAAGAAGCTCAGAATCGGTTTCGTCACCTGGTACTTCACCCTGCATTCGGTCTCCAAGCTGTTCGCCGGCTGGATGGAGCACCTGGATCGGGCGGGGTTCGAGGTCTACGGCTACAATCTCGCCGGCGGCAGCGACGCCACCTCGCGACGGATCGCCGCGACCTGCGACCGCTGGCACCAGGAGGCGCGGCCGCTCGCTGACTGGATCGAGACGATCCGGGCCGACGCACCGCACGTCCTCGTCCATCTCGAACTCGGGATGAGCGATTTCGCGATCCGGCTGGCCACCCACCGGCTGGCGCCGGTGCAGTGCCAGACCTGGGGCCACCCGGTGACCTCCGGTCTCGCCGACATCGACTGGTATCTGACCAGCGACCTGATGGAGCCGGCGGACGGCGAGGCGCACTACCGCGAGAAGCTGGTGCGGCTGCCCAATCTGTCGATCGCCTATGCGCCGCTCGACACCGCCGGCGGCCGGCTGACCCGGGCCGAGATCGGCGTCGCCGACGACGCGACGCTCTACGTATGCTGTCAGTCGCTGTTCAAGTACCTGCCGGAGGACGATCGCGTCCTGACCGGTATCGCCGCGCGGGTGCCCTCTGCCCGCTTCCTGTTCATCGCCGGCGACCGGAAGCCACCGACGACGATCTTCCGGACGCGGCTCGAGGCGGCCTTCCGCGCCGCCGGGCTCGATCCCGACCGGCATCTGGTGTTCACGCCGCCGGTGCCCTTTGAGAAGTTCCATTCGCTGATGGAGATCGGCGACGTCTATCTCGACAGCATCGGCTGGTCGGGCGGCAACACGACGCTGGAGGCGGTCGCCGCCGGGCTGCCGGTGGTGACCCTGCCGACCGGACAAATGCGCGGCCGCCACTCCTACGCGATCCTGAAGCGGATGGGGCTCGACGAGGGCATCGCCGCGGACCGCGACGACTACGTCGCCAGAGCGGTGGCGCTCGCCGATCCGGCGACCCGCGCCGAGGCCCGCCGCCGGCTCGCCGAACGCCGGCCGCGGCTCTACGGCGACATGGAACCGGTGCGGGCGCTGGAAGCCTTCTTCCGAAAGGCGGTTTCCGAGGTTTGGCAAAGGGATGGGATCGTTCCCTCGGAAATCGATTCCTCTGGACCGGCTCCGACCCGGACCCCGGCCGACGCGGCCTGAAAGCCGATGCCGCAGGCGCATTCGGGGCGTCGCCGGACCCGGTCGATCCTCGCGGCGTCACCCGGGCGGCGACCGGAATCGCCGAGTCGTCCGAATCGCTTGCGGCCGTTCCTTCACGGCGTGGATCCGCTTCTTCACGTAGTGATTCGACGCCCACATCGCCGGGATTGGGCCTCCTCGAGGCTCACCCCGCGGTGGCGAGGCGGTGGAGGACGATGCCGGAGCAGGTGGCGACGTTGAGGCTGTCGACTCCGGGCGCCATTTCGATCGTCACCCGACGGGTTCGGGCGAGGAGATCCGGGGCGAGCCCCGGCCCTTCGGTGCCGAACAGGGCCGCGGTGCGCGGCGCCGGGCGAAGGGCGGCGAGCGGCTCGCCGCCGTTCGGGGTCAGCGCCAGCACCTCGAAGCCGTGCGCGGCGAGCAGCGCGAGCGGATCCTCGTCCGGCGCGAGACGGGCGGAGGGGACGGTCAGCACGTGGCCGACCGAGACGCGCAGCGCCTTGCGGTAGAAGGGGTCGCAGGTGGCGGCGTCGATCAGCACCGCGGCGGCCCCGAAGGCGGCGGCGTTGCGGAAGAGGCCGCCGACGTTGTCGTGGTTGGCGATGCCGAGGGCGACGGCGACCAGCGCCCGTTCGGGCGCCGCGGCGAGGAGTTCGGCGGCGGTGCGGGCGGGCACTTTCCGGCCGATCGCCAGGATGCCGCGATGGAGCGGAAAGCCGACGATCCGGTCGATGAGCGTGCGCGAGACGGTCAGGATCGGCACCTCCTCGGGGAGATGTGCCAGGCGCGCGGCGAGGCCGGCGAGGCGTCGCTCGTCGACCAGCAGCGAGACGACGGGGTGGGGCGAGGCGAGCAGCGGGGCCAGCACCACTTCGCCCTCGGCGACGAACAGATCGCGGCGGCCGACGAGATCCTTTTCGCGGACGTCGCGGTAGTCGGCGATCCGCGGATCTTCCGGATCGTCGATCGGGACGACATGGGGCACGGGGCGCGTTTCTCCTCGGTTTCACCTTCGCCGCTCTTCCACCCCGACCGGTGGGATCGGGACGGGATCGGTCCGGGCCGTGGCGGTCTCCGGATCGAAGCGGCCGGTCTCCGTGCGGGATCGCCGGGGGGCGGTTTCGGCGGGATTCGGACCGGTCGATGCCGGCGCCCCTCTCCTACCCGATCGCGACGTGGAAAAGCAGAGGGATCGGGCTTGCCGATCGGGGCGAACCCATATAGAAGCCGGCTCGTGAGCGCCCTTCGTCTATCGGTTAGGACGGCAGCCTTTCACGTTGCAAAGACGGGTTCGACTCCCGTAGGGCGCGCCATTCACGTACAAAACCACGAACAAATCCGTTCGCGGACCGCTGCCCCGAAACGGCAGCGGCGAGAACCGATTTGTCGCCGATGATGCGGATGCGCTCGTCACCTACAGTGATTCCCGACACCACTGATCGAATCACGTCCTTGCGAGCCTGGACGTCGCCCGTATCCATCTTTTCTCGCATCAGACGCCCAAAGGCTTCGACCCTCTCCACGTCGACGGTCATGTCGGCTCCCGTAGTGGAGGTGGCGCGCTCAAAGGCAGCCTGTGCCTTCTCGCGTTCCCCCTTCAAGACACTGATGCGGTCCTTCAGAAGGTCGTCGAGTTCGACGATCCCTTCCTCGATTGAACGGTAGAGCCGCTTCAGTCGCTCTTCGGAATCCGCAACTGCCTTGCGCAAGCCGACGAGACGCTCGTTGACCGCAGCCGCCTTGGCCGACCGCCGCTCGACGATCTCGGTGAGGAGCGCCGTGAGCCGCTCCGGCTGAAGAAGCCGATCCTTCAGGGTGCCAACGACCAGATTGTCGAGGAGTTCCATCCGGATATGTCGCCCCTTGCAGACCGTTTCACCCTTCTGATGGCAGCCGGCGCAGGAATAGTACGAATAGGCGCGACCTCCGTGAGCCGTGCCGGTCCGCGTCATACCCGAGCCGCACTTCTCGCAAACGGCGAGACCAGTGAGCAGCGTCGGGCCATTGACCACGCGCGGCGGCGTCACACGGGGATTGTGCGCTGCCAGCTTCGCTCGAGCACGGTCGAACATGGCTCTCTCGATGATGGGCGGCACTGGAATGTGGATGATAGCGGAGGCGTCGCCCGTCTCCTTTGCCCGGCTCTTGCCCCATGAACAGAGCCCCGTGGTGTAGGTCTCGTTCGTCAGAATCCCATGGAGAGGACCGACGCCGAAGGTGGCACCCTTGCGTGTCCGGTAGCCATGGCGGTTGAGGTATTTCACGACTTCCTTGACGCCCATCGGCCCGGAGGTTTCGCACCCTTCGGTGTAGAGGCGAAAAATTAAGCGGACCGTCTCGGCGTCGACCGGGTCGATTTCGAGCTTCTTTTTGATCTTCTGGCCTCGCTTTTCGGCTTCGACGACACGATAGCCGAGAGGCGGCCGAGCCCCGTTCCAAAAGCCTTGCTTTGCCGACTCCCGCATTGAGCGGACGACGTTTTTGGCATTCTCCTTCGAGGTGTATTCGTCGAATAGACCAATAATCTGGCGAACCAATGCTTCCGACGGGTCGTCGCCGGTCGGCTGGGTGACCGAAACGACCGCGACACCGAACTTTTTCAGCCGACGGATGGTCAACTCCATCTCGGCACCGTTGCGGAAAAACCTGGAAAACGAGTGCACGACGATGACGTCGGAGAGCTTCTCCGGTGACCGAGCCGCTTCGAGCATCTCTTGGAAAATCGGTCGACGATCGTCGGTGGCGCTGGCCCCGGGTTCGACGAACTCGCGGACCACGCGCCAACCCTTCTGTTCACAGAAGGTCGTGTTCGTCTCCCGCTGCGAGGGGAGCGAGACATCGTTGACCGCTTGCCGTCCCGTACTCACGCGCAGATAGAGCGCCGCCCGCTTTACTGAGGGTACATCGGGAATGACCGCGGCTTGGGGACGCTTGAATGCCATGACACCATGACTCCGCGTATTTGCTCGTCATCCTAAATCCAGAAGCGAACAGCGCAAGCCGCCGATCCGAGACGCAGCCGTCATTCGGTGGCTTGAGCCGAGGTTCACGCTTCGGAAGTCATCTCACGCAGAAGGGCGTCGAGGTCCGATCCGAGCAGGCGTTCGATCGCTGCGATCTCCTGCAACCCGACGGGGACATCGGCGGGAAGATCGGTTTCGACGACGACGCTTTCTGGAGCCGACGTCTGTCGACCACGCTTTTTCCCCCGGGTGTTGAAGCTCGACGGCTGGCGCGTCATGGCCCTCCATCGAGGAGGGCGACCACGGCGAAGCCGATGACGGCGATGAAATCATCGTCGTCGGTTCGCAGCTGTTTGGTCACCCTTGGCATCGACGCCTCCTCGGTTGGAAGCGCCATCCTCGGTGAGGTTTTCGATGCGGCATTGCCGGGGCCAAAGAAACTTGCCGACTTTCTGCCAATTGAATGGCTTCCCGGAAGAGCGATCCGGCGCGGATCCCACATTCGTCAGCATGTGAACGCTCGCTTCGAGAAATAATGACCAGACCCAATCCGACATGATTTTTTCGAGCGAAGGGTTCGCCTCCAATCTCGGAGGCTCCATTGGTGGCAACCCTGTCTGCCGGAACGTCGGCTCAGTATTACACTTCCTTGACGAACTATTACACCGAGGTGAGCGAACCGCGAGGCAAGTGGCTGGCTGTCGGTCTCGACCTCCGAATTGCCGCCGGCCTCGAGGTCGACACCGCAGATTTCGAACGTCTTCATGCCGGCCTCGACCTCACCGGTCTTCCGATGCTTCCGAAGCAAGCCGACCGTGCTCAACGGGTCGGTGGGTACGACCTGACCTTCTCTGCACCGAAATCTGTCTCCATCCTCTGGGGGCTTGCCGACGACGAGCTGAGGGCGAAGATCGAGCGGGCGCAGGAGAGCGCGGTCACCGCCGCTCTGAAGGTGCTCGAGGAGAACGCCGCCTTCTGTCGGCATGGCAAGGGTGGCGCGCGTCGCGAGCACACCCGTCTGACCGTGGCCTACTTCCAACACGGTGACGCGAGGCCGGCCGAGCATGAGGATGGCCAGACCTTCTCCGATCCAAACCTCCACTCCCATGCGGTCGCCCTCAATTTGGGGCAGAAGCGGGATTCCGTCGGGGCACTCGATGGGAAGGCTCTGTTCGCCTGGAAGATGGCGTCGGGCGCGGCCTATCATGCCGAACTCGCGAAGGGGCTCGGAGAGATCGGCCTCGCGATCGAACCAGATGGAAGCAACGGTCTATTCGAAGTCGCAGGCATCGACGCCGAACTCCGAAACTACTTTTCCGCGCGGCGTCGAGACATCGAGAACGAACTGGACAAGCACGGCCTCGTCAGTCACCAGGCACCCGCGCTCGCCGCGGAGATCACCCGTGTGACCCGAAGGGCCAAACGCGACCTCGGCAAGGAAGACCGTCGTGCGTCTTGGAGCCGCCATACCCGTAACCTCGGTCGATACCCCAGCGAGATCGTTCGCGGATGCCTCCAATCTCACCAGATCCACGATCGGTCGATTTCGGAGGAGGAGCGTGACGCCGCTCTTCGCGCGAAGATCGATGCCATCCCGAACGCGTTGACCGAGAACGAGAGCATTTTCGAGCGCCGTCATCTCCACGCGGCGATCTCCGCCGCTCTGGTGGGCACGGGGCATTCGATGACGCGCGTCGAGAGCGAGATCGAGCGGTTACAGGGGGCGGGAGCCCTTGTCACGTTGAGTCGGGACGTCTGGGGCCATCCGGTTCTGACGACGCCAGAGATGTACGCCATCGAACGCGGCATCGGGCAGATGGCGCGTGATCTCGATGCACTGCGGAGCTCGGTACCCGACCCGTCTCTGGTCGACCGCCTGATCGCTGCGACGACACTCGGTCCCGAACAGATCGACGCCATTCGGGCCGCAACGCGCGGCGACACGATCACCATCATCGAGGGGGCGCCAGGATCGGGCAAGACGACCACACTCCGTCCGATCAAGGAGGCTTGGGAAGACGCAGGCTACCGAGTAATCGGATCGGCAACGGCCTGGAAGATCGCCAACATGCTCAGGGACGATCTGCAGATCGAAGCCCGAGCGACGGATTCGTGGTTGGCGAAGGCCGCCGCCGGCAGGCCGTTCCTCAACGCGAAGACCGTCTTGGTCCTCGACGAGGCAGGTCTACTCTCCTCACGGCAGATGCACGCCGTACTCGCCGCCTTCCGAGAAGTGGCGCGTGACGGCGCGACGCCGAAACTGATCCTCGTGGGCGATTGGAACCAGTTGCAGGCCGTCGGAGCCGGTGCAGGCCTTCGCCTGGTTACCGAAGCCATCGAAGCGAAGCGAGTGGAGGCGATCCAGCGTCAGAAGGAGCCGTGGCTCCGAGACGCAATTCTCGATTTCGGGCGAGGCGAAGCCGGCGCGGCATTGAGGGCGTTCGCCGACCGCGGGTTCGTCCGACATGGACCCGATCGCAAGGCGACGATCGAGGCGTTGGTCGACCGGTGGGAACAGACGGCATTGGTTGCTCCGAAAGAGAACGTCTTGGTGATCGCCGCAACGAACGCCGACGTTCGCGCCATTTCCCAGGTGGTCCGCCAACGGCTGCGTCGTGACGGTTCGATCCGAGGGGACGAGGTGACCATCGACGCATCCTCTCCGTCCGGCCACGACGTGAAGCTGCCGCTGGCCCGAGGAGACCACATTCGATTTCTTTGCCGTGCCCAGCTCGACGGGCACGAGGTCATCAACGGTACGGAGGCAACTGTCGTTTCGGTCGGCCCCGATCGCCAAAACAAGATCCGCGTCGTCGCCCGCATCGGCGACGAGCACCTGACGTTCACAACGGGCGAAGTCGAGGATGAGCGGGGACGAGCACGGATCGCCCACGCCTACAGCACCACGGTCTATGGAGCACAGGGTCTCACGGCAGATCGGGCGCTGGTGCTGATGACGCCCGACATGAATCGACACGCAATCTATGTCGCGGCCAGCCGTGCCAGGCAGGAGACGACCTTTTTCGTCGACGACAAAGCACTCGATGCACGTATGCGCTCCGATCTGCCGCTTTCAGACCAGGGCCGGATTCGCCAATTCGCGGCGGAGAGACGCGCTGCATTCGTCGCCGAACGGCTGTCTCGGAGCGGCGTGAAACGCACTACCCTGGACGTGACGAGCACACAGGAAACGCAGCGGCAGTCGCCCGCATCATCGATCGAGCGGCAAGAGCGGCGGCCGCCCCGCGTGCGGGGGCTCGATCTGTCGGACGGGTGACAAGGGCAAGGGTCTCGGGGCATTCCGAAAGGAATGCGTCCCGAAGTCGTCTGGGAAATCCAGATTCGATCAAGATTTTTTGGTCGAGCCAATCCCTCTTCGATAATCTGTTCCACTCTCCGTAACGTAAGCTCGACAACGAGCCGAACGAACCGGAGGTTCACGTGCCGATGAAGCCCAATCTCATCGTTCCGCCATTTGCGATCATCAGCATCAATCTGAAGAGTTCAGGCACTCCAATGCTTTCCACTTTCCTGGCCGATGTCTTCACCGTCAATCGGTATCCGTTTAGAGCGTTTTCCGATCAGATTGCATCGTAACCGGCGTTGGCGAAGAAGTTGGCGCACTCCTGCGGCGAGAAGGCATCGAGTAGGTCGCCGATCGTCGACCACAGCCCCTCGATGCTGCGGCGAGCGGCCTTTCGCAGGAGCGCCTTCAGCTTGGAGAAGGCGCTCTCGATCGGGTTGAAGTCGGGGCTGTAGGGCGGCAGGTAGAGCAACTCGGCTCCGACCGCTTCGATCGCCTCGCGGACGCCCGGCACTTTGTGGCTGGCGAGGTTGTCCATGACGACGATGTCGCCGGGCGTCAGGCAGGGAACGAGAACCTAGTCGACATAGGCTTGGAACGAGCTCCGATTGATCGGCTTGTCGATGACCATCGGTGCGACCATTCCGGTGAGCCGGAGACCGGCGACGAAGGTCGTCGTTTTCCAGTGACCGTGTGGGATCCCGACCCGGAGGCGTTGCCCTTTCGGGGCGCGGCCGCATTTGCGCGCCATGTTGGTCGACGCCCAGGTTTCGTCGATGAAGACGAGGCGGTTCGGGTCGAGATCGATCTGTCCGTCGAACCACTCCTCTCGCCGCTTCAGGATGTCGGGTCGATCTTGCTCGGCGGCATGCGCCGTCTTTTTTTGACGGTGATCCGACGCCGATCGAAGAACCGCCACAGCGTGGCGAGGCCGACGCCGACCCCTTGTTCGCCGAGCCGCGCCCGCAACTCTGTCAGCGTGATGTCCGGCGTTTCTTCGACGAGGCCGAGGATCAGGTCGGCATGAGCCTCGATGTGCCGGGAACGGCGATCCCCACCCTGGAGAGCAGGCGTCACGTCGCCCGTTCGTCGCCGCAACGCCGCCCACCGAACCGCGCTCGCTGCGCTGACGCCGATGCGGAGGGCTGCTTGCCGACAGGACAGGCCACCGTCGATCGCGGCGATCACACGGGAACGAAGATCCGAAGAAAGAGCCTTGGCCATGCATGCCGGCCTCCTTCGCCAGCATGCAGCTTGAATCAGGAGAACGCCGATTCGGGAATCCCTTGCGATTCCTTCAGGTCGGAAACCGCTCTAGGCCTTTCCAAATCGACGACCAACAGCGTCTCTCGCAGATGATCGGAGAGGGCGTTCGCGATCTTCGGCCCGATCCCAATCTGCTGACGGACGATCCCACGATCGCCACACGGGCTCTGACGCCGTTCTACGACAGCGTTCGTGAGTCTCTCGGCCAGCAGATGATCTCGCTCCTCGATTCAGGCGCGAACCAAGTCGAGAACGTCTCCACGTTCCTGACTATGGTCGACTACTCGGGTGACATCGCGCAGTGGCAATTGCCGACGATCGCCTGCGTGCCCTTCTTCCCTCTCGATCCAGAGTCGACAGCTCAGTCCACCTACACGGTGACGCGGCTTCTCGACGCCGTCCCGAATATTCGACTGGTACTGATCGAGAACCGACATGGCGGATCGGTCGGACGGATCGCGCCGGGTTCGATCGCGGAGGCGAACTACGCCACCCTGCTTGCCACAGCTGCAGGAGCCGATCGGATCGTTATGCCGGCAATCCAGCGGGAGTATTGGGCTCCGTTCGAGGGAGCAGGGATCCGCTTCTTGAAGATTCTAGCGATGAAGCCCGAGGACGGAGCCCTGGCCCTCAACCGCTCGATCGGCGAAATCAAGATCATGAAGAGCGCCGTTGCTCAGTTCTGGCGTGAGATGCACGCGCAACTATCCCGAATTATTTCTCTTCCTGAGGGAGGAAAGTGATGCCCGCCAACCATCGTGACGAAGATCACACTTCAGTCGACCTCCATCTCGATCAGATCGAACTGGAGGGGAAGGAAGAAATCGAACGGCGCGCCAAAATCGTATTGGACCGCATCTCCAATTACCCGGCTTTGATCGACAGCAGAGCCTTCGATCAACTCGATCAACAGGTGATCCGACGGACTTCGGACCTAGCCGCCGAACGCCTCGTTCCACCACCGGCGACTAGGCCGAAGAAAAAGCCTCGACCGAAGGCAATTACGTCCAAGTCGAAGACGACTGTCAAAGACGGCGACCTTCAATTGCCCCGTCCACCACGCCATATTCAGGATTGGCATCACCGACGGACGCGGACGCTCAGCCTCTACACCATCGCTGTTTACTATGGTGTGCGGCCTCTCTGCTTTCCTGCGCCGCCGTCGCATTCATATTCCGCCGCTTCGGCTGACATCCAACTCGAAAGGAAACAAGATGTCCAGTACCAACACTTCCAACCTCAACCCCATCCGCGGCAAGACGAAGGCCTTCTGGACAGCCAGCCTGTCCCTGGCTGTCTTCAGTGTCACCTCCTTTGCGGGACTCACCGCGCTCGACCTGGGCGACGTCACAATCGACGTGACAGCGAGCTCGATTTTTGCCTATAGCGACTACCATTTTGGGCATTCAGGTGTCTTTCGGGGGATGCTTTCTCTGTTTATTGGCGGTATCGGAGGTCTGGCGACCTACACTGCAGCGAAATCACGCGCACCACTGGTCGACCCGTTCACTCAAGAGACCGATGCAGACCCACATGTCTACTATACCGATGACGCCCGCAACAATTTGCGGTCTCGAATGATAGCCGAAGCAGGCAGGGGAGTTCCAGACGGAATCTACCTCTGTCCTCATCTGCCCATGCCCTTCAGTGCGGAAACGAAGAACATCATGGTGCTGGGTTCGCCCAACAGTGGCAAATCGAACATTATTCGTGCCATCGCCGATCAGATGATCGAACGAGGAGATCGCACCGTAATTCTGTGCGTGAAGGGCGAATACACGGCAGCATTCGACAGCCAGGACTCGATTCTGATCGGTGCCCACCTGGAGGGATCCCACGCCCTCGACCTCGCCGCCGATATCACCAACAGCGCCGCCGCCACTCAGTTCGCAGCCGACATCATCCCCCAGTCGGATCCGCCCTTTTGGTCCGACTGCGTTCGTGCTGTTCTGACCGACATCATCCTGCATCTCCAGGAACGCCGGCCTGGGAAATGGACCGCAGCCACTCTGCTCGGTGTCATCACCAAAAGCTCTTCAGAACTCCGCAGGCGGATCGCCAACATGCGCTTCAACGTCGGGACCCTCCTCGAAAGTGCCGACGAAGAAGTCGACGACAAAACCGTCACCGGCATCCTATTGACGTTGCGTTCTGCCGCATACGCCAACCTTCGCCCTCTCGCCTGGGCGTGGGGGCACATGCCGCCCGAGCAGCGCTTCTCGGTGAAGCGGTGGCTCTCGGACGGCTACAAGGGCACCCGGACAGTCATCGTGCAATTTTCTTCGGAATATGAAGCCATTTCGTCTCTCGTCGTCGGCTATTTGCTAAGGACCATTTCACGCAATCTCATCGACCCCCAACTTTCCAAAGATTCCAAGCGAAGGGTGGCATTAATCCTCGACGAGTTCCATGAGATCAATCGAATCGAAGGATTCACGCACACCATGTCTCTCGGACGAGAAAATGGGCTGGTGGTCGTCTTGGGTTGTCAGACGTACCAGCACATCGTCGAAAAATACGGTCGTGAGGATGCCGCCGCGATCAACGATCTGTTCCTGATCAAGATCTTTGGTGTCGAGCCACCCGGAGCATCGTCCGAACACGTTCAAAGCCTCCTCGGCACACGTAAAATCGTGCGATTGGTGCCCAACCGTACGCCCGCCAAGGACGACACGCGGAGCGAGGTCGAGTTGAGGGAGACCATTCCAGCCTTCAGTACCACCCGAATGGCAAGCCAATTGGGGGTCACCAAATCCACTAACCAATGGGCTACATTCGCCAGATGTTACAACTGGACGCTGAGATTTTTGGGGTTCTCTTCGAGATTCACGAGAAAGTGGCAACTGGATGAGAACGACAATATCGTCAAAATCACGGCAGTCGTTCAATCCTATGGTCAAGTCTACGTTCTCGAATGGCCGCTGACGACATGGGCTGAACGACGTCCGAGATTCATTCCGGCCGGTTGGTTGAGCCAGATCCCGCAGAATCCCTAAGTATGCGATTGTCCCGGCCTCCGACTGCTCGGAGACCGGGATAGTCGTTGTTTGTTCGCAATCCTCACCGAGAGTGCAGCGTGAAGCCTCCCGCCTCATCGACAATCCCCGCTCTCTCGTTCCACTCTTCGGCACCAGTGACAGGAAAATCGAGCAACGGCCCCTGGATCACGATCTGGTCGTCGGTCCGCGTCGCCGCCCACGGATGCTCGAGATCTCGGGTCCACGCGTAGGAAACCGAGATCGAACGAGATCCTTCTTCTTCCGAGATTTCACGGCACGCATCTTCCAGGACGGACCAGACCGGCTCAGCCAGGCAGCGTCCGATCAGCCTTTTGAGGCACCACAACTCGTTATTGATATCGCTGTCCGGCGAAGCATCGGCTATCTCGACGAGGGTCTTCGCCATGGTTCGTTCGAGCACCGCATGCCGCTTGTTCTTCAACGTCCAGATCCACCGTGCAGCCGGAAACAACCATAAGAGTCGATCTTCGCGACCGAACTCTGTCTCAAGATCAATTTGGGGTAAGTACGTCGATCCATTTAGCGCTGCAACCAAAATATGTTCGTCTGTTACGACATTACTTACATCGTCAGAAACGATCAGCGTGCCGCCGCTAAATTTTTTCCCCTTCTTTTCATTTAGACAATCAATATACGAACTTATTACACTGTTCTTTATTTTATCGCAATTTGGAGTAAATATCTCAATATTCACATTGTGGCCCCCTTTCTTTCTAGCTCTTCCATGTTCATCCCTGATCGGAATTGCACGCAGTGCTTGCATATTTTTCGTCGCAACGTAAGTCTCTTCAGCGTTCAGGAGACGCCCCGTTTCGAATTCGACGGCAGCAGCCGTCTTCCGAAGAGCGGCAAGAACCTGGGTTTCGAAGAGTGTCAGAGCCTCCGGCGTTGCTCCTGCGAAAATCTTGCAACTATTCGATGCCTCAAAGCAAATCTGGTCGTCTCGCTCAATTCCCGTATATCCATAGAAGCGGCTGGGATCTCCTCGCGTAGGATCCCGCATCTCTTCACTCGAGATGGAATAGGCGATATGAATTATCTCCTTTTTCCAATTCGCGCGCCGCGGGATAAGTATTCCTTCGTGATTGATCAGAGGAGTGAAGTCCCCACCGAACTGCCCCAGCAGTTCGCTGATCTGCCGGTTCACGTCACCCGCCGCAACCTGATGCACGACGCCTGACCGTAGCAGCGCTTCGATCGACTTCGCGTGGACAAGGCAGGCATCTCGGTTGTGTGTGAGGTATTCCGTGACCGGTGGCTCCTTGCTGCCGCCGCGATCGAAGCTCATGACTTCTATGTCAGACACGTAGCCACGCGCTTGAAAGAGCGCTTCGGCCTCGGGATAGCGGAGCACATTCCCAAATTTCAGGCTTTCACGTGCGAACTCATGAAAAAGGAACTGCCGCCCTGGAAACATCGCTGTGTAATGATTTTCCAAGAGCTCCATTACCGCATCGGTGCGGACGACACTCGGGTCATAATATATCGCCGCAACCCGATGTTCATTTTGGGGGTGTGGATCTCGATACAATTCCTCTCCCAATATCGACAAATAGTATTCATACGGAAGCAGATCTCGTTCCTGACCATACTCATCGGCTTTCAATCCAATAAACGGCATTTCCAATTCCTTTCACTCAAGACTTAATCTTTGTCAGCGCCAGAGCGATCTCAGCTTCCGAAACGGTCTTGTCGCCCAGCGGGCCAGCAGGCTGGGCCAAATGCGTCGATTGCGTCGCCTCGACGGGCCGAATGAGATTCCGCCTCACGGCCTGCGCGAATGGACACGGAGCGGACGACGAGGTCCGCTTAGAGCCTGACCCAAAAGGCCGTTGCGCTCGGCGAGGTTGCGTGATTCACCGAT
>CALFRR010000087.1 GCA_937919435.1 uncultured Alphaproteobacteria bacterium | reverse complement strand
GTCCAGGGGAAGTCGATGTCTCGTTCCGTGCTCCTCATTCGCCACGGCGCCGTCCACGACGATGGTGCTCGCCGGTATCTCGGCCGGACCGATCTGCCGATGACCGCCGACGGCGAAGCGCAGATCCGCGAGGTCGCTTCGGTGTTGGCCGACTATCCGCCGCTCGACGCGATCTTCTGTTCCGATCTCGCCCGCTCCAAGCGCACCGCCGAGCTGCTGACCACCGGACGCCGCTCGCCGGTCTTCGTCTCCCAGCGTCTGCGGGAGATCGACATGGGCGAGTGGGAGGGCCATTCGCGGCGCGAGATCGAAGTCTCGCGGCCCGACGAGTACGCCGCCCGCGGCCGCGACATCGCCAACTACCGGGTGCCCGGCGGCGAGAGCTTCGCCGATCTCGCCGCCCGCGTGCTGCCGCTCTGGCAGACCATCGTCTCCGGCGCCGACACCCGCGTCGCCATCGCCGGCCACGCCGGGGTCAATCGGGTGATCCTCGCCCACGTCCTCGGCATGCCGCTCGAGAACATCTTCCGCATCGCTCAGCGGCCCGGCTGCGTCAGTCTGGTCGAATGGGGCCGCGACGGGCCGGCGGTGCGCTTCCTCGACCTGCCGCCCTCCTCACGCGGCTTCTGAGGTCCGCGCCTCGCCGAGACTGCCGAGGCCCGCGAGGGTCGCCGTCACCGCCACGTCGAGCGGCGTCTCCGGGACCTCGCCGAGGAACGCCGCGAGCCGCCGGCCGTCGAGCCGCACCGCCGTCGTCCACAGATGCCGCATCTCGTGGAGCTCGCGGAACAGCGGCACCACCGGTCGCGCCGCGCCGACCAGCCACCAGGGGAAGGCCCGGACCTTCGGCCGTCCGCCGACCGCGCGGGCGATCGCCGCGATCATCGCTTCGCCGTCCGGATCCCAATGGGTGCCGAGATGGAAGCGGGCGAAGGCCGGCAGCTCCGCGCCGCGCTCGATCAGCCGGATCATCGTCTCGGCGACGTCGGGCAGATAGGCCCATTGATGGCCGACGCCGCGCGCGCCCGGCCGCTGGATCGAGGTCACCGGCCGCCCCGGCTTGACCAGCCCCTGCGAGAACCAGTTGTTCGCCGCGTCGGGGCCGAAGAAGTCGCCGGCCCGGACGATCGTCACCGGGGTGCCCTCCGCCGCCGCCCGCTCCAGCCGCTGCTCCATCTCCACCCGGATGCGTCCCTTGACGGTCGTCGGGTTCTGCGGCGCGTCCTCGCCGATCGGCCCGTCGAACACGTCGGGGCCGTAGTTGTAGACGGTGCCGGGCAGCAGGATCCGCGCCCCGACTGCCCGTGCCGCCTCGATCGTCGAATCGAGCATCGGCAACACCAGCGTCTTCCAGTTCCGGTAGCCGGGTGGATTCACCGCATGGACGATCAGCCGGGCACCCGCCGCCGCGGACCGCACCGCGGCACCGTCGAGCGCGTCGCCGGCGACCCAGTCGAATCCCGGCGCGCGTCCCGCCACGCGGGCCGGGTCGCGATGCAGTGCCGTCACCCGCCAGCCGCGGGCGAGAAGCCGCCGCGCCACTTCTCCACCGATTCCACCGGTCGCCCCGAGCACCAGCGCGGTCTTCTCGTCGGTCATGTCGCTCTCCGTCGTCCTTCGTGGAGGGCACCATCGGCGAAGATGCGGATGAACGGAATTCGATGAATGTGTGCAGTGGTCATACGAAAATGTATGATGGCCGAACCGCCGATCTCGGCCACCGAGGGGGGCGCCGAGCGCCGCGGAGGGGCGGATCGGCTCTCCGGCGGCGACCGCCACGGCCGGCGAGGGGAGGGGCGATGCGCGACGGACCGGACTGGAGCCTCTGGCGGACCTTCCTGGCGCTGCTGCGCGAGGGCTCGCTCTCCGGCGCGGCGCGGTCGCTCGGCCTCGCCCAACCGACCGTCGGGCGTCATCTCGACGCGCTCGAGGCGGAGGTCGGCCGGACCCTCTTCCTGCGCTCGCCGCACGGCTTGATGCCGACCGAAGCCGCCGAGGCGTTGCGCACCGAGGCGGAAGGCTTCGCCGCCGGTGCGGCGGCGCTGTGGCGGGCGGCCCGTTCGGCGGACGAAGCGGTCGACGGCGTCGTCCGGATCGCGGCGGCGGAAGTGATGGCGGTCGAGGTGTTGCCGCCGATCCTCGCCGCGATCCATCGGCGCCACCCCGGACTGGACCTGGAGATCGTCGCCTCCAATCGGGTCGAAGATCTGCTCCGCCGCGAGGCCGACGTCGCCGTCCGGATGGTCGAGCCGCGCCAGGAGGGGCTGGTCGCCCGTCGCCTCGGCACCATCGCTCTCGGCCTCCACGCCCGCCGCGACGTCCTCGAGCGCGAGGGTACCCCGGCGAACCTCGCCGATCTCGCGCGGTCGACGGTGATCGGCTGGGACCACGAGACCCCGGAGATCCGGGCGATGCTCGCCCGCCGTCCGGAGATCGCGGAGATTCCCCGCGCCTTTCGCAGCGATTCCGACCTCGTCCAGCTCGCCGCGATTCGGGCCGGCCACGGCATCGGCGTCTGCCAGACGGCGATCGCCGCCCGCTCGCCCGACCTCGTGCGGATCCTCCCCGAGGTCTTCTCGATGACGCTCGACTGTTGGCTGGTCACCCACCAGAACCTGCGCCGCGTCCCGCGGATCCGGGCGGTGCTCGACGGTCTCGCCGAGGGGCTCGCCGCCCATCTCGATCGGTCCGCGACGGGGCCGTCGGCCCGCGCGCCGTGATCGCTCGCCGGCGGTCTCGCCTCCGGGCCCGCCGCGGCCTATCTTCCTGGCGACCGCAGCCCACGGAGTCGCCCATGCCGTCGCTCACCCCGTCGCTCGCCGCCTTCCTCGCCGAAATGCCGAAGGTGGAACTCCATGTCCACGTCGAGGGGACGCTCGAGCCGGAGACGATCTTCGCGCTGGCGGAGCGCAACCGCGTCGCCCTCGCCTGGGCCGACGTCGAGGCCCTGCGTGCGGCCTATGCCTTCACCGACCTCCAGTCGTTCCTCGACGTCTACTATGCCGGCGCCTCGGTGCTGCTGACCGAGGCCGACTTCCGCGACATGGTCTACGCCTATCTCGCCCGCGCCCATGCCGATCGGGTGATCCGCGCCGAGATCTTCTTCGATCCGCAGACCCACACCCATCGCGGTGTGCCGATCGGCGTGGTGATCGACGGTCTCTGCCGCGGCATCGCCGAAGCGAAGGCGGCCTTCGGCATCGAGGCCGATCTGATCCTCTGCATCCTGCGCCATCTCCCCGAGGACGACGGGCTCGCCACACTCGAGGCGGCGCTGCCTCACCGCGACCGGTTCATCGGCATCGGTCTCGATTCGAGCGAGCTCGGCCATCCGCCGGAGAAGTTCGAACGGCTGTTCTCGCGGGCGCGTGAGCTCGGCCTCCGCCTCGTCGCCCATGCCGGCGAGGAGGGGCCGGCGGACTATGTCCGCTCCGCTCTCGACCGGCTCGGCGCCGAACGCATCGACCACGGGGTGCGCAGCCTCGAGGACGCCGAACTGACCGCCCGTCTCGCCGCCGACCGGGTGCCGCTCACCGTCTGTCCGCTGTCCAACCTGAAACTCCGGGTGGTCGACACGCTGGCCGATCATCCGCTCGGCCGGATGCTCGACGCCGGTCTCGCCGCGACCGTCAACTCCGACGATCCCGCCTATTTCGGCGGCTACGTCGGCGAGAACTGGACGCGGACCTTCGCCGCTCTCGGGCTCGGCCGTGACGCGGCGATTCGGCTCAGCCGCAACGCGATCGACGCGACCTTCCTCGACGCCGACGCCAAGGCGGCGCTGCACGCCCGCTACGACGCCTTCCTGGAGGATTTCGACGCCGCCGAAGATCTCGACGCGCGGGGGAACTGAGGCGGAGATCGCGCGGGCGCCGCCGGCCGGTCGACCGGCCCGGGAGCGTCGCCCGGTTCAGCCGAGCCGGGCCGACATCCGCTCCATCGCCGCGGCGAGATGCGTCTGCATCAGCATCGCCGCCTCGCCTTCGTCGCCGCGGGCGATCGCTTCGACCAGGCGGCCGTGCTCGGCGACGATCCCGTCGAGCGTCTCTCGGTCACCGAGCGACAGGACACCGTGGTAGGAGGCGTTGCGCAGCGCCGACTGCAGCGACTCGACGATGTGGAAGATCAGCTTGTTGCCGCTCGCCTCGGAGATCGCCAGGTGCAGCGCCGTGTCGTGCAGCGAGAACTCGGCCGCCCCGCCGGCGCCTTCCCGCATCTGAGCCATGATGTCGCGCAGGCGCGCCACGTCCTCGGGACTGCGGTGGCGGGCGGCGAGCGCCGCCGAGCGGATCTCGATGCCGACCCGCACGTCCATCACGTCGCGCATCGAGTCGTCGACGATCTGCAGGGCACGGCCGAAGTAGATCCGCAACACCCCGTTGTCGAGGTCGCGGATCGTCGCCTTCTTGCCGTTGGCGATCTCGACGATCCCGAGCGCTCGCAGCGCATTGAGCGATTCTCGGACGATCGGCCGGCTGACCCCGAGCTTTTCGGCCAGAGTGGCGACCGCCGGCAGGGTGGCGCCCGGTCTCAGGTCGTTCGCCAGGATGAAGTTCAGCATCGCCTCGGCTGCCCGCTGCGACAGTGTCCCGTGTTCGATGCGCTCGAGGTTCAGTGTCATGGCGACAGTGTGGCAGGAACCTGCGTGACTCACAACCTATCTGTTAGGTTGACAGGTATTCGGCCCCATGACACTGTCCCCCCGTCGCTCCGGTCGCCCCGTACGGGGATGGTCCCGTCCCGATGCCTCGGGGCGCCGGGCCGCCGGAGTGCCCTCCCGGGACTCGGGAGGGGGGAGGTGGGCCGGCCGACGGCCGGTTGCGGAGAAACGACGATGCGGGTGGCCGTTCTCGGCGAATGCATGGTGGAGATCCGGCACATGGATGCCGAGATCGCCCGCTTCTCCTTCGGCGGCGACGTCCTCAACACTGCGATCTATCTGACACGACTCGGGTTTCCGACTCGTTTCGTGACCGCGCTCGGCGACGACCGCTACTCCGACCGGATGATCGCCGCCTGGAAGGCGGAAGGGGTTCTGACCGACGCGGTCCGCGTCATGCCGCGCCGCCTGCCCGGCATGTACGTGATCGAGACCTCGCCGTCGGGTGAGCGCCGCTTCCTCTACTGGCGCACCGACAGCCCGGCCCGTGACGTCTTTACCCCCGCCGCCGCGGAGGAGACCACCCGCTGGCTGGTCGACACCGACGTCCTCTTCCTGTCCGGCATCACCCTGTCGCTCTATGGCGAGGCCGGCCTGTGGCGGCTGTTCGCGGCGCTGAAGCAGGCGCGGCGGAGCGGCGTCCGGATCGTCCTCGACACCAATTTCCGCCCGCGCAACTGGCCCGATCTGACCATCGCCCGCGCCGCCTTCTCCGAGCTCGCCGACGTCGTCGACATCGTGCTGGCCGGTGACGAGGACCTCGGCCTGCTGTTCGGCACCGCCGACGCCGAGGCGACGCTGCGCGATTGGCTCGATTTCGACGAGACCGAGGTCGTGCTGAAGTGCGGCAAGGGCGACTGCCGGATCTGGGCCGCGGGCGGGACCCATCGCGTCGCCGCCGAACGGGTCGACGACGTGGTCGACACCACCGCCGCCGGCGACAGCTTCGCCGCCGCCTATCTCGCCGCCCGCCTGCGCGGGTGCGCGCCCGACGCCGCCGCCCGCGACGGCCACCGCCTCGCCGCCGCGGTGATCCGTCACCCCGGGGCGATCATTCCGAAGACTGCCATGCCCGAGTTCCCGACCCTCGCCGCTTCGTGAGACGAGACGCCCGAAACGAGAGATACCAAGAAGACGGAGAAGAGATCATGAAGCATGATCGTATGGAAGTTCTCGCCGCGATGATCGATCAGGGGATCATCCCGGTCTTCTATCATCCCGACGTCGAGATCTGTAAGAACGTCATCCAGGCCTGCGCCAACGGTGGTGCCAAGTGCATCGAGTTCACCAACCGTGGTGACTTCGCCTCGCACGTCTTCCTCGACGTGGCGCGTCATTTCCAGAAGGCCGATCCGTCGGTGATCATGGGCGTCGGCTCGATCGTCGATCCCTACACCGCCGGCATCTACATCGCCAACGGCGCCAAGTTCGTCGTCGGCCCGCTGCTCAACGCCGAAGTCGCCAAGGTCTGCAACCGCCGCAAGATCCCCTACAGCCCCGGCTGCGGCTCGGTCTCCGAGATCAACTACGCCGAAGAGCTGGGCGTCGAGATCGTCAAGGTGTTCCCGGGCGCCTCGGTCGGCGGCCCCGACTTCGTCAAGTCGGTGCTCGGCCCCTGCCCGTGGACCAAGATCATGCCGACCGGCGGCGTCGAGCCGACCGAAGAATCGCTGAAGAAGTGGTTCGGCGCGGGCATCGTCTGCTGCGGCGTCGGTTCCAACCTGATCACCAAGGAACTGCTCGCGGCCAAGGACTACGCGGGCATCGAGAAGAAGGTGCGCGACACCATCGCGCTGGTCCGCTCCATCCGGGGAAAGTGAACCATGGTCGACAACGTTCTGAACATCCGCAAGGCCGAAGAGTGCAAGTGGGACTGCGTCTCGCTCGGTGAGGTGATGCTGCGCCTCGATCCCGGCTTCGGCCGGGTGCGCACCACCCGCACCTTCGCCGTCTCCGAAGGCGGCGGCGAGTACAACGTCGCCCGCGCCATGCGCAAGTGCTGGGGCAAGCGCGCCTCGGTCGTCACCGCGCTGCCGATCAACGACGTGGGTTGGCTCGCCGAAGACCTGATCATGCAGGGTGGCGTCGACACCTCGCACATCATCTGGCGCGAGTTCGACGGCATCGGCCGCAACACCCGCGTCGGCCTGAACTTCACCGAGAAGGGCTACGGCCCGCGCGCCGCGCTCGGCTGCAACGACCGCGGCTATTCCGCGGCCTCGCAGATCAAGCCCGGTGAAGTGGACTGGGAGAAGCTGTTCGGCGAAGAGGGCGTGCGCTGGTTCCACACCGGCGGCATCTTCGCGGCGCTCGCCCCGAACACCTCGGAAGTGGTGATCGAGGCGGTTCAGGTCGCCAAGAAGTACGGCACGATCGTCTCCTACGACCTCAACTACCGTGGCCAGCTCTGGAAGAGCCAGGGCGGCAAGGAAGGCGCTCGGAAGATCAACCGTGCGATCGCGTCGCACGTCGACGTGATGATCGGCAACGAGGAAGACTTCACCGCCTGCCTCGGCTTCGAAGTGGAAGGTCTCGACGAGCACATCTCGAAGATCGATCCGGCCAACTTCAAGAAGATGATCGAGACCGCGGTCAAGGCCTATCCGAACTTCAAGGTGGCGGCGACCACGCTGCGCAACGCGAAGACGGCCTCGGTGAACGACTGGGGCGCGGTGATCTGGGCCGGCGGCAACTTCTACGAAGCGCCGATGCGCGAGAACCTCGAGATCTACGACCGCGTCGGTGGCGGCGACGGTTTCGCCTCGGGTCTCGCCTACGGCTTCATGGAAGGCAAGGGCCCGCAGGCGGCGGTGGAGTACGGCGCGGCGCACGGCGCTCTCGCCATGACCACCCCCGGCGACACCTCGATGGTCAACGTCAAGGAAGTCGAAGCGATCATGAAGGGCAAGGGCGCCCGCGTCATCCGCTGACGTTCTCCTTCCCGAAAGACGGGGCGGCTCGCGATCCGATCGCGGGCCATCCCACGACGAGCCGGCCGCGGGTTCGCCCCACCTGCGGTCGGCTCTCTCGTTTCAGGGGGGAGGGCGGAGCGCCCGACCGGTCAGCGGCGCGGCCCGTAGACCGTCATGAAGACGTCGACCGCATGGGCGACGGATGCATCGATCTCGTTCGGGTCGATGGTCTCGTCGATGCCGAACATCAGCCGTTTGTGGAAGTCGCCGACCGCGAGTTGGATGAAGTCGGTGGCGGCGCGCCGGGTGTCGGCGATCACCAGCCGTCCCTCGGCGACCTGGCGGTCGAAATAGGCGATCAGCCGGGACTGGCCGTAGTTCGGCCCGGCCTCGTAGAAGGCCCGTCCGATCTGCGGGAACTTCGGCGCCACGCCCATCACCATGCGGACCTGGGCGATGTGCTCGGGGCGGATCATGATCCGCAGCAGCGAGCGGGCGACGCGGCCGAGCGCCGCCGGGACGTCGTTGGGATCGCCGTCCTCGGAACGCCAGACGCACATCTGCTCCGCCTGTTGGCGCTTGTCGTGACGCACGAGCGCCTCGAACAGCGCTTCCTTCGACTGGAAGTAGACGTAGAGCGTGCCCTTGGAGACACCGGCGACCTTGGCGATGTCGTTCATCGAGGCGCCGTCGAAGCCGTCGCGCAGGAACACCGCCCGGGCGCCGTCGAGGATCTGGCGCGCCTTCTCGTCGCTGTGGCCGGGAAACGGCTCGGTCGCCGGTTCGGTCGTCACGATCGCGTCGCTCTGGGACATCGCCCTGTGATTCTCCGCCGTTCCGCATCGGATGAGGATGCGGGTCCAGTCTAGCCGAACTCGTCCGGCGCGTCGTCCGTGCTCCCCCGACGATCGACGTCGGTCGCGGATACGCGCGGCTTCGGTCCCCGCGTGGCGCCCGCCGTCTCGCGACCGGGGACGGAGCCGTTGCACGGAAAGTTGACCGAACCGTTCGGTTCGATCTTGATCTAGTCCGCCGGATGGGTTATGTCAACGTCAATTGACCGAACGGTTCGGTCGATCGACCCCTCCGATGCTCGCCGGCCACTGCCGCGACCGCACCGGACGGTCGAGACCTCCGAACCCACCGACGCCGCCCGTCCGACGGGCTGTGCCGTGCCCGTCCATCCGGAGCCGAACAGATGACCCGAGGCGAGACCTCGTCCGCCGCCCTTCGGGGCGAACCCGCCGACCGTTCCCCCGTCGAGGCGCGTCGCGTCGTCGCCGAACTGCCGCACGTCGACAAGACCGCGACCGCCCAACCGGCGGTCGCCCCGACGGCACCCCGCCGCTCGAAGAAGCCCCTCGTCTTCGGGCTGATCGGCCTCGTCGCACTCGGCCTCGCCGGGTGGAAGGGCTGGTCCTGGGTGACCGTCGGCCGTTTCGTCGTCTCCACCGACGACGCCTATGTGAAGGCCGACGTGTCGACGATCGCCGCCCGTGCGACCGGCCACGTCACCCGCGTCCTGGTCGAGGACAATGCCCGCGTCGCCGCCGGCGACGTCCTCGTCGAGATCGACTCCGGCGACTACGAACTCGCCGTCGCCGCCGCGGCCGGCCGCATCGCCACCCAGGATGCGACCATCGCCCGGATCGACGCCCAGGCCGGAGCGCAGCGCGCCTCGATCCAGCAGGCCCGTGCCCAACTCGCCGCCGCCCGCTCCGACGTCGCACGCACCGAAGCCGACTTCGAACGCGCCGAGGCCCTCCTGCGGGCCAACGCCGGCACCCACCAACGGCTCGATCAGGCCAAGGCCGACCGCGACCGCACCCGTGCCGCGGTCGCCGTCGCCGAGGCCGGCGTCGCCGCCGCGGAGGGCTCGCTCGCCGTCTTCGAGGCGCAGATGGCCGAGGCCCGCCAGACCCGCGCCGAACTGGAGACCTCGCTCGCCAAGGCGCGGCGCGATCTCGAGTTCACTCGCGTCCGGGCACCGGTCGACGGCGTCGTCGGCAATCGCGCCGCTCAGGTCGGCCAGTTCGTCCAGCCCGGCACCCGGCTCCTGGCGCTGGTGCCGCTCGACCGCGCCTATGTCGAGGCGAACTTCAAGGAAACCCAGCTCGCCCGCCTGAAGCCCGGCCAGAAGGTCGACCTCGAGGTCGATGCGCTCGGCGGCCGGGTCTTCGAGGGGCGGGTGATGTCGGTCTCTCCGGCCTCGGGTGCGCAGTTCTCGCTGCTGCCGCCGGAGAACGCCACCGGCAACTTCACCAAGATCGTTCAGCGCGTGCCGGTCCGCATCGCGGTTCCCGCCGAGGTCGCCCGCGAGGGTGTCCTGCGGCCGGGCCTGTCGGTGATCGTCGACGTCGACACCCGCGACGCCGCTCACTGATCGCGGGAGGATCGTTCGATGACCGATGCCGTCGCCACTCCCGGAACTCTCGGTGCGGCCCGCCCGGCTCCGGCGCGGGCCACGCCCGGCTTCGACCGGCGCCGGCTGATCGCCTT
>CALFRR010000086.1 GCA_937919435.1 uncultured Alphaproteobacteria bacterium | reverse complement strand
GATGTTCGCCGACGAACCGCTGGTCATGCAGGTGGTCGACTTCCTGCGCGACGGGGGCGACCGGCGGATCTGCATGCCCCGCTCGGGCCGCGAGGGATGAGGCGATGAGGGCCGATCGCGCCGAGATCGACCCGGCCTCGGCCCCGCTGGCGATCCTCGCCGGAGGCGGCAGCTTTCCCCGCCTCGTCGCCGAAGCGGCCGAACGGTGCGGCCGCCCGGTGACGATCTTCGCCATCCGCGGCGAAGCCGACCGTTCGATCGAAGCCTTCCCGCACCGCTGGATCGGCCGCGGGCAGTTCGGCGCGCTGTTCCGCGGCATGCGCCGGGCCGGCGCCCGCGACCTCTGCATCATCGGCGGCATCCGCGACCGTCGGCTGCCACGGCTCTCCGAGATCGACCTGACCGGCATCCTGATGGTGATCCGCAATCGGCGGATCCTGTTTCAGGGCGACGACGGTCTGCTGCGCAAGCTCGCGCGGATCTTCGAGGCGCGCGGCCTGCGCGTCGTCGGTGCCGACGAGATCGCACCGGACCTCCTGATCCCGCTCGGTCCCCTCGGCCACCGCGTCCCCGCCCCGCGGGACGAGGCGGACATCGCCGTCGGATTCGCCGCCGCCCGCGCCCATGGCGCCGCCGATCTCGGGCAGGCGGTGATCGTCGTCGCCGGCGAGGTGGTCGCCCGCGAAGGCGCCGACGGCACCGATGCGATGATCGCCCGCTTCGGCGAAGCCCGAATGCTGCTCGACGAGCCCTCCGGCGTCCTCGTCAAATGCGCCAAGCCGATCCAGGACCGTCGCTTCGATCTGCCGGCGATCGGTCCGGCGACGGTGCTCGGCGTGGCCCGGGCCGGGCTCGCCGGCCTCGCGGTGGAAGCCGGGTCGGCGCTCGTCGCCGACGTCGGCCTGACCGTCGAAGTCGCCGACACCCGCGGCGTCTTCGTCGCCGGCATCGCGGGAGAGACACGATGAACCACCCGCTCGACGTCTTCGTCGTCGCCGGCGAGAGCTCCGGCGATGCCCTCGGTGCCCATCTGATGGCGGCGCTGCGCCGGGCCACCGACGATGGCGTGCGGTTCGACGGGGTCGGCGGTCCGGCGATGGCCGCCGCCGGCCTCGCCTCGCGGTTTCCCATGTCCGACATCGCGGTGATGGGGATCGGCCCGGTGCTGGCCCGTCTGCCGCTGATCCTTCGCCGGATCCGCGAGACCGCCGACGCCGCGATCGCCGCGAGACCCGACGTCCTCGTGCTGATCGACAGCCCGGACTTCTGCCAGCGGGTCGCCGCACGGGTGAAGCGCGCGCTGCCCGATCAGAAGATCGTCCTCTGGGTGTCGCCGACGGTCTGGGCCTGGCGGCCGGGGCGGGCGAAGAAGATCGCCCGCTTCACCGACCGACTGATGGCGATCCTGCCGTTCGAGCCGGCGGCCCATGCGCTGCTCGGGGGTCCGCCGACCACCTATGTCGGCCATCCCTTCCTCGACCACGTCGCCGACGTCCGACCGTCCGGACCGCGGCTCCTGCCGGCCGCCGGCGAACGACCGCTCCGCCTCCTCGTCCTGCCGGGCAGCCGGCGCTCCGAGATCTCCCGGCTGGTCGAGCCGTTCGGCGCGGCGATCGAGCGCCTCGCCGCGAAGGTCGGTCCGCTCGACGTCGCTCTGCCGGCGGTCGATCATCTGGTCGAGGAGATCCGGGGACGTACCGCCGGTTGGCCGATCGCGCCGCGGATCCTCGTCGGCCGCGACGCCAAGTTCGCCGCCTTCCGCGACGCCGACGCGGCGCTCGCCGCCTCCGGCACGGTCACTCTGGAACTCGCCCTCGCCGGCGTGCCGACCGTCGCGGCCTATCGGCTCGACCGGATCGGCCGGATGCTGAAGCCGCTGATCGGCATTCCCGCCGCGTTGCGCGAGATCCTGCCGGCCGCCTCGATCCTGCTGCCGAACCTGATCGTCGGCGAAATGGCGATGCCCGAGTTCATCGACGACGACGCCTCTCCGGAAGCGCTCGCCACCGCACTCGCCGCGCTGCTCGCCGACACCGACGAACGCCGCCGGCAGCTCGGAGCTCTCGCTCGGCTCGAGGGGCGCATGCGCGAGGGCGTCCCGGGAAGCCCCGCCGACGCGGCCGCCCAAGCGGTTCTGGCGACGCTTCGCCGATCCCACGGGTGAGAGCCGGGGAGGGCGGTCCCGACCGCCCCGTGACGCGCGACGCCGCTCCGACCGACCTCCGAAACGACGAAGGGCGCCCTCGCGGGCGCCCTCGATTTCTTCGGCCGACCCGAGCGGACGGCTCAGGCGCGATCGTCCATCGACACATAGGGCCGCTGCGGCGCGCCGGTGTAGAGCTGACGGGGACGGCCGATCTTCTGATGCGGATCCTCGATCATTTCCTTCCACTGGGCGATCCAGCCGACGGTGCGGGCCAGAGCGAACAGCACGGTGAACATCGAAGTCGGGAAACCGATCGCCTTGAGGGTGATGCCCGAATAGAAGTCGATGTTCGGATAGAGCTTCTTCTCGATGAAGTACTCGTCGTGCAGCGCGATCCGCTCGAGTTCGACGGCGACGTCGAGCAGCGGATCGTCCTTGATGCCGAGCGAGGCGAGCACCTCGTGGCAGGTCTTCTGCATGATCTTGGCGCGCGGATCGTAGTTCTTGTAGACCCGGTGGCCGAAGCCCATCAGACGGAACGGATCGTTCTTGTCCTTGGCGCGGGCGACGTAGTGCGGGATGCGGTCGACCGTGCCGATCTCCTGCAGCATCTGCAGCGCCGCCTCGTTGGCACCGCCGTGCGCCGGGCCCCACAGACAGGCGATGCCCGCCGCGATGCAGCCGAACGGATTGGCGCCCGACGAGCCGGCCAGACGCACCGTCGAGGTCGAAGCGTTCTGCTCGTGGTCCGCATGCAGGATGAAGATGCGATCGAGGGCTCGCGCCACCACCGGATTGACCTTGTACTCCTCGCACGGGATCGAGAAGCACATCTTCAGGAAGTTCGCCGAATAGTCGAGCTTGTTGTCCGGATAGACGAACGGCTGACCGATCGAGTACTTGTAGGCCATCGCCGCGATGGTCGGCATCTTGGAGATCATGCGGATCGACGCGACCATTCTCTGGTGCGGATCGGTGATGTCCAACGAGTCGTGATAGAACGCCGCCAGCGCGCCGACCGTGCCGACCATCACCGCCATCGGGTGGGCGTCACGGCGATAGCCGGAGAAGAACCGGTGCATCTGCTCGTGCACCATGGTGTGCCGGTAGACGCGCGCCTGGAAGTCGGCGAACTGGGCGTGGGTCGGCAGATCGCCGTAGAGCAGCAGATAGCAGGTCTCGAGGAACGAGCCGTGCTCGGCGAGCTCGTCGATCGCATAGCCGCGGTGCAGCAGCACGCCGACGTCGCCGTCGATGTAGGTGATCTTCGACTCGCACGCCGCCGTCGAGGTGAAGCCGGGATCGTAGGTGAAGCAGTGCGTGGAGCCGTAGAGTTTCGTGATGTCGATGACGTCGGGTCCGATGGATCCCGAATGTACGGGCAGGACCATCGACTTGTCGCCGATGGTGAGTGTCGCGGACTTATCACTCATGCGGAATACCCCCGAACGCGGATGATCGACCTCGGTGATGGCATGCGCCTCGATCCAACCGATTCGATTGACCGATCGGACGGGGGAAGACGTGCTCTTCCCGGTGCGCTCCCGAGTTCGAGCCCTAGCCCATTCCCGGGAGACCGACAAGCACTTCCTACGGATGAACCCGGACTCGTGATCGCCGAAATCCCGCGCGATCAAGTCCTTCCCGCTTCTGCGAATGCCTTTTGCGGCCCCGCGGGACGAGACATCGGGGAAGCCGTCCGACGGCTCGGACCCGCCCCCTCGAACCCACCCCGGCGGCCGCTCGGAAGAGCCGTCGGAAGGCGTAGGCTCAGCCCTTGCGGGCCGGCCGCGGCGTCGGCTCGCATTCGACCGCGACGACCTTGCGCCCGTCGAAGGAGAGGGCGAGCCCGCCGTGCTTCAGCTTCAGCGCCTCGGCCCCGAACAGGTCGCGCCGCCAGCCCTTCAGCGCGGGAACGTCGGCCTCGTCGTCGGCGGCGATCGCTTCGAGCTCGTCGACGGTGGCGACCACCTTGGAGGCCACCCCGTGCTTCTCGCAGACCAGCTTGAGCAGCACCTTCATCAGGTCGACCGCCGCCCCGGTTCCCTCGGGAACCGGTTTGCCCCGCGGGATCGTCGGCAACTGGTCCTTCGGCAGCGCGAGAGCCCGGCGGACGCAGCCGAGGATCTCTTCGCCGGCCCGCGACCGCTCGAAGCCCTTCGACAGCGACCGCAGATTGGCCAGTGCCGCCCCGTCCTTCGGCTGATCCGCGGCGATCTCGAAGATCGCCTCGTCCTTCAGCACCCGCGACCGCGGCACGTCGCGGTTCCTCGCCTCGGTCTCGCGCCAGGCGGCCAGTTCCTTGAGGATCGCGAGCTCGATCGGCTTGCGGACCCGGAGCTTCAACCGCTCCCAGGCGTTCTCCGGCTTCAGATCGTAGGTCTCCGGCGAGATCAGCACCCGCATCTCTTCGGTGACCCAGTCGGCCCGGCCGGCGTCGGCGAGACGCTTGGCGAGGTGATGGTAGACGTCGCGCAGATGGGTGACGTCCGACAGGGCGTAGTCGAACTGCTTGGCGGTCAGCGGCCGACGGGTCCAGTCGGTGTAGCGGGACGACTTGTCGATGTGGATGCCGGTGATTCGCTGCACCAGCTGATCGTAGGAGATCGAATCCCCGAACCCGCAGACCATCGCCGCGACCTGGGTGTCGAACACCGGACAGGGAACGAAGCCCCCCAGGTTGAAGATGATCTCGATGTCCTGCCGGCCGGAATGGAAGACCTTCAGCACCTTCTCGTTCTTCATCAGATCGAGGACCGGCGTCAGATCGATGCCGTCGGCGAGCGCATCCACCACCACCGCGGTGTCCGGCCCGGCGAGCTGTACGACGCAGAGCTTCGGCCAGAACGTGGTCTCTCGCAGAAACTCGGTGTCGACCGCCACGTAGTCGTGGGCGGCGAGAGCCTGGCAGGCGGCGGCGAGGTCTTCGGTCTTGGTGATCGGTTGCATGGTCGGTCTATAGCGTGGATCACGGGGCTTGTCGCGGGGCGGGCGGCTATGCGTCTCGGAGCGGGGTGACGCTCGGGGAGCGAAGTCGGCGAGAGGTCGTCTCGCCCACACCGGAGACCGACTCGCCGGATGCATCCCGTTCCCCGAGGAAGAGACACGTCACGACGACTCGGCCGCCACGCGAGAGCGGTTCGTCCGAGCATACGCCCCTGACGCCGCGGGTCGATCCCGACGAGCCGTCCCCGGCCGAAGGTCGGAGCCTCGACCGTCGGGATCCTCGTCGGCACGATCGGGCGGCGCGGTGTCCGCCGGAGAGGGCGATCAACCGCGCGGCCGGAAGGTCATCCGGTCGACCCGGGCGAGCGTCTCCGGAGCCGCCCCTTCGATCCGCCGCAACAGGAAGTCGGCGAGCAGCCAACCGGCGAGATCGAGATCCTGGAAGAAGCCGGAAACCGGCACGGGATAGTGGTCCGGCAGATCCGACGTCTCGACCTGGGTCAGGTGCACGTCCCTGCCGATCCGCCGGCCGGTGGCGAGCAGACGGTGGATCAGCGCGAGGGTCGCGACCTCGTTGCCGCAACAGATCCCGTCCGGTGCGTCCGGTCCGTCGAGCCGGTCGAGCATCCGCTTGACGATGTCGCCGTCGCCGCTCTCGGTCAGCACCGATCGGGCGGGATCGTAGGACATCCCCGCCTCGTTCAACGCCCGGGCGAAGCCGGCCCGCCGGTGGATGCCGTAGCTGAGGCCGCCGTCCGGAGCGACCAGCAGCGGCCGCCGGCAGCCCGACTCGATCAGGAAGCGCGCCGCCCGATGGCCGAAGTCGTCGTTGTCGACGTCGTAGTGCGGATGCGGCACCGCCTCCTGCGTGCGCCCGAAGGTGACGAAGGGAAAGCCGGCGTCGGCGAGCCGGCGAACCCGTTCGTCCGATGGCCGCGTCTGCTCGATGATCACCCCGTCGCACAGCCCCTGACGGATCACGCTCTCGAGTTCCGCCGACCCGTCGCCGTCCGGCGGATGCGGGACCAGGGACAGCGTCCAGCCGTCCCGCACCAGCCGACGGTCGGCGCCGGAGACCAGTTGCAGAGCGCCGTGGTTGCCGAGGATGTCGCCTTCACGGGCGAGCGGCACCAGCAGGCTGATCACCCGCGACCGCCCGGTCCGCAGGCTGGCGGCACTCGCCGAGCGGCGATAGCCGAGGCGATTCGCCACGTCGACGATCTGCTGCATCGTCTCCGGCCGAACCGATTCGAGCCCGTTCAGCGCACGGGACACGGTCGCGACCGAATAGCCGGTCTCCCTTGCGATCGACCGGACGGTCGCACGCAAAGGTGGTGGTGGCATTCGATCGGCCATGAACAGTTCCCCCGAGTGGTGTAACCGATTTCATCACCTGAGCGTGATGCGAGTCAATGCGTGATGTTGTCATTGAGGAAAGGTCTATACAAAGGCACTCGAAACATTTCTGGCGATTGTTACATTTTCGATCATTACGTGACGACATACTCTTTCCGCACAGAGATCGAACCTACGGATCCCTTCGTGCCAAAGGGATAAAGCGCGGAAACCGGCAGATTCAGACTATCCGAATCCTGCACGAGCCGCTCGGCATCCTTTGCCCCACCTCGGTACCACCGGTTTCCGTCGATCTCCCTTCGAACTTCCGACGCACTGCCCCTTGCCGACGCAGACCCGCACCCCCGCTTCTTTTCGCGCATTCCGCGTTCGCCGCCACGGGAACATCCGTGGATGTTCCTCCGACATGCGACGATTCGCGCCGGCACCACCTGTTATACAGGTTGTGGACATGTCGTCTTCCCCGCGGTTCGGACGATGACGGACCTTGCTTCCCGTCAAGGTGATTTCCCCGTGTCTGCGTATTTGCTTAAACGGCCGGGAGAGACGATCGACCCGCGGCAGGCGAGGGGACCCCAATGACGGACAACGTGACTCTGCTCGGAACCTTCGGTGCCGGCTTCCTCTCGTTCGTCTCGCCCTGCGTGCTGCCGCTGGTGCCGCCCTATCTCGCCTTCATCGCGGGGGCGAGCCTCGACGAACTGGCCGGAAGCGGCTTCGATACCGCCCGCAGGCGGATCTTCCTCTCGGCCCTCGGCTTCGTCGCCGGGTTCTCGACCGTCTTCGTCGCGCTCGGCGCCTCGGCGTCGGTCTTCGGCCAGATGATCCGCCAGCACCTCGGCACCCTGTCGGTGCTCGCCGGCATCGCCATCGTCGTGATGGGGCTGCACTTCCTCGGGCTCTTCCGCATCCCGCTGCTCTATCGCGAGGCCCGGGTCCAGGTGAACCGCCGCCCCGCCGGCCCGCTCGGCGCCTATGTGATCGGTCTCGCCTTCGGCTTCGGCTGGACCCCCTGCATCGGCCCGGTGCTCGCCGCGGTCCTCGGGGTCGCCGCCAGCCGCGAGACGATCGGCGAGGGCGCGGGCCTTCTCGCGGTCTACGCCGCCGGCCTCGGCGTCCCCTTCCTGATCGCCGCCGCCTTCTCCCAGCCGTTCATGCTGCTGATGCGGCGCTTCCGCGCCCACATGGGAATGGTCGAGAAGGTCACCGGCCTGCTCCTGGTGGGAACCGGCATCGCCTTCCTCACCGGCGGCGTCGAACGCTTCGCCTTCTGGCTGATCGAGACCTTCCCGGTGCTCTCGACCGTCGGGTGAAGAGGGGAGAGCGGAAGCCGTGAACTCGGCTTCAGCGCTGGATCACCGCCTGTCCCGAGTAGACCGCCACCGAGCAGTTGACCCCGGCGGCGCGCAACCGCATGCAGGATTTCGCCGCCTCGGTCTGGCTGGGGAAGGGACCGACCAGCAGACGCGCCTCGATCCCCGCCTCGGTCTCCTTCAACCGTGCCAGCGGCGCCAGCCCACGGCCGAGTTCGGCGTTGCGGCCGGAGAGATCGGTCCACGCCTTGCGCAGCGTGGCGAGCGACCGATAGCCGCCGAGATCGATCGCCGCCGGCGGTTCGCTCGACGGCGGCATGGTCGCCGGAGGCATGGTGAATCCGTCACCCTTGGCCGCCACCGCCGAGGGATCGCTCTTCGCCGGCGCGGCCAGCAGATCGCCCTTCGGCGCGACCTGCGCCGATTCGGCGGCGACGGTCGGCGGGGCCGGGGCCGCGGCGACCGCCGGAGGCGGGCCGACCACGATCGGCGTGGTCCGGGCGATGGTTCCCGTGACCGCCGGCCCCTCGCCGTCGCCACCCGCGGCCGCGGGAGCGATCGGCACCGCCCGTGCGGTCCTGACCGGAGCCGGATCGGGCACGTCGGTCGGCCGCGCCGCCGGAACCGGAATCCGCTCGACGATCATCCGATCCGGTGCCGCCGGCACCTTGTCGGCCGAGGTCGACGGCACGGAATCGGCGACCTTCTCGGCCGGCTTCGGCGGTTCCGCGACCTTGGCCTCGATCCGCTCGAGCGCCGTCTTCGGCGGCTCGACGGGCTTTGCCGCCTCGCCCCGCTCCGGCGACGGCTTCGCCGGCTCCGCCTTCGCGATCTCCTGCTTCTCCGCCGCCGGCCGCCCGGCATCCGGCCGCTCTCCCGGCCCGGCGGACCGGGCGAGCTTCTCGCGGGCGAGATCGGGATCGACGGTCAGCCGCTCTTCGATCCGGTCGAGCCGCCGCGACAGTCCGTCTCCGGAGAGCCCGGCCTGACCGAGCCGCCGCTGCAACTCGCGGACTTCCGATCTGAGCTGGTCGATGTCCCGGGAGGTGGCGATCTGGACGTCGGCGGCGAGCGGCATCGGCGATACCCTGTCGCCACCGACCACCCGAGCCGGCACCGCCACCGGCGGCCGGTCGCCTCTCGGGACCGAGCCGGTCTCGGTCGGGTCGGGAAGCTGCACTTCGGCCCGCGCCACCTCGAGCCGTGCGGTGCGCGGCGGCGCATACTGCCAGGACGCGACGCCGAGGGTCAGCGCCACCACGGTCGCGAAGCCCCAGCCGGCGAAGGCCAATCCACCGGAGGTGGTGTCCTCGTCGTCGAAGGGAGAGGGATCGGAGGCGTTCTTCCTGGCCACGGGCATGGGTCCGGCGTCGCACGAATCGTCGCCCTGAGGGTATCATCTCGACCGCCGGACGCGCAGGGCCGAAGAACCGAGACCATGGTGGTGCCCACATCTGTGTGCGCGTCACGGCTTGACCGAGCGTTCGGCTCGGTGTCTGACGATCCGGCACGTCTCTTCCGCCGGCCGCACGTTTCTCCGAGGTGACCTCATGACCGACCGCACCTGCCTCGCCATCGTCCTCGCCGCCGGCGAGGGAACCCGGATGCGTTCGACCCTGCCCAAGGTTCTCCATGAGATCGCCGGTCGGCCGATGGTCGGCCACGTGGTCGCCGCCGCCCGCGCCGCCGGTGCGACCCGGGTCGCCGCGGTGGTCGGCCCGTCGATGGAGAAGGTCGCCACGGTGGCCCGCGCCGCCGGCGCCGACGAGACCTTCGTCCAGGCCGAACGGCTCGGCACCGGCCACGCCGTGCTCCAGGCCCGGCCGGCGCTCGAGGCCGGTGCCGACGACGTCGTCGTGCTCTACGGCGACACGCCGCTGGTCCGCGCCGAAACCATCGACCGGATCCGCGGCCGGCTCGCCGAAGGCGCCGCGGTCGTGGTCCTCGGCTTCGAGGCGGCCGACCCGACCGGCTACGGCCGTCTGCTGCTCGGGCCCTCCGGGCTCGAGGCGATCCGCGAGGAGCGCGACGCCGACGACGCCGAACGGAAGCTGACGCTGTGCAACTCCGGCATCGTCGCGCTCGCCGGCGCCCACGCCCTCGGCTTCCTCGAGACGATCGGCAACGCCAACGCCAAGGGCGAATACTACCTGACCGACGTGGTCGAGATCGCCCGGGCCCGAGGTTTGAGGGTGGTGGTCGAGACCGCGGCGGAAGAGGAGGTGCTCGGGGTCAACGACCGGGTCCAGCTCGCCCGCTGCGAAGCGGTCTTCCAGAAGCGTCGGCGCGAGGCGGTGATGCGTTCGGGCGTCACCCTGATCGCTCCGGAGACGGTGGTCTTCGCCGCCGACACCGAGATCGCCCCCGACGTGGTGATCGAGCCGAACGTCGTCTTCGGCCTCGGCGTGACCGTCGCCTCCGGCGCCCGGATCCGGGCCTTCTCCCACCTCGAGGGGGCGAAGGTCGGCGAAGGCGCGCTGATCGGCCCCTATGCGCGGCTGCGCCCCGGCGCCGACCTGCGCGAGAACGTCCACGTCGGCAACTTCGTCGAAATCAAGAACGGCCTGGTCGAGGCCGGCGCCAAGGTCAATCACCTGACCTACATCGGCGACGCCCGGATCGGCGCGAAGGCCAACATCGGGGCCGGCACCATCACCTGCAACTACGACGGCTTCGGCAAGTACCACACCGACATCGGCGCCGGCGCCTTCATCGGCTCGAACTCGTCGCTGGTCGCTCCGGTGAAGATCGGCGACGGCGCCTTCGTCGGGTCCGGCACGGTGGTCACCAAGGACGTCGCCGCCGACAGCCTCGCCGTCGCCCGCGCCCCGATGACCGTCCGCCAGAGTTGGGCCGCGGCCTTCCGCGCCCGCAAGGCGGCGGAGAAGGCGGCCAAGGCCGAGAAGGCGAAGACCCCCTGAGGCCGATCGCGGCGACCCTGAACGTTTCGGCTCTTCGCTCTCAACCGTAGGCGATCAGCCGGCGGTGATGCCCGCCGCCGAACCGATGGGCGTCGAGATGGCGCCGCAGCCGGGCCGCGACGTAGGCGCGCGCCCACACCAGCCGCAGCACCGCCGCCCCTTGAGCGTCGAAGGCCGCCGACTGGAGCCCCATCGGCTCCGGTTCGACGCCGAAGTCGTGCTTGTAGGCCTCCGAGCCGATGGTGAAGTCGAACTCGGGGAAACCTTCGCCGACCGCCCAGCGGATCGCGTCCTCGATCGCCAGCAGTCCCGGCGACCAGTTGTTGAACCGCGCGTCGTGTGCGACCGCGAGCAGACGGACGCCGCCGGCATCGACCGTGCCGAGACAGGCCGAGATCGTCGCACCGTCGAGCGAGAGGGCGAAGATCCGGGCCGGGTCGCCCGCCGCCACCAGGGCTCGCCAGAAGGCGTTGACGTCGGGGTGCGGTCCGAAGCGCTCGTCGCGCCACACCGCCAGCCGCTCGAAGTCGGCGAGCGCCGCGGCACCGGTCTCCACCCGAAACACCAGTTCGCCCTTGCGGCCGAGCTTCTTCCGCTTGCGGTCGAGACTGTGGACCATGGTCGGCGAGAACCGCGTCGCCCGGAGCGTCTCGAAATCGCCGCCGAGCGGCAGCGGATGGCGCACCACCTGCGAGGCGCGGATCTCCGGCAGCGCGGCGAAGACCGTCGGCCGGCCGCCGACCCTCAGCGGCAGCTTGTCGACGAGGAGATAGGAGGCGCCGGCCGGCAGCGCCGCGACGATCGCCCGCCAGAGCCGTGTCGCCTCGATCGCCGAGAGGCGGAAATCCGGTGCCGCGAGCGGCAGATTGTAGTCGCAGACCCCGCAGTCGAGCGGCCCCCAGGCGGGCACGGCGCTGCGCGTGTCGAGGGTCAGAGGCCACACCAGCCACGGACCGGCACCGTCCGCTCGGTCGACGACGACGAGGATCGTCCGCATCGCATCGCCGTCCGGCCGCACTTCCCGGCATCCGAGCCAACCGTCGAGCCAGCCGTGGGTCTGGAAGGCGCTGCCGGCGAAGTCCGCCGGAAGTGCGGCGAGCGTCGCGCGCACCTCGTCGATACCTTCCACGATCCGAATCCGGTCGTCGAACGCCGGCATGTCGCGTCTCCCCGGCCGGCCCGTCCTCGCCTTCGGGGGCTTTCTTCGACCGACGCGCGCGATCCTAGCGCGGGAGACTGAATCCGGGGTTACGCCACGTCGCCGCGGACCCGTGGCATTCCGCCCGCGAAAGAACGCTGCGTTTTCCGTTCGCCGCGGCGCGAAACGGCGGTAGTCTCGGCCATCCGTCCGACGAGGAGCAGACGATGGGGATGGAGCAGGGAGGGGGACGCCCCCTCGATCCGGGTTGGTTCGCGCGGCTCAGGAACCACTTCGTCACCGGCATCGTGATGGTCGGGCCGTTGGCGATCACCGTCTATCTCGCCCGCGCCTTCCTGGAATGGGTCGACGCCACGGTCAAACCGTTGATCCCCTCCGCCTGGAACCCGGACAACTATCTGCCGTTCGGCATTCCCGGCTTCGGCCTGCTGGTCGCCCTGGTCGGCATCACCCTGCTCGGCGCCCTGACCGCCAGCCTGGTCGGCCGGACGCTGCTCTCCTACGGCGAGGATCTGGTCGGCCATCTGCCCTTCGTCCGTCCGGTCTACAAGACGCTGAAGCAGATCTTCGAGACCTTCGTCTCCTCCCGCGATCAGAGTTTCCGCGACGTCGGGCTGATCGAATGGCCGCGCGCCGGCATCTGGTCGCTGGTCTTCGTCTCCGGGCCGGCGAAGGCCGAGGTCGCCCGCCGGCTGACCGAAGGCCGCCCCGAGATCGGCGAGGACGACTGGCTCACCGTCTTCATCCCGACCACGCCGAACCCGACCGGCGGCTACGTCATGTTCCTGCCGAAGGCGAGCGTCCGCATCCTCGACATGGCCGTCGAGGACGCCGCCAAGCTGATCATCTCCGGCGGCATCGTCACACCGGATTGGAACGGCCCGCCGCTCCCCCCGCCGCCACCACCGCCCCCTCCGGAACCGGAGAAGCCGGCCCCGTCCCACTGGCGGCCGTGGCCGCGGCGGCAGAACTGACCGGGACGGAGGAAGCGGCGTCAGCTCCCTTTGGGAACGCCCGGGCGAGGCGACGAACTCGGCTCCGGCACGCGCGTCCCGGTACGGCGGGCGTCGCGGTCCTGCATCATCTCGACCTGCATCTCCTGGATCTCGGCGAGCCGCTGCCACTGGTGCGACAGCAGGTGGTCGAGCTTCTCGTGCAGGTGCCGGATCTCCAGCTCGGCCTTGAGGTTGACCCGGTAGTCGCTCTCCGAGCGCAGCCGATCCTTGGTCTCCTGCCGCTTCTGACTCATCATGATGATCGGCGCCTGGATCGCCGCGAGGCAGGAGAGCACCAGGTTCAGCAGGATGTAGGGGAAGGGATCGAAGGCGGCGCGGTCGAGCAGCGCGTTGACCGTCATCCAGCCGGCCATCGTCACCGAGAAGGCGATGATGAAGGTCCACGAGCCGCCGAACCGGGCGAGCCCGTCGGAGAGCCGTTCCGCGAGGGTACGGTTCTCGGCGAAGTCGGCGGCGACGTCGGTCGAGATCGTGTCGGCATTGGCGATGCTCGCCGCCACTTCCGCTTCGAGCGCCGTCACCTCGCCGTGTTCGGCGGCGAGCAGATCGCGGATGTGCCGATCGCGCAGCCGCGCCAGTTCCGACCGCGAGATCAGCGCATCGGCGGGAAGCTCCGGGTGGAGCGCCCGGATCGAGGCGGAAAAGCCCGGCGACAGCGTGTCGAGCGACACCAGTTCACCGATCGGCCGCTCGATTCCGGTGAGGGCGCAGCGGCCGCGGGTCCGGCGCTCGTGGCGATGTTCGGTCATGGCTCCTCCGTGGATCGCCGGATCATCCGGCGCGGATCAGACGGATCCCCTGATCCTGGTCGAAGAGATGGAGCAGCACCCTGAGCGCTTCGCCGCGCGGGCCGGTGAGCTCGGGATCGCGGGCGAGGACCAGCCGCGCGTCGTCGCGCGCCGCCTCGAGCAGCTCGGCATGGACATCGAGTCGGGCGAGGCGGAAGCCGGGCATTCCCGACTGTCGGGTGCCCAGCATCTCGCCGCCGCCCCTGAGCTTCAGATCCTCTTCGGCGATGACGAAGCCGTCCTCGGTCGAGCGCATGATCTCGAGCCGCGCCCGCGCCGTCTCGCCGAGCGGCCCCTTGTAGACCAGGAGGCACGACGAGGCCGCCGAGCCGCGCCCGACCCGGCCGCGCAACTGGTGCAGTTGGGCGAGGCCGAAGCGTTCGGCGTGTTCGATCACCATGATCGTCGCGTCGGGCACGTCGACCCCGACCTCGATCACCGTGGTGGCGACCAATACCCGCGTCTCGCCCGCCTGGAAGGCCCGCATCGCCCGATCCTTGTCGTCGGCCTTCATCTTCCCATGGACGAGGCCGACGATCGGCCCGAGCGCGTGGGTCAGGTCGCGGTGGCGTTCCTCGGCCGCGGCGAGATCGACCACTTCGCTCTCGGCGACCAGCGGCGTCACCCAATAGACCTTGGCGCCACCGGCGATCGCCCGCTCCAGCCCTTCGACGATCTCGCCCATCCGCTCCGACGAAGCGATCCGGGTGGCGATCGGCCGCCGCCCCGCCGGCTTCTCGTCGAGCCGCGACACGTCGAGATCGCCGAACAGGCTCATCATCAGAGTGCGCGGGATCGGCGTCGCGGTCATCACCAGGAGATCGACGGCCCGGCCCTTGGCGGTCAGGGCGAGCCGCTGGTGGACGCCGAAACGGTGTTGCTCGTCGACCACCGCCAGGGCGAGATCGGCGAACTCGACCGGCCCCTGGAACAGCGCGTGGGTGCCGACCAGGATCGAGATCTCGCCGGATGCCAGCCCCGCCTTGATCGCCTCGCGCTCGGCCCCCTTCTCGCGGCCGGTGAGCAGCGCGAAACGGATCCCCGCGGCCTCGGCGAGCGGCGCCAGCGAGGCGGCGTGTTGGCGGGCGAGGAGGTCGGTCGGCGCCATGATCGCCGCCTGACCGCCGGCCTCCACCGCCGCCGCGGCCGCGAGGATCGCCACCAGCGTCTTGCCCGAGCCGACGTCGCCCTGGAGCAGCCGCAACATCCGTTCGGGCCGGGCGAGATCGGCGCGGATCTCGGCGAAGGCGCGGGTCTGGGCACCGGTCGGGGTGAACGGCAGCGCCGCCAGGATCTTCTCGGTGAGCGCCCCGGCGGCGACCCGCGGCGGCTTGCCACCCCGCTTCGACGACGCCCGGACCAGCGCCAGAGTGAGCTGCTGGGCGAGCAACTCGTCGTAGGCGAGGCGGGCGAGGGCCGGCGAGGCGGCCTCCTCGTCGATCGTCCCGGCCGGCGCATGGACGGCGTGCAGCGAACCCGCGAAATCCGACCAGCGCTTGCGCGCCAGCCATTCGGGATCCTGCCACTCGGGTAGATGCGGCAGGCGTTCCAGTGCCTTGCCGACCGCGCGGGCGATGGCGCGGGTGCCGAGCCCTTCGGTCTGCGGATAGACCGGCTCGATCAGCGGCAGCTTCTCGAACTCCTCCGGCGTCGCCACGAAGTCCGGATGAACCATCTGCGGCGCGCCGTTGAACCACTCGACCCGGCCGGAGACCCAGCGCGCCTCGCCCTCCGGCGCCAGCTTCTTCAGCCAGTCGGCCTTGGCCGAGAACCACACCAGGGTGATCTCGCCGGTGTCGTCGAAGGCGGAGATCCGATAGGGCGCACGCGAATGCGGCGGCGGCGGCCGGTGCCGGTCGATGCGGACGAAGAGGGTGACGATCGCCCCTTCCGGCGAGCGGGCGATGCCCGGCTGCAGGCGGCGGTCGACGATCCCGGAGGGCAGATGGAACAGCAGATCGACGATCCGCGCGCCCGATCCGGCGATCGGCCGGCCGTCGTCGAGCAGCCGGTCGTAGAGCGGCAGGGACTTGGGCCCGACGCCGGGAAGGCTCGAGAGCGAAGCGAAGAGGGGCGTGAGGATCTCGGGACGCATCGGCTGCCGGGCTCGGATTCTCCATCTGTTCTAGCAGGCGGAAGCCGGCGAGGGGAGGGGCGGCACGACGAGGGCGCGGGACGGAAGCCGGGAGAGCTTCCCGCCCGTCGTCCGTCGAGCGGCCCCACCCGTCTCAGTTCGGCGCCTTGGTGTTGAGGTAGAGCGGCTCGGCGCCGGTCCGCCGCAGCGTCTCGACATAGGCCGCCGCGGTCGATCCGGCGTTGCGGCGGTCCCATTCGAGGAGCAGATGCAGGGCGAGGTCGTGCGATGCGATCACCCGGTCGCAGATCGCCGCGCCCTTCAGGAGGTCGTCGTCGCTCCACCGGTCGAGCCGGGTGTAGTCGCGTACGAACACCGCGTCCGCCCACAGCATCTGACTGTGCGGACGGAACACGTCGCCGATCCGGAACGGCTTGATCGCCCGGCCGACCACGTCGACGAACTTGTGGAAGACGAAGCCGCGGTCGCGCAGGAACACCTGGATGTCGCCGAACAGCGGTTGGTCGCGGTAGAGGGCGAGGAATTCGACCTCCGCCTGGATCACCAGCGTCGCGGCGAGCCGCTCGACGCCGTTCTTCAGAACCTCGAGTTCGTAGCCCTGGACGTCGATCTTCAGATGGTCGGCGACGATCTCGGCCGGCAGGTCGTCGAGCCGCACCGTGTCGACCTCGATGGTGCGCTCGACGTGGAAGTTGCCGCCCGGATGGCCGGCGCCGATCGACTGGAACAGGTCGATCACCGACGGATCCGGCTCGATCAGGCTGGAGCAGCCGGCATAGCGGGTCAGATGGAACCGCGCCCGCCCGCCGTTGCCGAGGAAATACGGCAGATAGCGATAGGGCCCCGGCCGGTCCTTCAGCAGCGCGTACTGCTCGGGATTGGGCTCGAAACCGGTGACCCGCGCCTCGCCGTCGGCGAGCAGGCCGGCGTGGGCCTCCACCCCTTCGGCCATCGCGCCGATGTCCATCACCTCGACGAGCGGGATCTTCCGGCCGATGGCCTGCGAAAAGGATGTCGGCACGAGGGGCCTCGAAGGACTGAGCGAATCGTCGGCATCAGCATACGATGCCGCCGCCCGCCGCGACCGATCCGTGCGAACCCCACCCCTCACCCGCGACCCGCCGAGAGCGGCCTGCGCCCCCCGCCGCCGCAGGGCGATCGCATTTGCCGCACTCTCTCCCGTCGTCCCCGGCCGGAGCCCCGAAGGGGCGGAGGGGAAGGGGAACCAGTCGGCGCCCGATCGGTGGAGGCATCCCGTGGGGTTCCCTTCCCGGCGTCGAAGCGCCGCCGGGGACGACGGGAGTGGACGCGCCAGCCTCTTGCGACCGGCAAATGCGATTGCCCCGCCCTGCGCCGCACGTCCCCATGACAAGCGCCCGGCCAACCGCTAGAACGACGGCACGGACGACAGGGGAGCCCCGATGAGCGACACGCGGACCAGCGACGGCCTCGAGCCGCGGCGGAAGAAGGCGCTGTTCCGCGCCCATCACCGCGGCACCAAGGAGATGGACTTCGTGATGGGGCGCTTCGCCGATGCCCACATCGGCGACCTCTCCGACGACGACCTGACCGACTTCGAGCGACTGCTCGACGTCTCCGACCAGGAGATGTTCTCCTGGCTGGTCGGCTCGATCCCGATCGACCCGCTCCACGACCGTCCGGTGTGGCGGGCGATGGCCGAATACACCCGGGTCAACGGCGGGCTGTGAGGCGGCGGCCCGGCGTCAGTTCGACGCCGACACCACCGCCGACAGGAGCCAGTCGCCTTCCGCCGTCGGCAGGAAGCAGAAGCCCCACGGCGTCGCCGGATGCAGCGTCTTCAGCGGCGCCCAGGCGAGCTTGTCGGGCGGCAGCGTCACCTTCTCCCAGTCGCCGCCGGCGCCGAGATCGGCGCGGACGATGGTCCCCGGCTTCAGCGTCGCGACCGGCTTGGCCGAGGCCTTGCGCTCGGCCCTGACCACCGTATCGGAGAGCACGAAGGCGCCGCGCACCTGCGCCAGCCCGTTGCGCTTGGCCACCGCCGCGTCCCATTTCGCGCCCGGCGCGGTGCACACCGCCCCCGGAACCATCGGATCGGTCGCCCAGTGCGGATCGCCGATCGTCGACACCATCACCGCCAACGCTCGGCCGATCCGCCGTGCCGCCGGATCGGCGGGCGCACCGGTCGGCGGCGCCACCGGCTCGCCCTCCGAGAAGGCGAGACCGATCGCCTCGAGCGCCGACGCCGCATCCGGGAACGGCCCGTCCTTGCGCACCGTGCGCGCCACCCCGAGGGTGATCCCGGAGGTGGCGAAGGTCACCTCGTCGGCGACCAGCGCGAACACCGCCTCGGCGTCGTTCGCCGCCGCCGCCTCGCGCACCGCCTTCGCCGCGGCGAGGAGCCCGGGCAGCGGCTTCACCGGCTTGCCGATCGCCTGGACCAGCGCCCCCGCCACCGGCGCCTTCGCCGCGGGTGCTGCGGCGGGCTTCTTCGCCGCCGTCGCAGCCGGTTTCGCCGCGGCGGGCTCGGCCGGAGCCGGTGCGGCGGCGACCGGTTTCGTCACTGCCGGCTTCGCTGCGACCGGTTTCGCCACCGAGGGTTTCGCGGCGGCCGGCTTGGCCGTTGCGGGCTTCGCCGGAGTCGGTTTCGGCTTCGCCGGGACGATCTCGACCGGCTTCGTCTCGGCCGCGTCCGGCGCGGGATCACCGGGCGCGGCCGCGGCGACACCCGAGACCAGGGGGAGCGACAGACCGGCGAGGAAGAGGAGGCGCAGGCGAGGGGAGACCGTCATGGGCGAGGTCCTGTCTCTGCGAGAGATCCGATCGGGGATCGGACGATCCGGATGATGCAACCGCCGGAAGATCGCGACAACCGGACGAAAGGCGGGTTCGCCCGAGATTTCCGCCGATTCCGTAGGGTGCCGCGCCCGATGCGCCGTGCCGCGGGCGACCGCCTCGTCTCTGCGCCCGTCTCACCCGAACGTGTCGCGGCGCGGGGCGGCCCGGCGCGTTTTGCACTGGATGCGCCCGGCGAAATCCTGTTCAAGAGACGCCGCGACCCCGCGTGATCGCCCCGACGGGCCCACGCGGGTGTTCGTGCGTTTTTCAACGACGGACTTCGGCCCTTGAAGAAGCTCTCCGGTCTCTTCCGCACCCGCGTTCACGTGACGCTCTCGAGTCTGCCCGACGGGGCGGAAGGGCTGGTCGTCGGCGATCTCGCCCGCGATGCCGGCGCCCGCGACGGCCGTCCGAGCCTCATCGTCGTCTGCCGCGACGGCCTCCGGATGCAGCGGCTGGAAGCCGGGCTCGCCTTCTTCGCCCCCGACGTCCACGTGCTCGCGCTGCCCTCCTGGGACTGCCGGCCCTACGACCGCGTCTCTCCCAATCCGGGCGTCGTCGCCCGGCGGATGACCACGCTGTCGCACCTCGCCACGCCCCGCGAGCGCAGGAAGCCGATCGTCGTCCTGACCACCGTCAACGCCGCCGCCCAGCGCCTGCCGGCCCGCGAGGTGGTGGCCAGGGAGACCTTCTCGGCGGTCGCCGGCGGCCGCGCCGACATGGCCGAGCTCACCCGCTGGCTCGAGGCCAACGGCTTCGAGCGCACCGGCACGGTCCGCGACACCGGCGAATACGCGGTGCGCGGCGGTATCCTCGATCTCTACGCGCCGGGTACCGAGAGCCCGGTCCGGCTCGACTTCTTCGGCGACGAACTCGAGCAGATCCGCCGCTTCGACCCCGAGACCCAGCGCACCACCGGCCAGATGAAGCGGCTCGAATGGGTGCCGATGTCGGAGGTGACGCTGACCCCGGAAGTGGTCGGCCGCTTCCGCCGCAACTACGTCGCCACCTTCGGCGCCACCACCCGCGACGACGCGCTCTACGCGGCGATCACCGACGGACGCCGCTACGCCGGCATGGAGCACTGGCTGCCGCTGTTCCACGACGGGCTCGAGACGATCTTCGACTACTGCGCCGATGCCCGCATCGTCCTCGATCACGAGATCGACGAGACCTTCACCGCCCGCCTCGCCGAGGTCCGCGAACATTACGACGCCCGCCGCGAGGCGCTCGATCAGGCGGCCGCCGGCACCGTGCCCTACAAGCCGCTCGATCCGAAGCTCCTCACCCTCACGCCCGAGGAATGGACGACGGCGCTCGCCGACCGACCCACCGTGCGGCTCTCGCCCTTCGCGCTGCCCGGCGACCGGCTCGACGTGGTCGATCTCGGCGGCCGGATCGGTCGCAGCTTCGCCGCCGAGCGAGCCAACGCCGACGGCAGCGTGTTCGACGCCGCGGTCGCCCATCTCGGCGAACTCGGCGGAGCGGGGAAGCGGGTGCTGGTCGCCGGCTGGTCGGACGGCGCTCTCGACCGCCTGCGCCAGGTGCTCACCGACCACGGCCTCTCCCGGGTCCGCCCGATCGCCACCTATCCGGAGGTGGGGACGCTGGCGAAGGGCGAGGTCGGCCTCGCCGTGCTCGGGCTGGAGACCGGCTTCTCGATCGAGGACCTGACCGTCGTCGCCGAGCAGGACATCCTCGGCGACCGCCTGATCCGCGCCAAGAAGAAGCGCGCCACCAAGGGCGCCAACGTCCTGACCGAGGTCGCCGGTCTCGCCGAGGGCGATCTGGTCGTCCACGTCGACCACGGCATCGGCCGCTTCACCGGCCTGAAGACGATCACCGCGGCCGGCGAGCCGCACGACTGCCTGGAGATCACCTACGCCGGCGGCGACCGGCTCTATCTGCCGGTCGAGAACATCGAACTTCTGACCCGCTACGGCTCCGACGAGACCGACGCCCAGCTCGACAAGCTCGGCGGCGTCGCCTGGGGGGCCCGCAAGGCGCGGATGAAGAAGAAGATCCGCGAGATCGCCGATCAACTGATCAAGACCGCGGCCCAACGCCTGCTCCGAACCGCCCCGCGCCACGTCCCGCCGGAAGGGCTCTACGACGAGTTCCGCGCCCGCTTCCCCTACGAGGAGACCGACGACCAGCTGACCACCATCGACGCGGTCTTCGACGACCTCGCCGGAGGCCGGCCGATGGACCGTCTGGTGTGCGGCGACGTCGGCTTCGGCAAGACCGAGGTGGCGCTCCGCGCCGCCTTCGCGGTCGCCGCGTCCGGCAAGCAGGTGGCGGTCGTCGTGCCGACCACGCTGCTCGCCCGCCAGCATTTCCGCACCTTCGCCGAGCGATTCAAGGGCCTGCCGCTGCGCGTCGCCCAGGCGTCGCGGCTGGTCAGCGCCAAGGATCTCGCGACGGTCAAGAAGGAGCTCGCCGAAGGCACCCTCGACGTCGTCGTCGGCACCCACGCGCTGCTCGCCAAGGGCATCGCCTTCAAGGACCTGGGCCTGCTGATCGTCGACGAGGAGCAGCACTTCGGCGTCAAGCACAAGGAGCGGCTGAAGGAGCTGAAGGCCGAGGTCCACGTCCTCACCCTCTCCGCGACCCCGATCCCGCGCACCCTGCAGCTGGCGCTGACCGGGGTGCGCGATCTGTCGATCATCGCCACCCCGCCGGTCGACCGGATGGCGGTCCGCACCTTCGTGACGCCGTTCGACGCCCTCGTCGTTCGCGACGCGCTGATGCGCGAGCACTACCGCGGCGGCCAGAGCTTCTACGTGGTGCCGCGCGTCTCCGATCTGGTCGAGCGCCAGCGCTTCCTCGCCGAGGTGGTGCCGGAGGTGAAGGTCGCCGTCGCCCACGGTCAGATGCCGGCGCACGAGCTCGACGACGTGATGAACGCCTTCTACGAGGGCAAGTTCGACGTGCTTCTGTCGACCACCATCGTCGAATCGGGCCTCGACATTCCCACCGCCAACACTCTGATCATCCACCGCGCCGACATGTTCGGCCTCGGCCAGCTCTACCAGCTCAGGGGCCGGGTCGGCCGGTCGAAGGTCCGCGCCTACGCGCTCTTCACCACCCCCGCCGAGAAGAAGCTGACCGCCCAGGCCGAACGCCGGCTGAAGGTGTTGCAGTCGCTCGACAGCCTCGGCGCCGGCTTCCAGCTCGCCTCCCACGACCTCGACATCCGCGGCGCCGGCAATCTGGTCGGCGAGGAGCAGTCCGGCCACATCAAGGAGATCGGCTACGAGCTCTACCAGCAGATGCTGGAGGAGGCGGTGGCGGCGCTGAAGTCGGGCGACGAGACGGTGGCCGAAGAGCAGTGGTCGCCGTCGATCACGGTGGGCACGCCGGTGCTGATTCCGGAAGACTACGTCGGCGATCTGGCGCTCCGGCTCGGGCTCTACCGGCGGCTCGCCGACCTCGCGAGCACGGAAGAGATCGACGCCTTCGGCGCCGAGCTGATCGACCGGTTCGGCCCGCTGCCGGAGGAGGTCGAGCACCTCCTGAAGATCGTCTACATCAAGTCGCTGTGCCGGCGGGCCAACGTCGACAAGATCGACGCCGGGCCGAAGGGCGTGGTGGTGTCGTTCCGCGGCGGTGAGTTCGCCAATCCGGCCGGCCTCGTCCGCTGGATCGCCGAGCAGGGCAGCCTCGCCAAGATCCGCCCCGACCAGAAGATCGTGCTGTCGCGCGACTGGCCGGGTCCGGTCGACCGGCTGAAGGGCGCCGCGGTGGTGCTGACCCAACTGGTCAGGATCGCCGAGCGGCGAGGCGAAGAGGGGCCGATCGAGATTTCGGCGGCGATGATCGAGAAGCCGGAGACGAAGAAGCTGAAGCTCGAGCCGACCCCGGCGCCGGTCGCCCCGCCGCCCCGCCGCCACGGCCGCTACCCGAGTCTGGCCAGCATCGGCCGTGACAAGAAGCCCCCGGGCGGCGGGCGGAAGTGGTGAGGGGGAGGGGGTTCCCGACCTCGGCGCCGGTCCTCGGTGGGTGAACTCTCCTCCGGGAGGTCGTCGCTCGCGATCGCCTCCCGAACCGCCTCGTGATCTCAGGCGGTCGCCGGGATGCGGGCGATCACCTTGATTTCGAAATCGAAACCGGCCAGCCAGTTCACGCCGATCGCGGTCCAGTTCGGATGGGGCGGCTGCGAGAAGATCTCGTTCTTCACGGTCATGATCGTCGCGAACTGAGCCTCCGGATCGGTGTGGAACGTCGTGACGTCGACGATGTCGTCGAAGGTGCAGCCGGCAGCGGCCAGCGTTGCTTCCAGATTGGCGAAGGCCAGCCGCACCTGTCGGTCGAAGTCAGGCTCGGGCGAACCGTCGGCGCGGCTTCCCACTTGGCCGGAGACGAACAGGATGTCGCCGGACCGGATGGCGGCCGAATAGCCGTGCGCCTCGTAGAGGGCGTGGCGGTCTGCGGGAAAGACGGCATCGCGCTTCGTCATCGGATCGACCTTCGTGGGACGAGAGGCGGTTTCGACGCCGGTCGTGAGCCGGCGACGGGTTGGATTCCGTGTGGCGCGATGCTATTCGGCATACGCTGCGTATGTCGTTGGATCATCATACGCGACGTATGTCAATTGGAATACGCCGCGTATGTGAAGAGAGGCGTGCACCATGGGCCCGAGAAGTCGCGTCGAGAGCATGGAGGAAACCCGTGCCAAGCTGGTTTCGGCCGCGCGCCGGGCCTTCGCCGCGAAGGGGTTCGCGGCGGCGTCGATGGACGAACTGACCGCGGATGTCGGGCTCACGCGGGGCGCGCTCTATCACAACTTCGGCGACAAGCTGGGGCTGCTCGCGGCCGTGGTCGCCCAGATCGACGGCGAGATGGCGCAGAAGGCGCAGAAGGCGGCTGCCGCGGCGCCGAACGAGTGGGAAGGCCTGCTCGCCGAGGGATCCGCGTACATCGAGATGGCGCTCGATCCCGAGGTCCGTCGGATCGTGCTGCTCGACGGTCCGGCATTCCTGGGCGATCCGTCGCGATGGCCGAGCCAGAACGCATGTCTGGACATGACGAAGCAAACCGTCGGCCGGCTGATCTCCGACGAGATGGTGAAGCCAGTCGATGTCGAAGCCGCCGCCCGCCTTCTCAACGGTGCGGCCCTGAACGCCGCCCTCTGGGTGGCGGAGAGCGAAGACCCCCGCTCGGCCCTGCCCCGAGCCGTCGCGACATTCCGGCAGATGGCGACCGGTCTGCTGGCCGAGAAGGGCCGCAGTGCCGAGTAGTCCGCCGCGATCGGGCGTGCGCCGCAGGGACCTGCCCCGAGCACGGAGGAGGCTCGGCGGGACGGCATCGTAGGTGTAAGTGGCGGACGGAGTGGGATTCGAACCCACGGTGGAGTTTCCCCCACGGCGGTTTTCAAGACCGCTGCCTTCAACCACTCGGCCATCCGTCCCGCGGCTCTTCAATGGCGGCTCGCGCGGCGAAACTCAAGCCCCGCTGGCCTGTTCTCCGCTCCCCCTCGCATCGCGCGCTCTCCCGCGTCCGTGGTCGCAACCTCCCACGGGCCTTCCCCGGGATCGCCCCGGCGAAACCCGACCGCCGACGCCGCCCGCCCGCCCTCCGGTCCCGCGGCGCACCCGGCATCCCTCTCGCTCGCCGCCCCGCCGCCCACCGGCGATGCCCGCTCCGGCGCTTCCGCCGTTCGCGGATGGGAGGGTTGCGGGCGCAGCACCGTTGCCCTCGGCCGCCGCCGTGCCATGTTCCCGTCGACGGCCGGCGGACGGCCGAATGTCAGCGAGGAGCCTCGACATGCGCATCGGAATGATCGGACTCGGCCGAATGGGCGCCAACATGGCCCGGCGCCTGATCCGGGCGGGTCACGAAGTCGTAGCCTTCAACCGCGCCACCGACAACGTCACGGCGTTGGCGGCCGACGGGGCGATCGGCGCGGCGAGCCTCGAGGCCCTCCTCGCCGACCTGCCGCGCCCCCGCGCCGTCTGGCTGATGCTGCCGGCGGCGATCACCGGTGCGGTCGCCCGCGACCTCGCCGCTCGGATGGATCCCGGCGACGTCGTCATCGACGGCGGCAATTCCAACTATCGCGACGCCGTCGACCTCGCCGAGGAGTTCCGCCCCGCCGGCATCGATTTCGTCGACGTCGGCACCTCCGGCGGCGTCTGGGGGCTGGAGCGCGGCTATTGCCTGATGATCGGCGGGTCCGAGGCGGCGGTCGCCCGGCTCGATCCGATCTTCGCCGCGCTGGCGCCGGGCGGGGCGAGCGGTCGCGACGCCCCCGGCGGCACCGCACCACTCGGCTATCTCCACTGCGGCCCGGCCGGCGCCGGCCACTTCGTCAAGATGGTCCACAACGGCATCGAATACGGCCTGATGGCCGCCTATGCCGAAGGCCTCAATCTGTTGAAGGCCGCCGATGCCGGCCGCGCCGACCGCGAGGCCGATGCCGAGACCGCCCCGCTCGCGGCGCCGCAGTATTACCGCTACGACCTCGACGTCCCGGCGATCACCGAGGTCTGGCGCCACGGCAGCGTCGTCGGCTCCTGGCTGCTCGATCTCACCGCCGAGGCGCTGAAGGCGAATCCCGATCTCGCCGGCTTCTCCGGCAGCGTCTCCGATTCCGGCGAGGGCCGCTGGACGCTGCAGGCGGCGGTGGAGACCGGTGTTCCGGTCCCGGTCCTGTCGGCGGCGCTGTTCCAGCGCTTCTCGTCGCGCGGCAACGCCGACTACGCCGACAAACTCCTCTCCGCCATGCGCCGCGCCTTCGGCGGCCACGTCGAGAAGCCGACCGGCGAGAGCTGACGTCGAGGATCCGCCGAGCGCGGGGGAAGGGCTCTCGGACGAGAGCCGCCGAGCGATCCCGTCGCCGGTCCCCCGCGCGCCCCGTGACGATGGACCGACGAGCCCCTCGGCGTCGCCCTCGCGTGCGCCCGCGGCCCGCGCGCCGGCACTCGCCGCGGCGAACACCTTCGGGTGGATGGCCGCCGCGGCTGGACGGGGAGGCGCTCTCAGACGGCGTCGCCGAGACGGCCGGCGGCCACCGCGAGGTGGATCCCGGCGGCGGCGAGCAGCGGCGCGGAGACTCCCGCCGCCCGGCCTCGCCGAACCAGATCGCCGACGATCGCCTCCGCTTCGGTCGGACGCCCGCCGATCAGATCGCGGTACATCGAGGAGGCGAGCGGCGAGCCCTCGCGGGTCAGCATCGCCCGGACCCCGGCGAGCCCCTCGGCGCTCGGCGCCACTCCGACCGCCGAGACGATCGCCGCCACTTCGTCGATCACCGCCAGGATCAGCTCGCGCCCCCCGGGGACGCCGACGATCTCGCCGACGCTGCCGCGCATCAGGCAGGTGGCCGCGCCGAGCGAGGCGAGCATCGTCCACTTCTCCCACATCTCGCCGGAGATCGTCGTCGACAGATGCGCCGGGAAGCCGGCCCCTCGCATCGCCTCGTCGATCCGCAGCATCCGCTCGGACACTCGACCGTCGAGTTCGCCGTAGGCAAGATACTGGAGATCGGAGAGCTGGACGATTCGTTCCTCGGCATCGAGCGTCGCGGAGATCTTGCAGACGCCGCCGGCGACCGCCCCCGCACCGAACCGTTCGGTGAGGACGTCGAGGTGCCGCATGCCGTTCAGCACCGGCAGGATCGCGGTGTCCGGCCCGACCGCCGGGGCGATGTCGTCGAGTGCCGCGGCGAGGCCGTGGCTCTTGACGGTGAGCAGGATCGCGTCGAACGGACCGGAGAGATCGGCGGCGGCCGCGACCTTCGGCCGGATGGTGACGTCGCCGTGCGGGCTGACGATCTCGAGCCCCCGGCTCGCGAGTCGTGCCGCCCGACGCGGGCGCACCAGAAAGGTGACGTCGCGCCCCGCCGCGGCCAGCCGGCCGCCGAAATACCCGCCGGTCGCACCGGCCCCGACCACCAGAAGCCTCATCGGATGTCCCTCGCATCGCGACGCCCGGCGGCCCTCCGGCCGAGCGAGCGAGATTTCCCGGCGCCCATCGGCGCTCCGCGTGTCGCCGCCCCGTCGACGCGACGTGCAGAGCGAGTGTGCCATCTTCCGGGAAGCGCGCCCATCCCGAAGTTGCCGCGGGGGCCATCACCGGAGCCGGGCGTGCGAAGGTCGGGACCACCGTTCCGGCCCCGCGCGCCCCCTACCGCATCCGCTCCAACAACTCTTCCGCGATCACCGGGGTGCGCGGGCCGAAGGCGAGGGCGGCGCGGGCGTCGAGGGCGACGAGACGCTTCGCCTTCGCCGCCGGCGTGCCGGAGAAGCTCGGTGCGCCGAACAACCGCTCGGCCGTCACGCCGCCCGGTCCCTCCGGCGTCGTCACCACCACTTCCGGCGCCGCCGCGATCACCGCCTCGTCGGTCATCGGCTTGTAGCCGTCGAACCCGTCGGCGACGTTCTTCGCGCCGGCCAGCCGCAGCAGCGCGTCGGCGGCGGTGCCGCGGCCGGCGACCAGCGGACGGCCGTTCTGGAAGGTCAGCACGAACATCGCCCGCGGCCCGCCGCAGATCTCCCGGCGCCGCTCGTCGAGCCGGGCGAAGCCGGCACGCACCCGCGCCGCTTCCTCCGCCGCCCGTTCCGGACGACCGATCGCCGCGCCGATCCGTTCGATCCGGGCGACCACCCCGGCCTCGCTCCAGTCGTCGGGGAGGGTCTCGATCCGTACGCCCGCCCGGCCGATCGCCTCGAGGCTCTCGCGCGGACCGGCGGCACCGACCGCGATCACCAGATCCGGCCCGAGCGACAGCAACCCTTCCGCCGAGAGCTGGCGGAAATAGCCGACGTTCGGCCGGCTCGCCAGGGCGTCCGCCGGCTCGACGCTGGTGGTGTCGACCCCGACCACCCGATCGGCGGCGCCGAGCCGCCACAGGATCTCGGTCGCCGCCGCGCCGACCGAGACGATCCGTTCGGCGCCGTCGGCCGGCACGGCGACGAGGAGGGCGAGAGCGGTGGCGAAGGCGAACGGCTTCATGGGGCGGGACTCGGTCGGGCGGTCGCGCGGACGCGCCAGGTCTGGGGAACGACGGCGCGGGCGGAGATCGCCGGCCGGCGCGGGGAGAGGGCGAAGACCTCGTCGAGGAGGTCGTCGTCGAGGACCTCGTCGGGCGTACCGATCCGGCGGATCCGGCCGCCGGCCATCGCGACGATCCGATCGGCATGGGCGGCGGCGAGGTTCAGGTCGTGCAGCACCGCGACCACCGCGACGCCGGTCGCCGACACCGCGCGGGCCGCCTCCATCAGGCCGATCTGGTGAGAGAGGTCGAGGCTGGCGACCGGTTCGTCGAGCAGCAGCGCCCGCCGCTCGGCGACCAGGCCGCCGGCCTCGAGCTGGGCGAGCGCCTTGGCGAACAGCACACGCTGCCGCTCGCCGCCCGACAGCGAGCGCACGTCGCGACCGAGGAGATGGCCGACGTCGGCGCGGATCATCGCTTCGGCGACGATCGCTCCGCGGCGGGCCGGCGACAGGCGCCGGCCGATCCGGGCGACGCCGAGATCGACCGTCTCCTCGACCCGGAACGAGAAGCCGATTTCGGTCGACTGGCTCATCACCGTGCGGATCGCCGCCAGCCGGCCCGGCGCCAGGGCGCCGACTTCGACGCCGTTCCACCATACCCGCCCGGCGGTCGGCCGGATCTCGCCCGCGGCGAGCTTCAGGAGACTGGTCTTGCCGGCGCCGTTCGGTCCGACCAGCACGGTGAGACCGCCGGGATGGACGTCGAGATCGACCGCGTCGACCAGCCGCCGGCCGGCGATCGCAAACGTCGCCCCGCGGATCCTGAGGGTCGGAGTGTCGGTCATGCCGCACCTCCCCGCCGGGCGAGGACCAGATGGAGGAACAGCGGCGCCCCGACCGCCGCGGTCAGCACGCCGATCGGCAGCTCCGCCGGCGCGACCGCGGTGCGGGCGACCAGATCGGCGAGGACCACCAGCAGAGCCCCGGAGAGTGCAGAGGTCGGCAGCAGGCTGCGGTGCGACGGCCCGAGCGCCAGCCGAACCGCATGCGGCACGACGATGCCGACGAAGCCGACGATCCCGACCAGCGCCACCGAGGCGCCGACCCCGAGGGCGGTGACGACGATCGCCGTCGCCTTCACCCGTTCCACCGGATGGCCCATGTGATGGGCCTCCGCCTCGCCGAAGGCGAGCGCGTCGAAGGCCTTCGCCAGAAACGGCGCGGCGACCAGCGGCGCGACCAGGAAGGGCAGGGCGGCGGTGAGCTTCGGCCAGCCGACCCCACCGAACGAACCGAGCGTCCAGAACGACAGATCGCGCAGTTCGCGGTCGTCGGCGACGAACACCAGGAGCCCGAGAGCGGCATTGGCCAGCGCGGCGAAGGCGAGACCGGCGAGCAGCACCACCGCCGTCTCGGTGCGACCGACCCGCCGGCCGGCCAGCGTCAGCAGGAGCGTCGCCGACAGCGCTCCGACGAAGGCGGCGACCGGCAGGACCTCGGCCGCGATCTGCCCGAAGATCCGGTCGCCGACCACGATCGTCGCCCCGGCGGCGAGCGCCGCACCGGAGGAGACGCCGAGCAGCCCCGGATCGGCCAGTGGATTGCGGAACAGCCCCTGCATCAGCGCGCCGCAGACCGCCAGACAGGCCCCGACCAGGACGCAGGCGACGATCCGCGGCAGCCGGATCTGCCCGAGCACCAGCGCTTCGCGGCCGAGCCCCGGCGCCGACGGATCGGCGACGAGTGCGACGATCCGGTCGAGCGGGATCGGATGGGCCCCCGCCGCCGCCGAGATCAGCACCGCGGCGACGAGCCCGAGCGCCAGCCCGCCGAACACCAGCCCGACCCGCCGCCGCCGCATCCGGCCGACCCGCCCGAGCGACGCGCCGAGCGCCGCCACCAGCGCCCGCCGTTCCGCCGCCGAACCGTCCGGTCCATCCGTGACCGCGCCGACTCCCGCGTCGACGCCCGCGACGTCGTCGGCGAGCCTCGCCGACCCCATCCGCGCGTCATGAATTGGAATTACTCCAATTCTCATGTCGCCATCGTATGGTTTCGGTGTCGATTTCGACGAATTCGAAACTGCGATCATTACGGATCGACTTTCCTTTGAATCTGTCGAAATCGAATTCGACTCCGCGAGAGCCGTTTTTAACGATTCCGATCTGCGACGATTTCTCTCATCGACATTGACATTCATCAAACACGTCTCGTAGCCTCAGTCAATATTGCGAGGCATTCGCAACAAGCGATCGCACTGCGGCATTGCGTCGGCGCAATGCCGGACGGGCGGTCGATCGACGAAACGACGGGGGTGTCGAAATGATGCGGACTACGGGGAACCGGGCGGGAGCGTCCGGGTTGGTACTGGTCTCGGCGGTGCTCGCCGCGTCGCCGGTCGGTGCTCAGACGGCGACGACGGCGACCGAACTCGACGAGATCGCGGTGACCGCCGAACGGCGGCCGGTCAGCGTCAAGGAGGCCTCGTCGACGGTCTCGGTGACCTCCGGCGAGGAACTCGAACGCAAGCTGGTCACCCGGCCCGGCGATCTCGTCGCCGAAGAGCCGGGCGTCTCGGTCGCCCGTTCGCCGAAGCGGGCCGGCGCCGGCTCCTATGCGATCCGCGGCATCGGCGACAACCGGGTGCTGATCGAGCAGGACGGCATCCGCGTCCAGGACTATCCGGAGAGCCAGAAGGGGCCGGGCGCCTACACTCGCGACTTCGTCGACTTCGAGAACCTGAAGCAGGTCGAGATCGTCCGCGGCCCGGCGTCGGCGCTGCACGGCTCGGAGGCGATCGGCGGCGTCGTGTCGTTCCTGACCAAGGATCCCGAGGACTTCCTGAAGCTGGTCGGCAAGGACTGGTACCTCGGCCTCAAGGCGGCCTACGACAGCGCCGACCGCAGCCTCTCGGAGACGGCGACGGTCGCCGGCAAGAAGGGCGAGTGGTCGGCGGTCGTCTCCTACACCCGCCGCGACGGCGAGGAGATGCAGGCCAACACCTCCGCCTCGCTCAACGACCAGATCGGCCAGAAGAACGACGTCTTCGGCAAGCTGGTCTGGGATTCCACCGAGGCCGGCCGCTTCCGCCTCGCCTTCGAGCAGTTCCACCGCCGCGACTGGACCAACCTGAAGAGCGATCTCTCGTCGTCGGTCCTGAAGTCGACGGCGACCGACGTCACCCGCCGCACGCGGCTCGGCCTCGACTGGACCCGGCCGCTCGACACGGTCTTCGCCGATCTGGTCGAAGCGCGGGTCTATTGGTCGTCGCTCGACCGGGAGGAGAACAATCCGCAGACCCGCCTGTCCGGCGGCATCCCGCGCTGGCGCACCACCACCGCCGACTTCGCCCAGGACATCTTCGGCGCCGACGTCCAGTTCTCGCTGCACCGCGAGGCCTTCGGCTTCGGCCACGACCTCGTCTGGGGCGGTTCCGCCTCCTACACCTCGACCAGCCGGTTGCGCGACCGCTGGGAGGTGAACTCGGCGACCGGCGCGGTGACCCGGACCTTCTCCGGCGACGTCTACCCGAACAAGCTGTTCCCCGACACCGACTCGACCCGGCTCGCGGTGTTCGTCCAGGACACCGCGAAGTGGGGCGCCTTCAGCCTCGTCCCGGCCCTGCGTCTCGACCACTGGCGGCTGGAGCCGAAGTCCGATTCGGCGCTGCTGGCCAGTTCCTCGGCGACCGTCTCGTCGCAGAGCCATCTGGCACTGTCGCCGAAGCTCGGCCTCGGCTTCGACGTGAACGAGACCTGGCGTCTCGTCGCGCAATACTCTCACGGCTTCCGCACGCCGCCCTACGACAGCGCCAACTTCGCCTATGCCAATCCGGCCTACGGCTACCAGATCCTGCCCAATCCGAACCTGAAGCCGGAGACCAGCGACGGCTTCGAGATCGGCACCCGCGCCGGTTTCGCCGATGGTTCGAGCTTCCGCCTGACCGGCTTCTACAACCGCTACCGCGACTTCATCGACACCAAGGTGGTCGGCAGCTCCGGCGGTCTCGTCACCTATCGCTACGAGAACGTCTCGCGCGCCGAGATCTGGGGCCTCGAGGCGGGCGGCGAGTGGCGGATGTCACCGGTCCTCTCGCTCTCCGGTGCGATCGCCTTCGCCTCCGGCGAGAACCTCGACACCCGTCGGCCGCTCGACGGCGTCGATCCGCTGACCGGCGTGGTCGGCGTGACCTGGCGGCCGGACGAGCACTGGACCGTGGAAGGGCGGATGCGCGCCGCCGCCGGCAAGGACCGCACCTCCACCGAGACCACCTACCGGCCCGGCGGCTGGACCACCTTCGATCTGTTCGGCACCTGGGAGACGAAGCCGCGGATCACCCTGTCCGGCGGCATCTTCAACATCTTCGACCGCAGCTACTTCGCCGCTCAGGACGTCGCCGGCCTGTCCCGGACCGACACCACCCTCGAAACCTACCGTTCGACCGGCCGCACCTTCGCGGTCTCGGCCACCGTGAGGTTCTGAGACGATGAGCGCGTCGGCGTCGCTGCGACGGATCGGGAGAAACGGGCGGCCGCCGTTGCGGTCGCACCGCGAACCGCCGCCGTGGCGTCTCGCCGACGCCACCGACGACACCGCGGGGGAGGGGGAGGGGCGGCGTCTCCGCCCCCTCCCGCCCGTGCCGCCGATCCTCACGGCGAACACCGCAACCGCGTCGGTCGGGACCGCCCCGGTCGTTCCGCCGATCCGACCGGTCGGTGAGACGTCGGCCCTCGATTCGGCGCCGCCGGTGATGCCGCCCGATCGGCAGCGGGAGACGATCGCGGACGCGGCGTCCTCGATCGTTCCGGTCGAGATCGGCGGTTCGGGAGAGCTGCCGGCCGGGGTGCCGCCGCACCTCCGGCCGGTCGGGCAGAGGACGTCGCTGTGGGCCCTGGCACTCGCCACGGTTCTGCACGGCGTCCTCCTCGCCCTGTTCCTCCGCCCGGCGGCCGAACTCGCCGGTACCGACGGCGAGGAAACCGCGACGCTGGTCGAATTCGTCGCGCCGGAGGCGGTCGACACGGTCGACACCGCCGCCGCGACCGGAGCCGCCGCACCCGCCCCGAGCGAGCCGACCGAGAGCACGAACGAGCCGCCGCCTCCGATCGTCACCCCGACGATCGAGACGTCCCCCGTCCCGTCCGCGGCCGATCCCGCCGTCGCGACGGAGCCTCCCGTCGTCCCCGAACCACCGTCGGACCATCGGCCGCCCGCCGAAGCCGCGGCCGACACGGCGTCCGCTCCGCCGATCGATCGGCCCGCACCGGAACCACCCTCGGAGCCGGCGGTGCCCACGTCGTCCGCGGATGCGCCACAGTCGCCCGATCCGGCCGCGAGCGAGGCCGCCCGGGACGAGACCCCGCCGCGGGCTCCCGAACCCGCTGCTCCCGCGTCGAGCGAGACGACCGAGGAGCGGTCGGCTGCGCCGTCGATCCCTCCAGCGGCCGACACCGCGCGATCGATCGAGACCACACCGCCGCCGCGCCCGGTCCCCGTGGCGAAGCCGGCTCCCGCTCCGGCCGAACGGATCGTGGTTCCTCCGCGGCGCACTCCCCCGCCGGCGAAACCGAAGCGCCCCGCCGTCGCGGCCGGGGCGGCGGGAACCGCCGAAGCCGGTGCGGCCGAACGTCGGGCGGGCAGCCGCGGCAATGCCGGTGAGGCCGGCGCCGCGACCGCCGACGCGCTGCGCTCCTGGCGGGCCGAGATCCTCGCCGCTCTCGCCCGCGCCAAGCGCTACCCGGAGGAGGCGCGCGCCCTCGGCCGCACCGGTCGGGCGGTGATCGCCTTCACCCTGCATCGCGACGGCCGCGTCGACGGCGTCACCCTGGTCACCCCGTCCGGGGTCGCCGCCCTCGATCGGGCGAGCCTCGAACTGCCCACCCGGGCCCGCCTGCCGGCGATGCCGGCCGGGGCGGGCGCCACCCAGAGCTTCACCGCGGCGGTCCGCTACGACCTGCGCTGACCGCGACAACAGGAGACCATCGACATGTTCATCGCCATGAACCGCTTCCGCGTCGCTCTCGGCCGCGAGGCCGAATTCGAAGAGATGTGGCGCAACCGCGAGAGCCATCTGCCCAAGCGGCCCGGCTTCCTCGCCTTCCACCTGCTGCGCGGGCCGAGCCGCGACGACCACACCCTGTTCTCGTCGCACACCACCTGGACCGGCCGGAACCGGTTCGACGACTGGACGAAGTCCGAGGAGTTCGTGGCCGGCCATCGCAATGCCCACCGTTTCGCCGACTTCATGGTCGGCCCGGCGGAATTCGAGGGCTTCGAGGTCGCACACACGGTGATCGGCCCGGAAGGCACCGCGATCGGCACCGGAGTGGCGGCATGACGGCGGGCGTCGACACACGGACCACCGCCCTCGGCGCGGCCCTGATCGATCTCACGGCGAAACCGGACGGCGTCCTCGAACAGGTCGCCGAACGCCACGGCCTGCCCGTCGCCGACGTGCTCGGGCTGCTGCCGACCGGCGAGGCGGTCGCCATCGCCGGCGATCGTTTCGAGGCGATCTGGCGGGAACTCGGCACCTGGGGCGAGGTACTGTTCCTCGTCCACGGGGTGAACGGCGTCTTCGAGATCCGCACCGCCCTGCCACCGGGCACCTTCGCCCGCGGCTTCTTCAACATTCACGGCGACGCCCCGCTCGGCGGCCACCTGCGGGCCGACCGCTGCCGCTCGATCGTCTTCGTCGACCGGCCGTTCTTCGGCCGCCGATCCTGTTCGCTGTGGTTCCTCGACGTCGACGGAGCGGCGATGTTCAAGGTCTTCGTCGCCCGCGACGCGGCCCGTGAACTCGATCCCGCTCAGCTCGCCCGGTTCGAGGACCTGCGCGCCCGTGCGGTGAGCGACGCCGTCGGCGTCGGTTGATCGGCCGGCGCGGTTCCCGACACTTGGTCCCCCGGGGATCGGGAGCCGCGTCAGCCGGCCCGGCCGAACAGCCGCGGACCGAACGAGGTCGGCGTCCAACCGGCGGCGGAGAGGCCTTCACGCAGTGCCCGCGCCGTCGCCACCGCCTCCGGCCCGTCGCCGTGGACGCAGATGCTGTCGATCGGGGTCGGCAGACGGACGCCCGAGGTGGAGATCAGCGCGCCGGCCTCCAGCATCGCCATGACGTGGGCGAGGCTCGCCGCGGCGCCGTGGATCATCGCCCCCGGCCGTCCGCGCGGGGTGAGCTGCCCGTCGTCCTGATAGCTGCGATCGGCGAAGATCTCGTGGGCGACCGGCAGACCGGCGGCGATGCCCGCTTCGGCGAGCTTCGAACAGGCCGGCGCCAGCAGCACCAGCCGGGGATCGAGCCCGGCGATCGCCTCGGCCACCACCGCCGCCAGCTTCGCGTCCGCCGAGGCCATGTTGCTCAGCGCGCCGTGCGGCTTGACGTGGACGACGCGCGTTCCGGCGGCCTCGGCGAGCGCCCGGAGCGCCCCGATCTGATAGACGATCATCGCGGCGAGATCGGCCGGAGCGACGTCCATCCGCCGCCGGCCGAAGCCCTGCAGGTCGGGGAACGACGGATGCGCGCCGATCCCGACGCCGTTCGCCGCCGCCGCCGCGACCGTCGCCCGCATCACCGTCGGGTCGCCGGCGTGGAAACCGCAGGCGACGTTGGCCGAGGTCACCACCCCGAGCAGCGCCGCGTCGTCGCCCATCGTCCAGGCGCCGAAGCTCTCGCCCATGTCGGCGTTGAGATCGATCGGTCCGCGGTTCATGTCGTTTCTCCCCAGTCGGCCGGACGGGAGGCGTCGATCATCCCGCCGACCAGATTTTCCCGCCACAGCGCTTCGACGTCGATCCGGCCGCTCGACCGTTTCGGCACGATCGACCTTCGCCAACCGGCGAACGCCGCGTCCCGCGCGGCCGCCGCCGCCACCGCCGTCGCCATGTCGACGAAGGCGAAGCGCAGCGTATCCCCGGCCTGGACCCGCGCCAGACGCGGCAGATCGGCGGAGATCACCGTCGCGATCTTCGGATAGCCGCCGACCGTCTGGCAATCGGCGAGCAGCACGATCGGCCGTCCCGCCGCCGGCACCTGGATCGCCCCCGGCGCCACACCGTCGGAGACGATGTCGGCTTCGGCCGGGCTCAGATGGTCGAGCCGCGGTCCGTCGAAACGCATCCCCATCCGGTCGCTCTCGCGGGTCACCCGCCAGTCGGCTGCGGTGAAGAGATCGAGCGCGGCGGGCGCGAAATGGTCGTCCTGCGGCCCGGCGATCACCCGGATCGGCCCATGGCCGAAGCTCCACTCCGAGGCTTCGAGATCCCCGTCGGCCGCCTCGGCGATCGTCGTACAGGGCAGGAGATCGCCCTTCGCCGGCGCCCGGCCGTCGATCCCGCCGAGCCCGGCCCGTTCGAAGGTGGCGCGGCTGCCGAGCGCCGGAGGCACCGCGAAACCCCCGCCGACCGCGAGATGCGCGGGCCCGCCGGCCGCCGCTCCGAGCACCACCCGGTCGCCGTCGCGGAGGGTCGCCGTGGTCCACGGCCGAAACGTTTCGGTCTCGCCGTCGGCATGGTGGATCTCGGCGGCGATCCGGCCGGTCAACGCCAGCCGATGCGGGCCGCCGACCGCCCGGAGCGTCGGCCCGAGCCCGCGGATCTCCAGGAAGGCGGCGTCCTCCGGCCCCCCGGCCAGCCACACCGCGCAGGCCGCGAGATCGGCGTCGAGCGGCCCGGAGGCGGTGACCCCCATGGCGCGGAAACCGGTCCGGCCGCGATCCTGGATGGTGACGCCGAGGCCCGGCGCCTCGACGACGAACCCGTCGGTCATGCGGCCGCCCTCTCGACCCGGAAATCGTGCCGTCCGATCCGGCCGGCGGCGAGATCGGCGGCGATCGCCCGATGCGCGTCGGCGTCGATCTCGTCCCATTCGACGGTGTCGCCGACGGCGAGCAGCGACGGTTCGCGATCGTTCGGATCGAACAGATCGACCGGCGTCGAGCCGACCAGGCGCCAGCCGCCCGGGCTCCGCCAGGGATAGACCGCACACATCTCTCCGGTCACCGCGATCGAGCGGGCCGGCACCGCGGTGCGCGGCGAGGCGAGACGCGGCGCCGAGAGCCGCGCCGGAACGCCGCTCATGTAGGGAAAGCCGGGCATGAAGCCGATCACCCCGACCTCGAACCGCGCGCCGCGCAACAGCGCCACCGCCGCCGCCCGGTCGATCCCGGCACGCGCCGCGAGATCGTCGAGATCGGGTGCGAAGGCGGCGTCGAAACAGGCCGGCAAGCGCCAGTGCCGCCCGGCGGTCGCCCCGCCGTCGGCCGCCGCCGCCATCTGCGCCAGACGCTCGGCGAGCCCCGGATCGCCGCCGGGGCGGGAGAAGTGCAGGGTCAGCGACCGAAAGGTCGGCACCACGTCGACGACCGACGCGAAGGCCGGGTCGCCCGTGCTCCGCGCGGTTTCGATCGCCGCGGCGAGCGCCGTGACCCGAACCCGGGTCGCCGCCGCGATCGTGCGGCCGAACTCGACGGTGAGCGCCGCATCGCCGAGCGGCAACATCCGCACGGCCGTTCCTTCGTCGCGCATCCGCGAATCCTCATCCGCCCATCTGGGTCGGCAACCAGGTGACGATCCCCGGGAACATCCAGATGGCGAGCACCGCGGCCACCATCAGGGCGAACAGCGGCAGCGTCTGCCGGGCGATCCAGGTGATCTCCTTCTTCGTCATACCCTGGAGAACGAACAGGTTGAAACCCACCGGAGGGGTCACCTGAGCCATTTCCACCACCAGGACGATGAAGATGCCGAACCAGACGAGGTCGAAACCGGCCTTCTCCACCGTCGGCAGCAGCACGCCCATGGTCAGCACCACCATCGAGATCCCGTCGAGGAAGCAGCCGAGCACCACGTAGAACACCATCAGCGCGATCATCAGCGCGAATGGCGACAGGCCGAGATGGCCGATCCATTCGGCGAGATGCCGCGGCAGGCCGATGTAGCCCATCGCCAGAGTGAGGAAGGCGGCGCCGGCGAGGATCAGCGCGATCATGCAGTAGAGGCGGGTCGCCCCGAGCAGGCTGTCGCGGAACGCCTCCCAGGTCAGCACCCGCTGGGTCGCGGCGATCAGGAGAGAACCGACCACGCCGAGCGCGGCGGCTTCGGTCGCCGTGGCGATGCCGGTGTAGATCGAGCCGAGCACCGCGGCGATCAGCGAGACGACCGGGATCAGATTGCGGCTCTCGGAGATCTTCTCGAGGAAAGTGTAGTGCCGGTCGGCCGGCGGAATGGCGCCGGGATGGGCGAGCGCCCAGACGATCGTGTAGCCCATGAACAGACCGGCGAGCAGCAGCCCGGGCAGCACCCCGGCGATGAACAGCTTGGCGATCGAAACGTTTGCGGTGACGCCGTAGACGATCATGATGATCGACGGCGGGATCAACAGGCCGAGGGTGCCGGCGCCGGCCAGCGTGCCGATCGACAGATCCTCCGGATAGCCGCGCCGCTTCAGCTCCGGCAGGGTCATCTTGCCGATCGTCGCACAGGTGGCGGCGGAGGAGCCGGAGACAGCGGCGAAGATCGTGCAGCCGATGATGTTGGTGTGGATCAGCCGCCCGGGGATCCGCTCGAGCCACGGCGCGAGGCCACGGAACATGTCCTCCGACAGCCGGGTGCGGAACAGGATCTCGCCCATCCAGACGAACAGCGGCAGCGCGGTCAGCGTCCACGACGAAGCCGATCCCCAGATGGTGACCGCCATCGCGTCGCCGACCGGGCGGGCGGTGAACAGTTCCATGCCGATCCAGGCGACGCCGATCAGTGCCAGACCGATCCAGACGCCGGCGCCGAGGATGGCGAACAGCGCGACGACGAGGACGATGGTGATGGTGAAGTCCATGGATCGCGTCCTCTCACTCGACGTGGGCGGGTTCGCCGTCGAGCCGCTCCTCGCGCAGCACGCGACCGGAGAGGACGAGGACGAGATCGGTGAGGAAGGCGAGCGCGAACAGCGAGGTGCCGACCGCCATGCCGATCTGGGGGATCCACAGCGGGGTCGCGTCGAGCCCGGTGGAGACGTCGGAGAAGGTGCGGCTCTGGAAGACGAGGCGGACCGAATAGACGGCGAAGGCGATGGCGATCGCCGTGCCGACCAGATGGCAGAAGATCTCCAGCGCCCGGTGTCCGCCGGGCGGCAGCCGGTCGGCGATCAGCGTCACCCGGATGTGCTCGCCGCGCCGGAGCGTCGGAGCGAGCGCCAGGAAGGCGGCGGCGGCCATGAAGTAACCGGCATAGGCGTCGGACCCGGGCAGATCGAGCATCGGAACGAGGCGTCCGACGATCGAGAAGAGCACCGAGACCAGCGTCCCGATCATGAACACGCCGGCGAGATGGCCGGCGAAGGCGAACAGACGATCGAGCGCGGCGAGCAAGGGTCCGGTCTCCGTACGTCGAAAAGGAGTGGGGCCCCGGCACACCGGAGCCCCGTCGGTCGTCACTTGTTGGCGTCGAGGACTTCCTGGCCGACGGCACCGGTCTGCTTGACCCATTCGCCGACGATCACCTCGCCGACCTTCTTCAGCTCGGCGGCCAGAGCCGGCGACGGGTCCGCGACGGTCATGCCGTTCTTGACCAACTGCTCGTTGTACCAGACGGCCTTTTCCTTGGAGAGCGCCCAGCCGCGGGTCTCCGCCTTCTCGGCCGCCGCCACAACCGCCTTGCGGGTCGGTTCGTCGAGCGCGTCGAAGGCGGCCTGCGAGACGATCACCAGGTTCTTCGGCAACCAGGCGCGGACGTCGTAGTAGAACTTGACCTGCTCCCACACCTTGCTGTCGTAGCCGGTGGCGGCGGAGGTCATGAAGGTGGTGACCACGCCGGTGGCCAGCGCCTGGGTCAGTTCGGCCGCCTGGACGGTGACCGGCTGAGCGCCGACGATCTGGGCGATCCGGCTGGTGTTCGGGTTGTAGGCACGCCACTTGGCGCCCTTCAGATCGGCGATCGTGTCGATCGGCTTGGCCGAGAAGATGCCCTGCGGCGGCCACGGCACCGAATAGAGAACCTTGATCCCCTGCTTGGCCAGCGCCGCTTCGGTCGGCACCTTCGACGCCTTCCAGAGCTTGGCCGCCTCGTCGTAGCCGGTCGCCAGGAACGGGATCGAATCGACGCCGTAGAGGCCGTTCTCGTTGGAGAAGTTGGAGATCAGCACTTCGCCGATCTGCGCCTGTCCACCCTGCACCGCGCGCTTGATCTCGTTCGCCTTGAACAGCGAGCCGTTGTCGTGGACGGTGATCGTCAGCTTGCCGCCGGTCGCTTCGGCGATGTCGGCCGCGAACTGCTTGATGTTCTCGGTGTGGAAGTTGGCCGGGGGATAGCCGGTCGGCATGTCCCACTTGGTCTGGGCGAGCGCGGGTGCGGCGACGAGCAGGGCCGCGACGGCCCCCAGTACGGCAAGCGACTTCGTCATGGCGGTCTCCCGGGAAGAGCGTCGTGCGAGGGCAGGCATGTGCGGGATCGAGGCCGTCGTCCGCCGGTTCCGCCCCTGTCTCCGGGATGGCTCTTGCGTCCGAAACGACGATATGACGTTATGAAAACGTCCAGATATCGTCAACGTGCACAGTCCTCGGACTTGCCCCAATTTTCGGCAGAAGGAGGCATCATGAGCGATGGCGCAGATCGTCGCGGCGAAGCCGTCGCGACCCCGTCCGACGAACCCGAGGCCGACGCCGCCGAGCGGCGACGGATCGTCTCCTCCGCCCACCTCGTGTCGGAGAAGACGCCCGAACTGTCGGAGTTCGAATTCGGACTGATCATCGCCACCAACGCGTTCAATCGCTGGATGGTGCGCTGCATGCGGGCGGCGGGCGTCAAGGACGTCACCGCCATCGACGTCTCGGTGCTCCACCACGTCAACCACCGGCGCACCGAAAAGCGGCTCTCCGACGTGTGTTTCGCCCTCAACATCGAGGACAGCCACATCGTCTCCTATTCGATCCGCAAGCTCGCCGGGATGGGGCTGGTGTCGAGCGCCAAGCGCGGCAAGGAGGTGTTCTTCGCCACCACCGAGGCCGGCAACGAGGTCTGCATGCGCTATCGGGCGGTGCGCGAGGCCTGCCTCGTCCCCGGCTTTTCGGGGGAGCGGGAAGAGAACGAGCGGCTCGGCGAGATCGCCCGGATCCTGCGCCAGCTCTCCGGCCGCTACGATCAGGCCGCCCGCGCCGCCACCGCCTACTGAGGCGGCGGCACCCGCCCCGCACGACCAGAGGGGGAATACGACCCCCCTTTTCTCGGCCGCCGGCTTCCGGCATCACCGTCTGCATACAGACCGACCGGCCGCTCCCGACGCCCTCGCGAGAGCCCGGAGACCGGCCGGAGAAGGCGAAGGAGCGGGGAGGGGATGGACGCGAGCGCAACGATCGGCCACTCGACCAATCTGGTCGGCGTCTCCACCGGCTGGCTCGCCGACGTCGCCTTCAACGAGGCGCCGCGCGATCTCCACGTCTCCGGCGTGCGCGAGATGAACGGCCCGCTGTTCGAGATGCTCGATCTCGCCGCCGACCTCGGCGAGGCCGGCGACGCCTTCACCAACTACATGATGGCGATGTTCGCCATCGACGCGGAACAGCGGGAGACCGGATCGACCGCCGCCGCCCGCCGCCGCTACCGCTCCTCCTGGCTGCGCCTGATCAAGGGCTGGGGCTGGGATTCGAACGGGCCGGAGGGCGCCGTACTGAAGGGGTGGGTGGAGAGCCGCTTCGGCCTCTTCCCGACCTGGCACAAGGAGGCGCTGGTGCGTTTCTCCTCCGGGGTCTGGACGACCTATGTCGAAGAGAAGATGTCGAGCCGCTTCCACAACAACTCGATCTACACCCAGCTCGACCTGCTCTACGAGTTCTGCCAGTGGGCGCTCCCGCGTTTCGCCGCCCCCGGCGAGAGCCATCTGACCCTCCATCGCGGGGTCAACGCCTTCGACGAACACCAGATCGCCCGCCGCATCGACAGGCACCGGGTGGTGCTGCGGCTGAACAGCCTGTCCTCCTTCACCGCCGACCGCGACACCGCCGGCTGCTTCGGCGACATCGTCCTGACCGCCCGCGTCCCCCGCCAGAAGATCCTGTTCTTCAACACCCTGCTCGCCTCGCACCCGCTGAAGGGGGAGGGGGAGTATCTGGTGATCGGCGGAGATTTCGCCGTCGAGACGAGTTGGTGAGCCGGCTCATCATCGTCGGCGCGTGACCGACCTGCCCGCATCACCGGCGATTGCACGCGGTTTCGGCTTTCCGCCGTCGCCCGGCGGCCGTTAGTCTGGACGCGGGTCGCATCCCGAACCGGGGAGAGCCGATGGAGGCGCAGGAGATCCACGATCGGGCGCTCGCCGCCTTTCTCGGGCTGGCGATCGGCGATGCGCTCGGGGCGACGACCGAGTTCATGACCCGCGGCGAGATCCGTGCGGCCCACGGCGTGCATCGCGACATCGTCGGCGGCGGCTGGCTGAGGCTGAAGCCGGGGCGGGTCACCGACGACACCGAGATGTCGCTGGCGCTCGCCCGCTCGCTCGTCCGCCGCGGCGGCCTCGATCTCCCCGACCTCTGCGGAGAATTCGCCGCATGGCTGCGCAACGGCCCGATCGACGTCGGCAACACCTGTCGGCGCGGCATCCGCCGGTTCATCACCCACGGCACCGTCGCCGGCCCCTTCGCCGAGGGCGACGCCGGCAACGGCGCAGCGATGCGGGTGCTGCCGGTGGCCCTGGCGAGCCTCGGCGACGACGCCCGCGCCCGCGACTGGACCATCGCCCAGGCCCGGATCACCCACCACCACCCGCTCTCCGACGCCGCCTGCCTGACGCTCGTCGCGATGGTGCGGGCGCTGGTCGGCGGTGCCGATCGGGCCGCGGTCCGGCCGATCGCCGACGCCCTCGTCGCCGCCCACCCGAACTTCGCCTTCACTCCCTGGCGTGGCCTGTCGTCGGCCTATGTGGTCGACACGCTGCAGACGGTGTTCGACGTCTTCTTCACGACCGGCGACTTCGAGACCTGCCTCGTCGAGACGGTCAACCGCGGCGGCGACGCCGACACCACCGGCGCCATCGTCGGCATGCTGGCCGGCGCCGCCCATGGGATCGCCGCGATCCCGCGGCGCTGGTCGAAGGTCCTCGACCGCACCGTCCGCACCGAGATCGAGGCTCTGGTGCCGGCGCTGCTGGCGCTCTCGCCGCCACCCACCCCCGAGGCAGGTTGACGCGGGCGCCGCCGATGGCCACCCTGCCCGGCGAGGCGACCTCGCGTCGCCGGCCCGTGACCGACCGGAACCACCCGATCCATGACCGATTCCGCCGACCTCGCACCGCCCGCCGCGCCCCGGCTCGCCGCCACGATTCGCGGCTTCGTGGTCCGCGCGGCACGCCCGGCGGCGTTTCTCGCGGTCGGCGTGATCCTCGTCCTCTCGCTGGTGCCCGGCGGGATGCGTCCGCACACCGGCGCCACCGGCAATCTCGAACACGCCGTCGCCTACGCACTCACCGCTCTCGTCGCCGGCATCGCCTGGCGTGGTGTCCTCGGCTGGCGCGGGCCCGTCGCCTTCACGATCCTCGCCGGCCTGCTCGAGGTCGCCCAGATCTTCGTGCCCGGCCGCAGCGCCGGCGTCGACAACTGGGCGGCGAGCACCTGCGGCGCGGTGATCGGCATCGCCGTCGCGTCGGCACTTCGAGCCCGCTTCGGACGAGCTTCCGCCGCCGCCCCGGCACGGCGCGACTGATCCCGGCGAAAGTCGCCCCGACTGCGGCGACGACGCACTTTTCTCAGAGGCTCGAATGGGTTATCCGGTTTAATAAGGGAGTAACCGTCGCGCGTGGAAAATGAGGGGAGCCGAGAGATCGGTCTCACCCGATCGATCCGGGCGATCTCCGAGGGGGTGGAAGAGCCTCCGAACCGGAGCCGACGGGACCGAAGGGCGCGGGAAGCTCTTCGGGAGACACGAGAATCGCCACCGTGTGATTCTCCGGGAGCGAAGACGGCCGCCGCGTGCGGCGAGGATCGGCGAGAGGCGTGCGCGGCACGCCGCGGCATCCGATCCGAAAGGGGAGAGAGCATGGAGAAGGCACAGCGCCCCGTCGCGATTCGGTGGAGGCCGATCGTCACCGGGTCGTCCGTGGTTCTCGCCGCCCTTCTTCTCGCCGGTTGCGCCGCGACCGAGAAGCTCGCGTCGCTCGCCGGCATCGAACCGCTCGAGCGCGTCGTCGGCCCGAACGATCCGGTGACGCCGGGTGGCGGCCGCTATCAGGTCGGCAAGGCCTATTCGATCCGCGGACGCACCTACGTGCCGCGCGAAGATCCGAACTACGACGCCACCGGCATCGCTTCCTGGTACGGCGGCGAGTATCACCACGGCACCCGTACCGCCAACGGCGAGGTCTACGACCGCTCGACCCTGTCGGCGGCCCATCCGACCCTGCCGCTGCCGTCCTACGCCCGGATCACCAATCTGCGGAACGGTCGCTCGATCGTCGTCCGGGTCAACGACCGCGGCCCCTATGCCGCCAACCGGATCGTCGACATCTCCGAACGGACCGCCGAGCTCCTGGAGATGAAGCGCGGCGGTGTCGGCGGCGTTCGTGTCCAGTACATCGGAAAGGCCGGCCTCGCCGGTTCCGATCAGCGGGTGCTCGCCGCCACGCTGCGCGGCCCCGGCATCGTGCCGCAGGACGAGCGCCGGCTGGTCGCGATGGCCGATCTGCCGGCCGGTCCGCGCAACAATCTGCCGGCCACCGCCGCCGCTCCGACCCTGGTCGCCGAAGCCACCGTGCCGGTCCCCGCGACCGCCCCGGCGGCGAACGTCTTCGCCGCCCGCCCGGCGCCGCGTCCGCCGACCCTGGCGATCGCCGCCGTCGCGCCGCCGAGCGACGCCCGCGCCTTCGAACTGGCCGGCGTCGATGCCCGGATCATGCGCGCCCAGCTCGCCGATCTGCCGAAGCCGTCGTCGAGTTCGGCCGCGGTGATCGTCGCCGAGCTGCCGGCCGCCTCCGGTGGACCGATGTCGATCCTGCCGCCCGACGCCGCGCCGGTGCTGGTCGCGCCGAACGCCACCGCCGGCATGCTCTATCCGATGCCGATCCCGTCGCCGCGCACCTCCTTCGTCGACGACGACGCGGCGGAGACCCGGATCGCCGCCGCCCATGCGATCTTCGCAGGCTTCGCGGGTGGTCATACCTTCGCCGAGCTCGCCGCCGGCCGACCGGTCCGCTGACCCCACCCTCGGGGAAATCGCGGTCCGACCGCACCGCGGTTGGCCGGACGGCGGATCGCCCCCTATAATCGTGTCGGGCGGAATCGGTGGCGTCGCACCTCGGGTCGGTCGACGCCGGGACATCGGGATGGTTGGGCATGATCTCTGGTGAGAACAGACGCGGTGCGGTCGGAACGGCCGTCCGGTTGATCGCGGTCCTGGCCCTTTCGGTGGCGCTCGGCGGCGCGGCGAAACCGCCGGCCAAGCCGTCGCAGGCGGCCGGCGCCGGCGCGATGGACACCAAGGCCGACATCGCCTTCCTGATCGACCACGCGACCGGAACGACCCTGTTCGAGAAGAACGCCGACAAGGTGTTCCCGCCGGCCAGCCTCACCAAGATGATGACCATGGCGGTCGCCTTCCGCGAACTCGCCGAGGGCCGCCTGTCGATGGACGGCGAGTTCACCGTCTCCGAACACGCCTGGCGCACCGGCGGCGCGCCCTCGCACACCTCGTCGATGTTCGCCCCGATCAATTCCAAGGCGAAGATCTCCGATCTTCTGCAGGGCGTCATGGTCCAGTCGGCGAACGACGGCGCCATCACCATCGCCGAGGGCATCGCCGGTACGGAACCGGCCTTCGCCGAGTTGATGAACCGCCGGGCGAAGGAACTCGGTCTCGAGCGCACCCATTTCGCCAACCCGACGGGCCTGCCGGATCCGGAGAACCGCTCGACGGCGCGCGATCTCGCCGGCATCGCCCGCCACCTGATCGACACCTATCCCGAATATTACAAGATCTATTCGCAGCGCGAATTCACCTACAACAAGATCCGCCAGTTCAACCGCAATCCGTTGCTCAACGACGGCATCGGAGCGGACGGGGTGAAGACCGGCTTCATCAAGGACTCCGGCTACAACATCGTCGGTTCGGCGGTGCAGAACGGCCAGCGTCTGGTGGTGGTGATCGGCGGCGCGGCGAGCGAGAAGGAGCGGGCCGAGGACGCCCGCAAACTGCTCGAATGGGGCTTCCGTACCTTCGAACAGGTCCGCCTCTACGGCCCCGGCGAGGCGATCGGCGAAGCGACGGTGTTCGGCGGCGCGGCGAGCGGCGTCAAGGTCGCGTCCGAGAAGAGCGTCGACATCCTGATCCCACGCGGCAACCGCGACAAACTCCGGGCCCGCGTCACCTATACCGGTCCGATCCCCGCCCCGGTCGCCAAGGGCGCTCCGGTCGGCAAGCTGGTGGTCACCCGCAACGAGCAGGTGATCCAGGAGATCCCGGTGATCGCCGCCGAGGCGGTGCCGGTCGGCACGCTGCGCCAGCGGGCGATCGACGGCACCCGCGAACTCCTGATGGGTCTGCTCCGGCGATGAGCGCGGCGCGCGCCGCCTCCGCATCCGGAGCGCGGACCGCCGTTCCGGCGGCGCGCGGCCGTTTCGTCACCTTCGAAGGCGGCGAGGGGGTCGGCAAGTCGACCCAGATCGTCCGTCTCGCCGACCGGCTGCGCAGCGTCGGTCTCGACGTCGTCACCACCCGCGAGCCCGGCGGATCTGTCGGGGCGGAATGCGTCCGCCACGTGTTGCTGAGCGGTGCCGCCGAAGGCTTCGGCCCCTTCGCCGAGACGATCCTGTTCGCCGCCGCCCGCGCCGACCACATCGCCGAGACCATCCTGCCGGCACTGGAACGCGGCGCCTGGGTGGTCTGCGACCGTTTCCTCGATTCCTCGCGCATCTACCAGGGCGGGGCAGGGGGGATCGATCCGAAGAAGCTGGCGCTGATCGAGGACGCCGCGGTCGGCGACACCCGGCCCGATCTCACCATCCTGCTCGATCTCGAAGCCGAGATCGGTCTCGCCCGGGCCGGGCGGCGCCGGGGAGCCGAGGCCGCCGATCGCTTCGAGAAGGAGACGGTCGCCGTCCACGAGGCCCGCCGCCGGGCCTTTCTGAAGCTCGCCGCGGACGAGCCCCATCGCTTCGTCGTCGTCGATGCCTCGAAGGACGCCGCGGCGGTCGCCGAGGCGATCTGGAATGGGCTATGCTCACACCTCGGCTCGCCCGGCCCGGCCCGGACCTGAGGCCCAGAGCCCCCACGCACGTCGACGAGAACCACATCATCCGATGGCCCGAGCCCCGTCCGCCCCCGTCGAAGCCGCACCCGAGATCGACGCGATCGAAGGGATGCCGTTGCCGCGCCGCCGCGACGACCTCGTCGAGCAGCGCGCCGCCGAGGCGAAACTGCTCGACGCCTACCGCTCCGGCCGCATCCACCACGCCTGGATCCTCGGCGGCCCGAAGGGCATCGGCAAGGCGACGCTGGCCTTCCGTTTCGCCCGCTTCGTCCTCGCGCATCCCGATCCGAAGGCCGCCGAGGTCCGCACCGCCCGCGACCTGTCGGTCGCTCCGGATCATCCGGTCACCCGCAGGATCGCCACCGGCACCCACCACGATCTGCTCCACCTGCGCCGTCCCTGGGACGAGAAGGCCAAGCGCTTCAAGACCGAGCTTCCGGTCGACGAGGTCCGCCGGACCGTCGGCTTCTTCGGCTCGACCGCCGGCGAGGGCGGCTGGCGGGTCGCCATCGTCGACGCCGCCGACGACCTCAACACCAACGCCGCCAACGCGCTCCTCAAGGTGCTCGAGGAACCGCCGCCGCGCTCGCTGTTCCTGGTCGTCGCCCATGCGCCGGGACGCCTGTTGCCGACCATCCGCTCGCGCTGCCGCCGGCTCGATCTGGCGCCGCTCACCCCGCACGCCATCGCCGGAGCCCTGGCGGCCTCCGACATCGAAGGCGATCCGCGCGCCTTCGCCGCCGCCGCCGAACTCGCCGAGGGCAGTCTGCGCCGCGCCGCGACGCTTCTGGCGAGCGACGGCGTCGGCCTGCGCCGCAGCCTCGACGCGATCCTGGCACGTGCGCCGGATCTCGACGTCGAAGCCGCCCACGCCTTCGCCGACCGGGTGTCGGCCCGTGGCGCCGACGATGCCCTCGACGTCGCCGTCGACTTCATGACCGACATCGCCGCGCATCGCGCCGAATCCGCCCTCGCCGAGGCCGGTCTGGCCGCCGCCGCCCTCTGGGCCGAGGCCCACGACGAGATCGGCCGGATCGTCGCCCGCAGCGACGTTCTCAACCTCGATCGCAAGGCGGCGGTTCTGGCCTGCCTCAGGACGCTTGCCGAGGCCGCGCGGAATTGAGTACGAGAGATCGACCGTCGCGCTCGACCCGTCGAACGCGCCACGAACCGGAGCGGGGCGACGCCTCCGCCAGGATCCCGACATGACCCGACCCAAGTTCTTCATCACGACCGCGATCGATTATCCCAACGGCCGCCCGCACGTCGGCCACGCCTACGAGAAGCTCGCCACCGACGCGCTCGCCCGATTCAAGCGGCTCGACGGTCACGACGTCTTCTTCCTGACCGGCACCGACGAGCACGGCCTGAAGATGCATCAGACCGCGGCGCGCGAAGGACTGACCCCGCGCCAGTTGGTCGACCGCAACACCGCCGAGTTCAAGGAGATGGATGCGGCGCTGGGCGTCTCCTACGACCGCTTCATACGCACCACCGACGACGATGACCGCATGTAAGTGCAGGAGGTGTGGCGGCGGATGGAGAAGGCCGGCGACCTCTACATGGCCAAGTACGGCGGCTGGTATTCGGTCCGCGACGAGGCCTACTACGTCGAGAGCGAGACCGAGGTCGGCACCGACGGCGTCCGCCGCGCCACTCCGACCGGCACCCCGGTCGAGTGGACGGAAGAAGAGAGCTGGTACTTCCGCCTCTCCGCCTTCCAGGAGAAGCTCCTCGCCCACTACGAGGCGAACCCCGACTTCATCGGTCCCGACGCCCGCAAGAACGAGGTGGTGAGCTTCGTCAAGGGCGGCCTCGAAGACCTGTCGATGAGTCGGACCACCTTCGACTGGGGCATCCCCGTGCCGAACTCGCCCGGCCACGTGATGTACGTCTGGGTCGACGCGCTGACCAACTACCTCTCCGCCACCGGCTTCCCGGACGAGGCGAGCGAGAAGTACACCAAGTGGTGGCCGGCCGACCTGCACGTGATCGGTAAGGACATCGTCCGCTTCCACGCGGTCTATTGGCCGGCGTTCCTGATGTCGGCCGGCCTGCCGCTGCCCAAGCGGGTGTTCGCTCACGGCTTCATCTTCAACAAGGGTGAGAAGATGTCGAAGTCGGTGGGCAACGTGGTCGATCCATTCGACCTCGTGAAGGCCTATGGCGCCGACACCGTGCGGTATTTCTTCCTGCGCGAAGTGCCGTTCGGCCAGGACGGCAACTACGGCCACGAGTCGATCGTCGCCCGGATGAACGCCGACCTCGCCAACGATCTCGGCAATCTCGCGCAGCGCTCGCTGTCGATGATCGCCAAGAACTGCGGCGGCGTGGTGCCGACCCCGGGCGCGCTCCAGCCGGCCGACGAGACCCTGCTGGCGAGTGCCGACGCGTTGCTCGCCACCTCGCGCGCCGCCTACGACCGCCAGGAGATCCACAAGAGCCTCGAGGCGATCTGGTCGGTGGTCGCCGACGCCAACCGCTGGTTCACCGCCGCCGCCCCCTGGGCCTTGAAGAAGACCGATCCGGAGCGGATGGGCACGGTTCTGTGGGCGACCGCCGAGGTGCTCCGCATCGTCGCGCTGGTCGCACAGCCGGTGATCCCGACTTCGGCCGGCAAGCTGCTCGACGCGCTCGGGCAAGGGGAGGGGGCCCGCGACTTCGCCGCGATCTCCACCCGCCTCGCCGCCGGCGGTACCCTGCCGGCGCCGACCCCGATCTTCCCGAAGTGGGTCGAACCGGCGGCCGAGGAGACCGCGGGCTGATGCTGGTCGACAGTCACTGCCACCTCGACTTTCCCGACTTCGTCGAAGACCTCGACGGAGTGGTCGGGCGTGCCCGCGCCGCCGGGGTCGAGCGAATGGTCACCATCTCGACCCGGGTGAAGCGGTTCGACGCGATCCGGGCGATCGCCGAGGCGCGGGAGGAAGTGTGGTGCTCGGTCGGCACCCACTGCCACCACGCCGAGGAGGAGGCCGACGTCGGCACCGACGAGCTGCTCCGTCTCGCCGAGCATCCGCGGGTGGTGGCGATCGGCGAAGCCGGGCTCGACTACCACTACGACTTCTCCCCGCGCGAGCGTCAGGCGACGAGCTTCCGCGCCCACATCGCCGCGGCGCGGGCGAGCGGTCTGCCGCTGGTCATCCACGCCCGCGAGGCCGACGACGACGTCGCGACGATCCTCGAGGAGGAGATGGGGAAGGGGGCCTTCCCCGCCCTCCTCCACTGTTTCTCGTCGGGTCCGGAGCTCGCCCGGCGGGCGCTGGCGATCGGCCTCTACGTGTCGTTCTCCGGCATCCTGACCTTCAAACGCTCGGAAGAGGTGCGCGAGATCGCCGCCACCGTGCCGATGGACCGGCTGCTGGTCGAAACCGACAGCCCCTATCTGGCGCCGCTGCCGCATCGCGGGAAACGTTGCGAGCCGGCCTATGTCGCCGAGACGGCGAAGGTGCTGGCCAAGGTCAAGGGCGTGAGCCCGGAGGAGATCGCGGCGATCACCACGGCCAACTTCCATCGGCTGTTCTCGCGGGTTCCCGCGCCGGCGAACTGAAGAGGGACGACGGATCGATGGCGGCGACGATGACCTTCCGGATCCTCGGTTGCGGTTCGTCGCCGGGGGTACCGCGGATCGGCAACGACTGGGGCGAATGCGATCCCACCGAGCCGAAGAACCGCCGCCGCCGGGCCGCGCTGCTGGTCACCCGCACCGACGCGAAAGGCCGGATCACCCGCCTGCTGGTCGACGTCGGCCCGGATCTGCGCGAGCAGATGCTCGACGCCCGGGTGCCTCACGTCGACGCGGTGGTGATCACCCATGCCCACGCCGACCACATCCACGGTATCGACGACCTGCGCTCGTTCTACCTGAACCGCCATCGGATGATCGACGTCCACATGGACGAGGCGACCGCGAAGCGGGTGCACGAGGCCTTCGACTACTGTTTCGCCACCCCGCCGGGCTCCTCCTATCCGCCGATCCTGATCGACCGGCGGATCGAACCGGGCCGCGAGGTGGTGATCGACGGGGAGGGGGGAGCGATCGCCTTCACGCCGGTTCGCCAGTTCCACGGCGACATCGAGAGCCTCGGCCTGCGCTTCGGCGACGTCGCCTATTCGACCGACGCCAGCGGCTTTCCCGAGGAGAGCCCGCCCCACTACGCGAATCTCGACCTCTGGATCCTCGGTGCGCTGCGTCGCCGACCGCATCCGAGCCATTTCTCGGTGCCCGAGGCGGTCGCCTGGATCGAGCGGCTGAAGCCCCGCCGGGCGGTGCTGACCCACCTGCACAACACCCTCGACTACCGTGGTCTGGCCGAGAGCCTGCCGGAAGGGATCGAACCGGCCTGGGACGGGTTCGAATACACGACGACGGTGGCCTGAGCCGGCGCGCCGCGATCGCCGCCGTCACCGCCGGACCGCAGGGCGGCCCGCGCCGATGCCGGGCGGTCGCCGGTGCGAACCGAGAGGCCGTCCCTTCCGCGCGACGGCGCTCGGCACCGCGACCGCAGATCACAAGCCCTCGAATCTCCCGCGGTGGCCCGAGGGGGCCGGTTGCCATCGGTAAACACCAAGAAACTCCTATATCGCATTGTATAATATCGTTTTATACTAGCGCGTCCTGTGATTTTCGGTTCGCATCGGCCGGCATCTGGATCCATGGCGCAGCGATCCGACGAAGTCGCGCCACGGGTTCCCGTGCACGGCCGCGCGATCGAAGCCGATGCCGGATCGACGCCATGAGCGAGGTCGGCCGAGGGGATGCCCGCGGCTCACCCGAACCACGGAAAGCGATGCCCGTTCAGTGAGATGGACACGAATACCGATGCGGTTCGGGCTCGCTCCGCATCGTTTTTCCCGTCCAGCGGCATCGCGCCGATGGGACCTTTCACCGGCTCGATCGCCAGTGTCACCGATCGGACGCTCCTCGGAGCGGCGTCGCGGAGCACCGAAGTGTCGCCGCGACCACTGGTCCGTCGCGGACGCGCGCCGTCGGTCGACGGCCATACCGGTGGCGAGGCGGACGAGATCGACCGACGCGCGTTTCGAGCCCATCGGCGTGACGGACGCCATGACGCAGGGCGACCACCGGCCGTCCGAACGGCACCCGGAGACCATCGACCGCGCGGCGGACGAGCCGGCGCCACCGATCGTGTGGTACGGATGTCGGACAGAGATCGGTCCCGCAACGGCAGCCGCCGCGACACGCCCGCCGACGATCGCTCCATCCGCAGGGGATGGGATCACCGGCCGCGCCCTGAAGCGGCCTCGGCCGACCATGAACGACCTCCGCGGCACCGGCGGCACCACGGGCGCCACACATGGATCGCCATGGATTTTATTTTCCATAATCCGTCTTATGCGAATCACCCGTTTCGAAACATCCTCCGCTGCGGCGGTTCGAGCCGCCCACTCTCCCTGCATTTCCGCCGCCCCGACGGCATCCGCGTCCGCCGCGCTTCAAACCCGTCCGGCTCCCGTATGCTCCCTGCCTCCCGGCCGCGGCCGGTCGAGACCGGTCTGCGACCGATCGCCGTGCGCTGCCGTCGCGGCCGTATCGGACGGCCGGCCCTGGCGTCGGCCGCGACCCGCCCCTAGGATCCGACGCGTCGAACCCGCCCCGTCCCGTCGCGACCACGGTCTCCCCCGCACGGTCGACATCGCCTCCCCCATACGCGTTCCCGTCGCTCACCTCCGTGACCGGCCCACGTGGATCCTTCGCAGGACCGTTCGGATGTATCGCATCGAAGCCGTCTCGCCCGACCATCCGGCCGCCGCCGCCCTGCTCGAACGCCTCGGTGCGACGCTCGAGGCGATCACCGGCGCGAGCGGAAACGCTTCCTTCGATCCACGCGACGTCACGGTCGACGGGTCGCTGTTCGTGATCGCCCTCGATCCCGCCGGCGAAGCCGTCGGTTGCGGCGCCTATCGACCGCTCGCCCCGGGCGTCGCCGAGCTGAAACGGATGTATGCGACACCCGGTACTCACGTCGGCGCCGAGATCCTCGCCCACCTCGAACGCCGAGCCGCGGCCGACGGTTATGCCGAAATCCGGCTGGAGACCCGCGCCGTGAACCTGCGGGCGATCCGCTTCTACGAACACCACGGCTACCGCCGGGTGCCGAATTTCGGCCGCTACGTCGATCGCCCCGAGGCCGTCTGCTTCGGCCGTGCACTGGATCGGCCGGACTGATCCCGACGCCCGCCGAGCCCGACACCGCCCGCGGTCGCCGGTCTCCCGCGCGCCCGATCCATGCGACGGCGGACCGTCGTGCGTCCGTCCGGCTGTCCTTTCGCCGCCGAACGCGAGATGATCGGACGACCCGCCCACCGAGACCCGGCCATGCCCACCCGTCCCTCGCCCGTCCGTCGCCGCCGTCTGCCCGCCGGCCTGCACCATCTCTCGGTGAGGCCTCGTCTCGCCGCCGGGCTCGCCGTGTTCGCCGTGGTGGCCGCAGTCGCCGCGAGGTTCGGTGCCTGGAGCTGGTCGACCGACGCGCTGCTCGCCTGGAACACCGCCGCCGCACTCTCGATCGGCCTCGATTTCGGGATGATGGCCGGTTCCGACGAACGCGCCATGCGCGAGCGCGCGGTGCTGCTCGACGACGGTCAGGAGGTGATCCTCGCCCTGTCGATCGCCGCCGCCATCGCCAGTCTGGTCGCCATCGTCGCCGAACTGGCGGTGGTCCGGGATCTCACCGGCCTCGCCCGCGCCGCCCACGTCGGCCTCGCCGCGGTCACCGTCGCCACCGCCTGGACCTTCATCCACGTGATGTTCGCGGTGCACTACGCCCACGAATGGGCCGGCGGCAGCGGCGATCCCGGCCTCCGGATTCCCGGCGAGGACCACCCCGACTATTGGGACTTCCTCTATGTCGCCGTGGTGATCGGCACTTCCGGCCAGACCGCCGACGTCGAGTTCACCTCGAAACGGATGCGGCGGATCGGCCTGGTGCACTGCACCCTCGCCTTCTTCTTCAACACCACCGTGCTCGCCCTGACCGTCAACATCGCCGCCGGACTGATCTGAGCCGACCGACGCCGGGAGCCCCCCTCCCGATCGGACGCGGTTCCGCGCCGAGGCCCCCTCCCCGACGCGGGAGATGCCCCCTCCCCGCCAATTGATATTTCAGTCGACGTCCGGGCGCCGCGATCGGAGCGTCTTCACCGTACCGCGCTTCTTCTTCGAGGCGAGCCGGTCGAGCTGGCTGCCCCAGGTCGGCTTGGTCGCCTTGCGCGGCGGCGGTGGCGGTGTCGCCGCTTCACGGATCAGTTCGAACAGCCGCTCCTGCGCGTCCGCCCGGTTGCGCTCCTGGGTCCGGAAGCGGTCGGCGCGGATCACGATGACGCCGTCGAGGGTCAGTCGCCGCCCGGCGAGCCGCATCAGGCGGTCGCGAACCGCTTCGGGCAGCGAAGGCGAGCGGCCGGCGTCGAAGCGCAGTTCGACCGCCGTCGCCACCTTGTTGACGTTCTGCCCGCCCGGGCCGGAGGCGCGCACGAAACTCTCGACGAGTTCGTCGGGATCGAGGCGGATCGATCGGGTGACCGGGATCGGCGGGCTCATCGGCGGCATCTCGGGAGGAAGCCGGTCGCATGCCGGCCGGCGCCTTCTAGCACACGGCCACCGCCGCGCCCACCCGCGGTGGCGGCCGGTCGCCCCCTCCTCCGGCGACGCCACCGGACGCCCCCGGTCCGCGGGCACCCGCCGCCCGCTCGCGGCGCTGACAGCGGGGCGCGATCCGAACTACAGTCCCGCCTTCCCACACGACGACTCGCACCCCGTCCAAGGTTCCGTCATGACCCCGTCTCGCGACATCGACCGCCTCCTCGAGATCATGGCGCGGCTGCGCACGCCCGGCACCGGCTGCCCGTGGGACCTCGAGCAGAACTTCGCCTCGATCGCCCCCTTCACCATCGAGGAGGCCTACGAGGTCGCCGAGGCGATCGACGGCGGCGATCGCCACGACCTCTGCGAAGAGCTCGGCGACCTTCTTCTCCAGGTGGTGTTCCACGCCCGGATGGCCGAAGAGGAAGGCAGCTTCGATTTCGGATCGGTGGTCGAGGCGATCACCGCCAAGATGATCCGCCGCCATCCGCACGTCTTCGGCGATCTCGACACCCGCGACGTCGACGTCGCTCAGGCCGCCTGGGGCCGGATCAAGGCCGACGAGAAGGCCGCCCGTGCCGCCCGCCGCGCCGCCGAGGGCCATCCGCCGGAGACGAAGGGCCTGCTCGACGGCGTCCCCGTCGCGCTGCCCGGTCTGACCCGGGCGGTGAAGCTCCAGGAGCGGGCCGGCACCGTCGGCTTCGACTGGAACGACCCGAAGGCGGTGCTCGCCAAGATCCGCGAGGAACTCGACGAGATCGAAGCCGAGATCGACCGTCCCGATCCGATTTCCGCGCGCCAGGAGGACGAACTCGGCGACGTGCTGTTCGCGGTGGCGAACCTCGCCCGCCATCTGAAGCTCGATCCGGAGAAGGCGCTGCGCGGCACCAACGACAAGTTCCGCCGCCGCTTCGCCCATATCGAAGCCCGTCTCGCCGACCAGGGCCGTACCCCGAGCGAGGCGAGCCTCGACGAGATGGAAGCCCTGTGGGTCGAGGCGAAGGGGCTCTGAGCCCCTTCCCTGCACCGCCCTCTGCTCTCCGGTCCCTCTTCCGAAACGCGAAACACCGGCCACGGTCACCCGTGGCCGGTGTCTTCACGCGAGGCGCCGTCACGCCGACGGTCAGTGGAAGGCGTGGGGCAGCCAGAGCGAGACCGCGGGGATGTAGGTGACCAGCATCAGCACCACGAAGGCGGCGAAGTAGAACGGCCAGATCGACCGAACCGCCTGCATGATCGGGATCTTGGCGATCGCGCAGGTGACGAACAGCACCGATCCGACCGGTGGCGTGCACAGGCCGATGCCGAGGTTGAGGATCAGGATGGTGCCGAACTGCACCGGATCCATGCCGAAGGCGTCGACCACCGGCTTGAAGATCGGCGTGGTGATGATGATCAGCGGCGCCATGTCCATGAAGCAGCCGAGGATCAGCAGGATCACGTTGAGCAGCAGGAAGATCACCAGCGGATTGTCGGAGATCGCCCTCATGCCCGCGACCATCGCCGCCGGCACCTGCAGGATCGCCAGCAGCCAGGCGAAGGAGGCGGCCGAACCGATCACCATCAGCACCATCGCCGTGGTGCGGACCGCGCCCATCGTGGCGGCGACGAAATCGTTCCAGTCCATCTGGCGGAAGACCACCAGGGTGACCAGCAGCGCGTAGATCAGCGCGATGCACGAACTCTCGGTCGCGGTGAACACGCCGGACCGCACGCCGCCGAAGATGATCGCTATCAGCAGAATGCCGGGGATCGCGTTGATCAGGATCGGGCCGAGGGCGCGCCAACCGGGGAACACTTCCGGCGGATAGCCACGCTTCACCGCAACCCACCAGCCGGCGAACATCAGGGAGCCCGCGAGCAGCAGGCCGGGAATGATGCCGGCGGTGAACAGGTCGGCAATCGACACGGTACCGCCGGCCGAGATCGAATAGATGATCATGTTGTGCGACGGCGGGATCAGCAGCGCGATGATCGCGCCGACCGAGGTGATGTTCACCGCATAGTCGACGTCATAGCCGCGCGACCGCATCTGCGGGATCATCAGACCGCCGACCGCCGAGGCATCGGCCACCGCCGACCCGGAGACGCCGCCGAACATCGTCGAGGCGACGATGTTGACCTGCCCGAGGCCGCCACGCAGATGGCCGACCATCGTCGCCGCCAACCGGACCAGCTTCTCGGCGATACCGCCGCGCACCATCACGTCGCCGGCGTAGATGAAGAACGGAATCGCCAGCAACGCGAAGGCGCTGACTCCCGAATTCATCCGCTGGACGACGATCACCGGCGGCAGACCCATGTAGAGGATGGTGGCGAGCGAGGAGATCGCCAGACAGAAGGCGATCGGCGTCCCGAGGACGAGCAGCCCGACGAAGGAGCCGAAGAGAATCCAGAGTTCCATCAGGAGGCCTCCACCGTGCGGACGTCGTCGTGCGGCTTGCCGGAGAAGTCGAGATCGACCAGTCGCTCGATCGCGTAGACCGTCATCAGAATTCCGGCGAAGACCAGCGGCATGAAATCCCATCCACCGGAGATCCCGAGGCCGGAGATCGTGGTGTCCCAGGTCCGGATGACCAGCGCCAGACCGTACCAGGAGACGAACAGGCCGAAGATGCCCACGACCACCATCGACACCGCATCCATCATCGCGTTGGCGCGGGGCGAAGCGAAATGACGCAACAGATCGAGGCCGAGATGGAACCCTTCACGGATACCGACGGCGGCACCCAAGAAGATGAACCAACCCATCAGTTGGATCGCCAACGGCTCGACCCAGGTCAGTGAAAAATTCAGAACGTAACGGCTGAAGACCTGCATCCCGACGATGACGGTCATGGTCACGAGAGCGACACCGCAAATACCGAGAGAAATTTTTGCGGAGAGGTCGAGTGCACGTCGAGTGGCTGGATTGATTCGCGACATGCATGTCGCTCCATCGATGACGTGGGTTTCGGTTCGAACGACCGCCGGCGGCCGTGACCGCCGGCGAAGAGTTCGGTGACGGGAGAGCCCCCCTCGGGCTCACTTGGTGGCGATGATCCGCTCGACGAGGCTCTTCAGCTTCGCGTCGGTCACGTACTTGTCGTAGACCGGCTTCATCGCCGCGACGAACTCGGCCTTGTCGACCGAATTGACGATGGCGCCGCCGGCGCGCACCTTGGCCTCGGAGGCCTTCTCGCGAGCCTGCCACAGCTCGCGCATCTTGGTGACGCTCTCCTTGGCCGCCTGCCGGATGATCTTCTGATCGTCGGCCGAAAGCTTGTCGTAGGTCTTCTTCGACATGACCAGCACTTCCGGCTGCAGCGAGTGCTCGGTCAGGGTGTAGTACTTGGCGACTTCGAAGTGGCGCGACGACTCGTAGGACGGCCAGTTGTTCTCGGCGCCGTCGACGACACCGGTCTGGATCGCCGAGTAGACCTCACCGAAGGCCATCGGGGTCGGGTTGGCGCCGAACGCCTGCATCATCGACACCCACATGTCCGACTGCTGAACACGGATCTTCATGCCCTTCATGTCGGCGAGCTTGGTGATCGGCTTCTTGGTGTAGAAGTTGCGCGCGCCCGAGTCGTAGTAGCAGAGCGCGATCAGGCCCTTGGCCTCGAAGGCGGCGAGAATTTCCTGACCGATCGGGCCGTCGACCACGTTGTGCATGTGCTCGGTCGAGCGGAAAAGGAACGGCAGGCCGTAGACCGAGGTCTCGGTCACGACGTTGTTGAACTGCGCGGTCGAGACGCGGTTGAAGTCGATCACGCCGAACTGGGTCTGTTCGATCGTGTCCTTCTCACCGCCGAGCACGGCGTTGTTGAATTCCTGGATCTTGATGCGGCCCTTGGTCCGTTCGTCGACCAGCTTGCCCATGTAGATGACGGCTTCGACGGTCGGATAGCCGTCGGGATGGATGTCCGCCGCCTTGAGCGTCATCGTCTGAGCGGAGGCGGAGGAAACCAGGGCCTGCGCCAGCGCGGCGCCCAGAACGAAAGCATATGCGAACTTCATGGGATCACTCCTCCTGGACGATCGGAACCTTGTCGGTCGGTTCCTGATCGGAATACCCGCTCGCGGTCGTCGGCGGGCCCGACGATGGCGGTCTCTCGGCGGTCCTCAGGACGGCCGAGAGCCTTTCGTGACGGCGACGACCCGCATGTCGCAGGCCGCGACGCCACCGAAGACGATCCGTCCCGAGGATCCCGGGACGACGATGTGGATGCCGGTGGTCATGCCGGTGAGCACGACGTCGCCGGCACGGAGCTTCCGCCCCCGCTTCGCCAGATTGTCGGCGAGGAAGGCGAGCGCACCGATCGGCCCGCCCGGCACGGACGCGGCGGACCCGCGACCGACCGAGACGCCGTCGACCAGCATTTCGGAGGTCAGCGTCGCCGGATCGGCGGTCCGCCAGTCCGGCAGCGTCGGGCCGACGACGGCCCCCGCGTTGTTGCCGCGATCGCAGACGACGGCGATCGGGCCGATTTCGTTGATCGGCGGCAGCGGGCTCGAGGCGACCTCGGCCCCGGCGTGCAGCGAGGCGAGCGCCGAGGCGATCCGGGCGTCGTCGAAACCGTCCGGGCCGGGCTCGAGATCGGCGGCGAACCGCGCCACGAACTCCGCCTCGAGCGCAGCGAAGCCGCCGTCGTGGACCGCGACGTCCGCGGCTCCGCCTTCCGGCAGATCGGCGACCAGCCCGGCGAAGATCGGTCCGCAGATCCGCTCGGCGCCCAGTGCGGCGCGCAGATCGGGGCGGATCATCGCGACCTTCCAGCCCACCACCGGCCGCCCGTCGAGAGCGATCTGCGCTTCCTGGACCCGATAGGCGTCGTCGAGCGTCGCCGGCAGGTCCCCGGGAAAGCGATCGAGGACCCGAGCCTCGCGCCGCGCCGAGACGAAGGCGTCGGCGATCACTTCGACCTCGCGATCGGTCAGTCGCTTCACGTCGTTCTCTCCATCGCGCGGATCGTTCACACGCCGGTGGTCGATCCGTCCGGTCTCGGGTATTTTGGTATGGTACCCCATTCCCATGGGGTGCGCCAGTGTGGTATGGCAGGTCTCACCAGAGATTTCCAGCGCAAAGTGGTCATGCCACTTTACCACCCCCTCTGTACAGATCAGGTGAAGCGCAGATGTCCGCCTCGGAAGCCCCCCCCACCGAGATCGCCGCCGACGCCCTCGAGGCGGTCGCACCGGAGACCGCCGCCAAGCGCGTCGAACGGGAGATCCGGAAGGCGATCGTCACGCTGGAACTGACGCCGGGCGCCTCGCTGTCGGAGAAGGATCTCGCCGAACGCTACGGCGTTTCGCGCCAGCCGGTGCGCGAAGCGTTCATCTCGCTGGCCAAGGCGGAGTTCGTGGAGATCCAGCCGCGCCGCGGCACCTTCGTGGTCAAGATCTCGGCCGAGAAGATGCGTCAGGCGCGGTTCATCCGGGAGTCGCTCGAAGTGGCGGTGGTCCGCGCCGCGGCCCGAGCCTTCGATCCGGCGGTACGCGAACGCATCGAGCAGTCGCTGCTGGTCCAGGAGTCGCTGTCGGCCGACCGCGCCCACTACACCTTCCAGCGGGCCGACGAGAGTTTCCACCGCATGCTCGCCGAGGGCGCCGGATATCCGACCGCCTGGGACGTCGTCGAGGACATCAAGGCGCACATGGACCGGGTCTGCCATCTGACCCTGCCGCTGCCCAACACCACGCCGCTCCTGGTGCGCCAGCACCGAGCGATCATGGAAGCCATCGACGCCCACGATCCCGACCGGGCGGAACACGCCATCCGCACCCATCTCGAGGAGATTCTGCGGGCTCTGCCGGAGATCGAGGCCGAATTCGCCGACCTCTTCGCCTGATCGGCGAGGATCCGGCGGCACACCGGTCGGACGGACGGACATCGAGGGGGGAAGCAGGGAGCGCGGGCCTCGGCTCGCGTTTCCTTCGTCCGGACCGCGCGACGCAGTGACGCAGCCTACCCGCGCAACGCGAGATCGGCCGCCGCCTCGATGTGGAGGAGCGCGGTGTCGTAGGTCGGCAGCACCACGTCCTCGGGCGCGATCAGCAGCCCGATCTCGGTACAGCCGAGAATCACGCCCTCGCAGCCGCGCGCCCGCAGCGACCCGACGATCTCCCGAAACACCCCGCGCGACGCCTCGGTGGTCACTCCGGAGATCAGCTCGTCGTTGATGATCCGATGGATCGCGTCGCGCTCCGCCGCCTCCGGAACCACCACATCGAGGCCTCGATCGGTCAGGATCCGCCGATAGAAGTCGTGCTCCATGGTGAAGCGCGTGCCGGTCAGCCCGACCCGGCGCACCCCGTCGCGCACCAGCCGGTCGGCGGTGACCTCGGCGATGTGGAGGAGCGGCAGCCCGGTCGCCTCGGTGATCCGCGCGGCCACCAGATGCATGGTGTTGGTGGCGAGCACCAGGAAGTCCGCCCCGGCTCGCTTCAGGCTCACCCCCGCCTCGGCCAGCAGATCGCCGGCGGCGCCCCAGTCCTCCGCCCGGTGACACCGTTTGATGTCCTGATACTGGACGTTGAACAGCACCATCTGCGCGCTGTGGTGGTCGCCGAGCGCGGCGTTGATCCGGCGATTGATCTCCCGGTAGTAGACGACGGTCGATTCCGGGCTCATTCCGCCGATGATGCCGATGGTCTTCATCTGCGCCGTCCGCCCTTCCGCCTCGCTCGGGAGGGAACGGAACCACCCTCCCCGCTCACCCCTCAGGCCAACGGATCGAATCCACCGTGGACCGTCGCCGCCGCCCGTCCGGGACCGACCCGGCCGCGCACGTCGCGGATGTAGCGGCCGGCCCGCGCCCGGAACAGATCGAGCGCCTTGTCCGGCACCCGGACCCGGAGCGAGGTGGCGTCTTCGACCTCGGCCCGTTCGACCACTTCGGTCGACCGGTAGAGCCAGGCGAGGAGCTCGCCTTCCGCCACCGGAATTTCCACCCGGAACACCGCCCGTTCGCGGTTGAGCCGTGCCTCGACCAGATCGAGCAGCGCCGCCACGCCGTCTCCGGTCACCGCCGACACCGGGGCCGCCGTCGGACCGTCGACCGCCGGCCGGGCACCTTCGGCGAGCAGCGCGTCGCGTCGTTCGGGATCGAGCCGGTCGATCTTGTTCCAGACCTCGATCAACCGGTCGCGGTCGGTCGGATCGATGCCGAGCTGGTCGAGCACCGTCTCGACGTCCTTCGCCTGCGCCGCCGTGTCCTCGTGGCTGATGTCGCGCACGTGCAGGACCAGATCCGCCTCGATCACCTCTTCGAGCGTCGCCCGGAAGGCGGCGACCAGGGTCGTCGGCAGATCGGACACGAAACCGACGGTGTCCGACAGGATCGCCTCGCCGCCGTGCGGCAGCTTCACCCGCCGCAGCGTCGGATCGAGGGTGGCGAACAACAGGTCCTTGGCGAAGACGTCGGCCTCGGTCAGCCGGTTGAACAGCGTCGATTTGCCGGCGTTGGTGTAGCCGACCAGCGCGACGATCGGATGCGGCACCTTCTTACGGTTCTTGCG